>DAOULT010000091.1:0-30917 GCA_034417895.1 Anaerolineae bacterium | reverse complement strand
CTATTAGATTTCACACATTCGGTGATGAAACGTAAACTTATCATCAGGCTTCTTGCAGTTCGGCCAGGATTTCATCTATCCTCTCCGCGGTCAAATTCTCGTAATAGGTGTCGTTGATCTGCATCACCGGGGCGGTGCCGCAGGAACCCAGCCATTCGACGGTGGTGAGGGTGAAGAGCTTGTCGGGCGTGGTTTCGCCCACTTTGATGCCCAGCTTATGCTTGAGGTGCTCGACCAGGTGCTCCGCGCCGAGCAGGGAACAAGAGACGTTGGTGCACACCTGGATGTGATAGCGGCCCACCGGGCGGCGGTGGAACATGGTGTAAAAGCTGGCGACCGAGCCGACTTCGACCGGGGCCAGGCCCATCAGGTCGGCCACGTCGCCCATCACTTCTGCACTGAGCCAGCCGTGTTCACGCTGAGCGATGTCCAGGGCCGGGAGCAGAGCCGAGCGCGGGTCGGGATATTTTTCCCGCACGGCTTTTATCCTGGCGACGGCCTTTTCCGAGAGGGTCATCTGTCCACCTCCCCTAGAGTGATGTCTATGGCCCCGATGATGGACACCATGTCCGAAAACATCGCTCCCTGGGACATTACGTTGAGGGCTTGCAGGTTAGAAAAAGCCGGGCCGCGAATCTTCAGGCGATAGGGTGTAGGGCCGCCGTCGGAAACCAGGTAATACCCGATCTCGCCCTTGGGCGATTCGACGCAGGCGTAAACCTCGCCTTCCGGCGGGGAAAAGCCTTCCGTCACCAGCTTGAAGTGGTGGATGAGAGCCTCCATGCTGGTATCCAGTTCCTCACGGGGCGGCAGGCTGAGTTTGGCGTCGGGATGCTTGATCGGCCCGTCGGGCAGTTTATCGAGGGCCTGCTCGATGAGGCGGGCGCTTTGTTTCATGTCCATCAGGCGCACCCCGAAGCGGTCGTAGCAATCGCTGCCGTAGGCCAGGGAAACGTCGAAGTCGTACTGCTCGTAGCCGCAGTAGGGAGCGTACTGGCGGGCGTCGTGGGGCACGCCGCTGGCTCGCAGGCACGGCCCGGTCATCCCCATAGCAATGGCATCTTTGGCGCTTATCACCCCGATGCCTTTGGTGCGAGATAGCCAGATGGGATTTTGCATCAGCATGGCTTCGTACTCCTCCAGCCGCCTGGGAAAGTCGGCCAGGAAGGCCCGCGCTCGCTCGGCGAAGTGAGGCGGCGCATCCCAGCGCACCCCGCCCACGCAGAAGTAAGAGGGGGTGAGACGCGCCCCGCTTATCATCTCGAACAGGTTCAGCACCTCTTCCCGCTCGCGGAAGGTGTACATCAGCAGGGCGTGAATGGTGCCGCTTATGTCCAGGCAGTTGGTGCCGATGGCGATCAGCAGACAGGCGATGCGCTGCAACTCGCAGCAGATGACCCGCAAAGCCTGGGCGCGGGGCGGAGCTTCGATGCCCAGGAGCTTCTCCACAGCCAGGATGTAGCCCAGGTTGTTGGTCATGGCCGATACGTAATCCATGCGGTCAGTGTAGGGGATGACCTGCTGGTAGGTTTTGTATTCGGCTGTTTTTTCGATGCCGGAGTGCAGGTGGCCGATGTCCGGGTGGGCGCTGACCACTCTCTCGCCGTCCAGTTCCATCACCACGCGCAGCACGCCGTGAGTGGCCGGGTGCTGAGGCCCCATGTTGAGCACCAGGTGATTTTCGGCATCCACCCCCGGCGGCAGAGAGGATTCTTGGGTCGGGGCTTCCACGATCTGCTGGCCCAGGGCCGGGTCCGTATTGACGGAGAAAGCCACCGCCTCGCCGCCCAGCGGATAGTCCTTGCGCAGAGGATGACCCACCCAGTCGTCGGGCAGCATGATGCGCCTCAGGTCCGGGTGGCCCTTGAAGACGATGCCCAGCAGGTCGTAAGCCTCGCGTTCGTGCCAGTTCGCTCCCGGCCAGATGTCGGTCACGCTGGGCGCGGTGGGCGGTTCGCCGCTCAGAGGGACTTTGAGGCGCAGCCGTTCGTGGCGCGGGATGGAGTAGAGGTTGTAGACGGTCTCGAAGCGCGCCCCGCGACCATTCGTGTAATTCAGGTAGTCCACGCCCGTGACGTGGATGAGCAGGTCGTATTTTTGCCTGTGGCGCAGAAAACGGCCCACCTCGATCAGGTTCTCGGAGCGCACGGTGACGGTCGTTTCGCCCCGGAATTCCTTGACCTCCAGCACGGCCTCCGGGAATCTGGCTTTCAGCTTTTCGACGGTATCGTCGGGCATAATTGCTCCTCGGTAAACAAGGTTACATGGCTGGTTCCAGGCGTCTTTCGTTCTGGATCACAATTGTTGGATTGGGATTGGCCTGGGGGATGGAAAGCCCCCTCTCTTTCAAAAGAGCAAGGTGCTCCTCCATGCCCCATTTTGCTTTGTACAGGCAGTCCTCTATGGAGTGCCCCACGCCGGTGAACCCCTCAATGTCCGGAGAATAAAACCCGAAGAAATTGGGGTCTTCGGTCGCTTCTATTACCAGGGAATATTTCAAATCGAGCATATGTCATTAAATGGTTTTAAGCGCATTCAGTATATTGTCCGCCATTTTCAAAGCATTTTGTGCTATAGATGCCAGTCTACTTACCCGGTCGTCATAGTCGGCTTTGTTTCGATCTTTCCGTAATCGATGCAAGTCGATCCCTACTCGTTGGCATCTCACATCACGACTTTGCTTGAGTTTGTCTGGGACAAATTTGTGGACATTCACATTCTTAGGAATTTGGGTACCTTTATCGAGCAGACAGTTTCGGGCCTTGCAAAAAGCTGCGTAGTAGGCCCGACTGACGCAGGAGCGTAATCTTGCCTCCGGTGTAGAACTCGAATATGCTGTTGTCTCCATATCGCGGGCCAGGATTAGATAATCACTCCAATCGAAACTCATACGAACTCCACGTGAATGCAAAGTATCCCCTGCGTCCTATCCAAAACGCCCAGAAACCATTCGTCGTCAAAGCGGTGAAGTTTATCCAGGGCCTGGTCGGGGGAAAGGTTTGTGCGAATGAAGGCCACGAGTTCGAGATCATCTACACTTTCTGGTTCGGCGACGACTTCGAGCACTACCTCTGGATTGGGGCCAAAGTGTTTCTCAATCACCGGATACGCATCCACAAGCAAAGGCAACAAAAACTCATGCTCCTGGAGGAACTGCTCCACCTCCGGCCTGTTCCGAAACGTATAAAGAAGATCGATTATCTGGGCCATCTGCCCAACTTCGTAAGTGATTTTACTATTCGTCTCCTCTTTCATTGTGCTTATCCGCCTTTCAAGCGTAATCCTTAAACTTCTCCTGCTCGATCTTCTTCTGAAGCTGAGTGAGAGCGTACAACAGCGCCTCCGGGCGGGGCGGGCAGCCCGGCACGTAAACGTCGACGGGCACGATCTTATCCGCGCCCTGGACGATGGCGTAGTTGTTGAACATGCCCCCCGACGAGGCGCAGGCTCCCATGGCGATGACCCATTTCGGTTCGGGCATTTGCTGGTAGAGACGTTTGACCACGGGGGCCATCTTCTGGGAAATGCGCCCGGCCAGGATCATGACGTCGGCCTGGCGCGGCGAGGCGCGGAAGACCTCGGCCCCAAAGCGGGCGATGTCGTTGCGCGAAGCCCCGGCCACCATCATCTCGATGGCGCAGCAGGCCAGGCCAAAGGTCACCGGCCAGGGGGAGTTTTTGCGTCCCCAGTTGACCAGGTCCTCCAATTTGGTGAGCCATATCCCTTCTGGTATTTTTTGTTCTAGTCCCATTCCAAAGCCCCCTTTCGCCACACGTAAACGTAGCCCACCAGCAAGATCAGGACGAAAATAGCCATCTCGACCAGAGCGAACAGTTTAAGCTGCTTGAAAACCGCCGCCCAGGGGTAGAGAAAGATGACCTCGATGTCAAATAGTATGAAGAGCATGGCCGTGAGGTAATACTGCACAGAAAAACGGCGGCGGGCCGGGCCGATGGGCAGTTTGCCGGATTCGTAGGTGGAAAGCTTGACCTCATCGGGTTTCTTGGGGCCAAATAACGAGGGAAAAAGAATGGCTAGAACGGCGATGGCTGTGGCCAGGATCACCAGGATGAAGATAGGCAGGTAATCGATAGGCATATAGCACCGCTCCTCTTATTTTTGTTTGTCACCCGGCGAGGGACTGGATAGGTACTATTGTGATAGGGTGAGCACTTCTACATGCAATGTTCTCTTAACAGCGCTTAAGTGTATCACAAGCCCTATTGTTTGTCAATTTTTCGTCCTCTTCACTCGCAGACGAAAACCGTCCACCGCCATCACTTTCACTTTTTCGCCCTTCTGCACAGGCTTATCCTCGGCCACGGCGGCCCACAATTCGCCCCGCAGGAAAACCGTGCCCTCGGGGTCCAGGTCAGTGCGGGCCTCGGCTACCTTATCGATCAGACCCTCCCAGCCGGTAGCCACCTGCCACCGCTGCGCTCGCAACGCCTTGGTCACCACGAAGGCAAAGAAAGCGCCCGTCGTCAGAGCCACGCTGACGACCAGGGTGGTGGAGATGCTGTAATAAGGTGAATTAAACAAAATGAGGGAGCCAAAGATGAAGGAAACGACCCCGCCAGCCGCAAGGGCTCCGTGGGTGGGGGCTTTGACGTCCAGGAGAAATAAGGCGAAGGCCAGCAGAACGAACAAAAAGCCGGTGTAGTTTACCGACAACACTCCAAAGGCGTATAGCGCCAGGAGCAGACAGATGCTACCCACGATGCCCGCCAGGTAGCCGCCAGGGCTGGAAAGCTCGAAGAGAAGCCCGTTGAGGCCCAGGGTCATCAGGATGAAGGCAATGTTGGGGTTGGTGATGGTATGCAGAAAGTTTTCGATGGGGGTCATGGGCAGGGGCTTGATCTCTGCCTGGGCCGTATGCAGGGTGATCGTTTCCCTCCTGAACTCGACCTTAAAGCCGTCCACCAGCGCCAGTAGCTCGTCCAGATCTTCGGCCACAAAGTCGATGACTCCCAGTTCAAGGGCCTCTTCATCCGTAGCGGCTATAGCCTCGGTCACCGCTTTTGTAGCCCATTCCACGGCCTTCTCCCCCCGTCTGCGGGCCAGGCCCTCGATATCGGCCACCAGGATGTTGGTCACTTTGGCCTTCATCGTGCCGGTCAGTTCTTCCCCGACGCTGACGGGGCTGGCCGCTCCGATGCTGGTGCCGGGGGCCATGGCCGCCACGTGGCCGGCCATCACGATGAAAGTCCCCGCCGAAGCGGCATGTGCCCCGCGGGGCGTAACGTAGACCACCACCGGCACGTGGGAGGCCGTTATCCGCTGGATGATCTCTTTGGTCAGGTCTACTGACCCGCCGGGGGTGTCCAACTGGATGATCAGACATTCGGCTCCGTCGGTCTCCGCCAGGTCGATGCCCCGCTCGATGTAACTGAGCATAGCCGGCGTGACAGGCCCTTTGGCCTCCAGAACATCGACGTGGGTTGCCTCCTGGGCCGAGACCTGGATGCAGATGAACAGGGACACAATTGCCAAAGCCAGAAAAATGTACGTTCGATTCATGTTTCTACCCTCGCCACCAACCTGCCATTTTCTCTATACCAGGCTTCTATAGATATTATAACCGACTTTTGGCCCAGAGACAAAAAATCGTTTAACACATGATGAACGAGAGAGACCACCCCTTTTTCGGTCGGAGGCTCACTCGAAGACGAAGACGAAGACGAGGTCGTTGACGTTGGTATTGGTCGGCCCGGTCACGATCAGGTCGCCCAGTTGCTCGAAGAAGTGATAGGAGTCGTTGTCCGCCAGATACTTCTCAGCCGAAAGCCCCAACGACCTGGCCCTGTTCAGCGTTGACCCGCTGGCGAACGCTCCCGCTGCATCAGTAGGGCCATCGGTGCCATCGGTAGCCAGGCTGACGATCAGGGCGTCCTGCCAGCCGTCCAGGGCCAGGGCCGCAGCCAGGGCCAACTCCTGGTTGCGGCCCCCCATCCCTGCGCCCGTGATGGTGACCGTAGTTTCTCCCCCGGCCACCACGCAGGCCGGGCGAGACAGAGGACGCCCATAGCGGACTATCTCTTTGGCTACCGCGGCGAAAACCCTGGCTACTTCTCTGGCTTCTCCCTCCACGTAAGTGGACAGGAACAGGGTATTAAAGCCCAACTCCAGAGCTTTAGCGATGGCCGCCTGGGCTGCTACCTCGTTGCTGCCGATGATGAGGTTATAAGTTTTCTCGAAAATTTGCTCTCCCTCTTTGGGCGTCTCCGGCACCTGGCCGGCCCTTCCTGCTCTCAGGCGCTCGACGATGGAATCCGCTACTTCGTCCACGATGTCGTATCTTTCCAGCACCTCATAGGCGGTGGCGAAGGTGCTGGTATCGGGCACGGTCGGGCCGGAGGCGATCACGTCCAGGGGATTGCCCACCACATCGGACAGGATGAGGGACACCAGGGTGGCCGGATAGACCAGGCGGGCCAGTTGTCCGCCTTTGATCTGAGAGATGTGCTTGCGCACGGCGTTGATCTCGTTAATAGTGGCCCCGCAGCGCAGGAGCGAGCCGGTTAGAGCCTGCATCTCCTCCAGACTGATGCCCGCCACCGGCAAAGGCAGCAGGGCCGAACCACCGCCGGAGATGACGCAGATAACCAGGTCTTTTTCCGAGAGGTCGGCCAGCATATCGACCATGCGCTGCACGCCCGCTCGCCCGGCTTCGTCGGGGGTAGGGTGTCCTGCTTCATTCACTTCTACCTTACCGACTTGACTCAGGGTGTGGCCGTGCTTGACGTTGATCAGACCGGCGGTCAGGCGCTCACCGATCATCTCCTCGACGGCGGCGGCCATAGGCGCTCCGGCCTTGCCCCCGCCGACGACGAAAATGCGTTCGTAGTCTGCCAACTGATAGGTCCGTTGGCCGATGCGCAGCACCTCTCCCTGCCGGCTGACGGCCCGTCGGATAGCCTGGGCCGGATCGACGGCCTCCAGAGTAGCCGCCAGGATACCCTCAATGCGCTCTCTTCGACTTTTTTCCTCGGCGGAGAGGAGCGGGCGGGAACGGTTCATTGTTCACCTCCATAATCAAAAGTAAAGTTAAAAGGCAAGATCATTTTTCCACAGCCAGGATCAGCTCGATGGCCGCCTCTGAAGGGCTGACTTCGCCGAGCAAAACGTTTTGAACAGCCCGCTGTATAGCCTTGGCTACCAGGTCATAGGCCGGGGCCGAGGGCCGGGGATGGGCGACCTCCAGCAGTTCCAGGGCAAAAAGGAGATAATCGTCACTTATATCCAGATGTTCCAGAGCTGAGCGACGCGTGGGCAGATAACCGGCGGCCTGGCTCCAGGCGGCGTTGTTCTCGGCCCTCAGCAGCCACTCGATGAATTGAGCGGCCAAAGCCTGACGGTCCGGGTCAGTAGTGATGATGGCTAAAGCCCAACCCTGGCTGATGGTCGCAGCCACACCGTCGCGGGTAGGAACAAGAGCGAAAGAGGCCCCCTCCAGGGAGGCCCTATTGTCCAGATAGCGGCTGAAGTTGACATTGGACATGGCTGCTTTTTCCTGGAGATATACGCGCCAGCAATCGTTCACGCTCTTATAATCCAGCACCGTCAAAGGGATAACGCCCCGCTCGTGACCTTCTCTGTAGAAGCCCAATACCTGGGTCAGTAGCTCCTCGTCGATGGCCGGCTGGCCGTTCTCGTCCATCAGACGACCACTCAGAGCGAAATATTGGATCAAGAAGTCGTCGTTGACCCGTTCCTGGTCCCCGCCGGCCGGAAAGATGTAGCTAACCCCATTGGTCAGCACCTCACTCCAGGTTACAGGTGGAGTCCCTACCTTTTCAGTGTCGTAGATTAAATGTCGAACGTCGGCCTCGAATTGAAGGCCCATTAAGCGATTTTCGAAGCGTCCGGCCTCGCTGGCAAAGGGGAACAGATCATTCTGAAGGTCAGATGAGATAAGAGCGTCTAGGGGTTGCACCAGACCATCCTGGGCGGCCTGGCCCAGTTCAAAAACGTCGATAGCCACCAGGTCAGGGAGAGCATTGGGAACAACCGCCTGGGTGGTGCGCAGAAAGTCGAGGATGCCTCCCTTGCCGTAGGGCTTCTTGAGGATATAGTCGATGGTCACCTCAGGATGCTCGGTGGTGAAAGCCTCGAACTGGCTGGCTAGAACTGAACCACCCTCCCTGTGGAGCGGGGAGAAGGACTCTTTGGTCCAGAGGGTCAGAGTGATGACTGAAGGCCCAGGGGGAGGGATTTCGGCGGTGGAAACGGGGGTGAGGGCCGCTTCTCCCGGCCCGACGGTGGCAGTCGGATTCGCCTCTGGCCGGGAGACCGGAGTGTTCTGGCTGCTCCAGCAGGCGGTCAGACCCGACAGGACGGCGGCCAGCAGACAGAGAAGCAGTAGGGGCCACCATCCGCCCCTTATCGTAATCATACTGGCTCTAGTTCTGGTTTCGCACTCTGGGAATTTCATTATTTAATATTATATCACACTTCTTTCCGGGGAAAAAATTTGCCTTTTCCCTCGGCTTCCGGGCGTAATCAATTAAGTCAGGCTTGACATCGGTTTGTTTTTGTGGTATACTATATGCAGATAGCACATAGATGAAAACCACATTTATGGACCCGGCCTGTCCCCAGGTGAAGAGGGAAGGAGCAGATAGATGGCGCGCCGCTTACGGTGGCGTGGTGGTAGAGGAAAAGAGCCTTGTCCGCGTCGAATACGCCGTTTCGTGGAACCGGCTCTGCTCCTGCTGTTACACATTAATGCCACCCACGGGTACAATCTGATGGAAGGGCTGCGGGAACTGGGGTTTGAGGACTATCCAGTCGATTCCAGCGCCATCTACCGCACTTTGCGGCAGTTGGAAGCAGCCGGTATGGTCATCTCCGAGTGGGATACCGATTCGACGGCCGGGCCTCCACGGCGAGTTTATTACCTGACCGAGGCCGGCCACCACTACCTGGCTGCCTGGGTGGAAGATCTGCAGGCCACCGACCGCATCCTGCACAAATTTCTGGAGGCTTACGACTTCCACATGAATGAGGATGAGGGTGAATATCATTGACGATTGGGGCGATGACCTGGAAGCTAACGCCTTCGTGTGGGAAAATGCGTGGATATTTTTATCGGACTGAGAAAGATTGAGGAAGGAGGTGAACAACATGCCGAGATTTGATGGAACCGGCCCCCAGGGCCTTGGCCCCATGACCGGGCGCGGCGCTGGCTACTGCGCGGTAGCCCTGCCCCAACCGGGAACGGCAGGCGTGCCCTATGGCTACGCCGGCCTGGCCGGTGTGCCGCTGCGCATGGCCCGCCCGTATGGAACCTATCCGGCCTATGGGTGGCCGCGCTCAGGCCGGGGATCAGGGCGCGGTAGAGGCTGGAGCATAGCCAGGGGACGGGGCGGAAGACGAGGCCGACGGGTCTGATACGCAGGGTAGTAGAACCAACGTGGGCTGCAAAGAGCAGCTAATTTTACTCTATAATTCTGGTAAGGAAAGGAGGTGAGCAGAATGCCCGCTGGAGATGGAACTGGACCGATGGGAATGGGGCCAATGACTGGCCGGGCGGCTGGCTACTGCGCCGGCTACGGCGCTCCCGGGTTCGCGAACCCGGCTTTTGGACGTGGTTTGGGCCTTGGTTGGGGTCGTGGTCGCGGCTACGGCCTGGGGCGTGGGTGGCGAGGTGGGGGCCGTGGCTGGCGTCACTGGTACTACGCTACGGGCCTGCCGGGCTGGATGCGTTTCGGATACACGCCGGCCTGGGGCGCGCCAGCACCGTATGCTGGCTATGCCCCACCGGCTGCCGCCTATGGCTCTCCCTACGCTCCGCCTATGACCGGAGAACAGGAGGTCACGATGCTCAAGGATCAGGCCCAGTACTTAAAAGAGGCCCTGGACGACATCGTGCAACGCATCGAAGAGCTTGAGCGGGAAGAGTAGAGGTTAATGTCGGGGCGGGTGAACAAAATCAAGGAGCTTACCACCCGCCCCGAACCCCCAACTTGCCTGCTCGCGCCGCGAGCGGCAAGATTGGGTACGGAGTGAGAAAACACCCAAATTATAGCACTATTATAACATCAATCAGGAGGAATTACAAATGAAAGTAGTAGTCACCTCTAATGGCGCAGACCTGAACGCGCCGGTCAGCCCGGTTTTCGGGCGGTGTCCTGCCTACGTGTTCGTGGATACGGAAACAATGGCCTTCGAAACGGCGCCTAACCCGGCCATTTCTGCGCCAGGCGGGGCAGGCATCCAGGCCGCCCAGTTCGTCATCGAGCAGGGGGCGCAGGCCGTTCTGACCGGGAACGTAGGCCCTAACGCCTTCGGCGTTTTCCAGGCTGCCAACGTGCCCATCTACCTGGTCGGCGGCGGGACGGTAGGGGAAGCGGTCGAAGCGTACAAGGCAGGCCGGCTGCCATCCACCGCCGGGGCCAGCGCTCCGGCTCACGCCGGGATGGGCCGGGGCCGGGGTATGGGCCGTGGCATGGGTATGGGCGGCGGGCGCGGCATGGGTGGCGGTATGGGCATGGGCCGCGGCATGGGTATGGGCGCCGCGCCCCCCGTGCAGCCTGCGCCCTCGCCAGCGCCTTCCAGCGGGGCCTCCCGCGAAGAGGAGGTCGCCGCCCTGCGCGAGATGGCTGGCAATCTGCGTCAGCAGTTGGCCGACGTGGTAGACCGCCTGGAAAAACTGGAAAAGGGAGGGTGAACCATGCGCATTGCCATCTCTGCCGACAGCAAAAACGGCCTGGAAAGCGTGGTCAGCCCTCACTTTGGGCGCTGTCCACATTACGTCCTGGTGGATGTGGAAGGCCAGGAGATCAAAGCGGTCAAGGCCATCGATAACCCCTATTATGGGCATCATGCGCCGGGACAGGTGCCGGCCTTCATCAACGAGCAGGGGGTGAACGTGATGTTGACCGGGGGAATGGGAGGCCGGGCCATCGCCTTCTTCCAACAGTTCGGCATCGAGGCTGTGACCGGGGCGATGGGTACGGTGCGCTACACCCTGGAGTGTTACCTGGGCGGCGAGTTGCGGGGCTACGAACCCTGCCACGAGAGCCGGGAACACGGTCACGGCGAGATACCCGCCGAGGGCCAATACGAGCAAGATGAAGTGGGACGCCTGCGTGAAGAGGCGGCCATGCTTCAACAACAGTTGGCCGACGTGATGGCCCGCCTGGACGGGCTGAGCAGTGAGGAATAATTATGATCATCACAGTAGCCAGCGGCAAAGGAGGCACCGGCAAAACGACCATAGCCATAAACCTGGCCTTGTCGCTGAGCGGGGAAGCCTCGCCAGACGGTCGTGTGTTGTTTCTTGATTGCGACGTGGAAGAACCCAACGCCCATCTCTTTCTCAAGCCCACCATTGAGCGCCAGGAGGAGGTGGGCATCCTCATCCCAGAGGTGGATTTTAATAAATGCACCTACTGCGGACGCTGCGCCGAAGTGTGCGCCTACCACGCCATGGCCGTCGTGGGACAGAAGGTGCTGATCTTCTCTGAGCTATGTCACGGCTGCGGGAGTTGCACCCTCAACTGCCCGGAGGGAGCCATCCACGAGGTGTTGAAAGTAACGGGTATCATCGAAGAAGGACGGGCCGGGGCCATCGATTTCGCTCATGGCATCTTAAACATCGGCGAGCCTATGGCCGTGCCCGTCATTCGCCACCTGAAGACGCGCCTTGGGAAAAACAGCGCCAGGCGAACCGCCATTCTGGACGCCTCGCCGGGGACTGCCTGTCCGGTGGTGGAGAGCCTGCACGGGGCGGACTTTGCCCTGATGGTCACCGAGCCGACTCCCTTTGGTCTGCACGACCTGCGGCTGGCGGTGGAGGTGGCCCGCGATGAGTTGGGCCTGCCGGTGGGGGTGGTGATCAATCGCGTCGGGGTGGGGGATAGCGGCGTGGACGAATACTGCGCCGCCGAGGATATCCCCATCCTGGTGCGCCTCCCCTTCGAGCGGCGCATCGCCGAAGCGTACTCTGAAGGCGTGCCCATAGTAGAGGCCCTGCCCGAATATCGGGAGCAGTTCTTAGCCCTGTATCAGCGCATCGCGCAGGAGGTGAGCCGATGAAGCAACTGGTCATTCTCAGCGGCAAGGGAGGCACCGGCAAGACCACTGTGGCCGCCGCCCTGGCCCATCTGGCGGCGCAAGAGATTTCCATCGTGCTGGCCGACGCCGATGTGGACGCCGCCAACCTGGAGCTGGTGCTGGCGCCGACAAAACTGGAAGAACACGACTTCATCGGCGGGCAGGTGGCGGTTATCGATGCCGATCTATGTATCGCCTGCGGGACGTGCGCCGAGGTGTGTCGCTTTGAGGCGGTGATCCCTGGCGACGCTTACGGCGTGGACCCTATCGCCTGCGAGGGATGCGCCTCCTGTTTCTACCAATGCCCGGAAGAGGCCGTTCGGATGGAAGAGCCAGTGGACGGACGTTGGTTCCGCTCCGATACGCGCTTTGGGCCTCTGTTCCACGCTCACCTCTTCGCCGCCAGGGAGAACTCCGGCAAACTGGTAACGCTGGTCAAGCAGCGAGCCAGGTTGCTGGCCCTGGACATCGGGGCCGAGTTCCTCATCGTGGACGGGCCGCCGGGGATCGGTTGCCCGGTCATCGCCGCCAGCGCGGGGGCTGACCTGGCCTTGTTGGTGGTCGAGCCTACCATCGCCGGGGTTCACGACCTGGAGCGGGTGCTGGCTACCACCAATCACTTCGGCGTGTCGGCCCTGGTCTGCATCAACAAGGCGGACATCAACCCGGCGCGGGCGCAGGAGATCGAGGCTTTCTGCAAAGAGCAGGGCATCCAGGTGGCGGAGCGTATCCCCTTCGATAGAGTGGTCACTGAGGCCATGGTGCAGGGCCAGCCGGTGACGGCCTACCGCGATGGCCCGGTGACGGCTGCCCTGCGGATGATGTGGGCGCAGGTCAGAGAGACATTGAGAGGGAGGCAATAGAATGTGTCAGGCCACCGTTTACCTGGGAGAAGAAGTGGTAGCGGAGGACGTCGTCTGGCTGGAAACCGTTGAAGATGGGGTGCAGGTGACGACCCTTTTCGAGGAGCCGCAGGTGGTGCGGGGAGTAATCAAGGGGATCGACTTCCTGAAACATCGGGTGCTGTTGGAGCAGGTCGGGGAGGGCGAAGGTGAACGACATTGAAAAGCTGCGGGTGTTGTTGCCCCACTGGATCGAACATAACGAGGAACATGCCGCCGAGTTCCGGGCGTGGGCGGAGCGGCTCCAGCAAGCCGGGCGCCAGGAGGCCGCCCAAAGCATCATAGTCGCCGCCGACCGCCTGGACGGAGCGAACATCCCCTTGTCTGAGGCCCTGGAGAAGCTGGGTGGGCCGCTGGAACACCATCATCACCACCATGACCACTACCACGAGGACTGAGAGAGAGGATGGAGCGATGGCCTGCGTCTACGGCCCTGTTCCTTCGCGGCGATTGGGGCAATCGCTAGGGGTAGACCCTATCCCTCGCAAGACCTGTAATTATAACTGCGTCTATTGCCAGTTGGGACGCACCAAACCGATCGCCAACGAGCGGCGCGACTTCTTCCCGCCGGAGACGATTCTGGTCGAGGTGCGGGAAGCGCTGGAAAGCCACGCCCCAGGCGAGATCGATTACGTCACCTTTGTCGGGGAGGGCGAGCCTACCCTGTGCGCCAGCCTGGGGGCTTTGATCCGAGGGGTGAAAGCGCTGTCTGACGTCCCGGTGGCGATCATCACCAACGGGGCGCTGCTCTGCCAGCCGCCGGTGAGGGAGGAGTTGGCCGCCGCTGACGTGGTCATGCCTACCCTCGACGCCGCTGACCAGGCCACTTTTCGCCGTATCAACCGCCCCTGGCCCCGCTTTCGCCTCGCCGACATCGTGGAGGGGATGGCTGCCTTTCGCCAGATATTTTCCGGGCAGTTGTGGGTGGAGGTGATGCTGGTCAGGAGGCTCAACGATGGCGAAGAGGTGTTGTTCCCTCTGCGCGATGCCCTGGCCCGCATCCGTCCCGACCGGGTGCAGATCAACGTGCCCATACGTCCGCCGGCCGAGAACTGGGTCGAAATTCCCGACGACGAAGCTATCATGCAGGCCACGGCCATTCTGGGCGAAGCGGCTGAAGTGATGGCCCCTTACGAGGGAACGTTTGACCTCTCCGGCTTTGAAACGCTGACCGAAGCGGTACTGGCCGTCATCCGCCGCCACCCCATGCGCGAGTCCCGGCTGCTGGAAACGCTGACCCGTTACGCGCCGAAAGAGGTGCAGGCTACTCTGACCGTCCTGGAAAGCAGTGGGCAGGCGCGGCGATACATCTATCGGGAGCGGGCCTTCTGGCAGTACGGCGGGGACACTACGTCCTGAAGTCATTAGTTGCACATATTATTGGACTAAAAACGACTAAAGTCGTTACTCCTACGACGGGTAGTGACGACTTCAGTTGTCGGAATTTCCCCAGGTAAGGACACTACCTTCCTTACTCCCTACCTCTTTCCTATTTCCCCCGTTTCTGGTATAATATCCTCGACCAGGGGGATATTATGACTGAGCGCATTGTTTCACCCAAATCGCGAGAAGGGGAGGTAGTATCGGATACCTCCCTGCGCCCCAGACGCCTGACCGAGTATATCGGCCAGAATAGGGTCAAGGAAAACCTCAAGATTCTGATCGAGGCGGCGCGGGCGCGGGGCGAGGCCCTGGACCACGTCCTTCTTTATGGCCCGCCGGGCCTGGGCAAAACCACGCTGGCCTACGTCATCGCCAACGAGATGGAGGTCAACATCAAGATCACCGCCGGGCCAGCCATCGAACGGGCCGGCGACCTGGCCGCCATCCTCACCAATCTCAGGAAGGGCGACGTCCTTTTCATCGACGAGGTGCATCGCCTGGGCCGGGCCGTCGAAGAAGTGCTCTACCCGGCTATGGAGGATTTTGCCCTGGACATCATTATCGGCAAGGGGCCCAGCGCCCGCAGCATCCGCCTGAAACTGCCTCGGTTCACCATTATTGGAGCCACCACTCGCCTGGCGCTTATAACTTCGCCCCTCAGAGCGCGTTTTGGGGCGGTCTACCGTCTGGACTTCTACGACCAGGCCGCTATGGAAGATATCGTGCGTCGCTCGGCCAGGATATTGAGAGTGGAAGTTGACGAGGGAGGGGTGCAGGAGGTCGCCCGCCGGGCGCGAGGCACCCCCCGGGTGGCTAACCGCCTGCTGCGTCGGGTGCGCGATTACGCCCAGGTGCGGGCCGATGGCCGTATTACCGTATCGGTGGCCCGCGACGCTTTGACTTTGCTGGAAGTGGATGGCCTGGGGTTGGATAATATCGACCGCCGGGTGCTGCGGACCATCGTCGAAAAATTCGACGGCGGGCCTGTGGGGCTGGAGACTATCGCCGCCGCCATCTCCGAAGAGGCCGACACCATCATGGACGTTTACGAGCCGTATCTATTGCAACTGGGATTTATCGACCGCACGTCCAGGGGCCGGGTGGCTACTCGCCGGGCCTACGAGCACCTGGACCTCCCCTATCCGCAAGACTCGGAACAACCCAGGTTGCTCTAAGCGCAGTGTATCCTTGCGCATCAGGGGCCTGGCACTAGTGTGAAAGCAGTTGGTTTCATCGGGGCGTGTGACCGCCGACCCTTCGGGTTTCTAAAACCCAAAGGGTCGGCGGTCATATCTGCTTCCAGAGCGCCAGGCCCCTGCTTTATGGACTCGCCTCTTTCAGGACAGTGGGCAGGTGAATGCGAGAAGGCCCCACCCCGATGTGGGCGATCTCCTGGCTGTTGCAGGCCGACATGGCCCGCACTATCGCTCCGCCAGTTGAGGTCACCGTCACCGTAGTGCCGGCCAGACCGTTCGTAGTGCTCAAGGCCACAGTTGTCAGACCGGCGGGGAACGCGCCGCCGCTCACCGTCAGGCTGATGACCGTGCCATCGGCGGCCTTGTACCCATTGGCGCGCAGCGTGATGGTCAGGGTTGCCGTTTCTCCCACACTCACGTTGCGCGGTTCGGCGGTCAGTTGCGGGGAGACGGGCGGCGCGGGGTTCACGTTAGCGTTGTAATCTGTGCCAGAGATGGGCGTGCTGCTCCCCCACCAGTTGCCGGGGGCGGCCAGAGACCCACCGTTTTTGTACAGGTTGAAATTGGTGTTGCCGCACAGTGTATTGTTGCTCATCACTGTAGGGTTGGCCCCACTATCGACGTAGATGCCGCCCCCCGTGGTGGCCGAATTGCCCTGAACCACGTTGTTGGAGACAGCCGGGCTTCCACTGCCGATGTAGATGCCGCCGCCGGTGGTGGTGACTGTGTTGCCTTCTACGATGTTGTTGGAGATGTTGGGGGTGCCGCTGTTGACGTAAATGCCGCCGCCGGTGTCAGAATTGTTGCCCTCCACGGTGTTGTTAGAGATGGTGGGGTTGCCGCTGTCGACGTAGATGCCGCCGCCCGTGTCAGAGGTGTTGCCCTCCACGGTGTTGTTGGAAATGAGAGGGCCGCCATTGTTGACGTAGATTCCGCCGCCGGAGGAGGCGTTGTTGTCCTGGACGGTGTTATTTATGATGGAGGGGCTGGTGTTGTTGACGTAGATTCCACCGCCATCAGCCAGGGCCGTCACCCCGCCGCCAACAGGGCGCCCCCCGATGATGGTGAAGCCGGAAATGAACGTCGTCCAGGTAATATCACTGCTGTGAGCGATGCCTGGCAGGCCCTCGAAGGTAAATACCGGGCCGGGGTCTTTGCCTTTGAGAATGGTCTGCCCTGCTCCCCAGCCATGTAATGAGACCGCCCTGGTCAGGACAATGGTTTCAGTATAGGTGCCCGGGTAGATGAGCAGCCAATCACCCGCCAGGGCGGCGGCGAGAGCCTCCTGTATACTGTTGAAGGTCTCGCCGGTGTTGATGTTGACTATAACGTTCGTGGGCGTGCCGACCGTGGTGGTGACCGGGTTGCCCATAACGGCCCCCATCGCTGCGGTGCCTGTTACTACCGTCCCGTAGTCGTCGTTAGTGATGACCGTCCCGCTAGGCACATGGTTGACCGTGACCCCGAAGGTCAGGGTGATGCTCTGGCCGGCGGCAATGCTCAGGCCCAACCAGTCCACCGTGTTTTTTGCGCTGATGAAGGCCCCACCCTGACCGATGTAGGCGCAGCAGGTGGTGTCCGCTGGCACGGTATCAGTTACCACAATGCTGTAAGGGAGGGTTTGTCGAGAGCTAACCTGCCCCGGCCGCGCCCAGTCGTCTGCCGCTCCGGTCGTCGAGGAGGTTGCGGACACGACGATGGTGTAGTTGAGAACCCTGCCCGCCTCTACCGGGTCGGGGAAGTCTCTCTTGGCGATAGCCAGCCCGATCGTGCTGAGCTTGGAGACGAAGGCGTCATCATTGCCGACATTTACCTCCTTGTAGGAGTTGTGGATGGGGAAATTGTTGGAGGCGGTCTGCCCTGTCACGTAAGCGTTGCCATCCTCATCCACGGCGATGTCCTGGCCGAGGTCAACACCGCTCCCCCCCAGGTAGGTGGAGTAGACCAGCATGGAGGGGGTCAATACTTGCGTGGGGTCTATCCTGGCGACGAAGGCATCAGAGTCCCCCTGGTCTCCCTGATAGGGGTTTTTGGTAGGGAAGTCGGTGGACGCAGTACTGCCCGTCAGGTAAGCGTGGCCGGCCCCATCTATGGCGACGCCCACGCCCTCATCGTTGCCACTCCCTCCCAGGTAGGTGGAATAGAACAGCATGGCAGGGGTCAAGACCTGCGTGAGGTCTATCTTGGTGAAAAAGGCGTCATTGCTACCGCCCAGGCTATTGTCATAAGCGTTCTGGGTGGGAAAGTCGGTGGACCAGGTCTTTCCTGTCACGTAAGCGTGGGCGGCCTCATCCACGGCGACGCTCGCGCCCTCGTCGTCGCCGCTCCCCCCCAGGTAGGTGGAATAGGTCAGGGAGTCGGTGTAGCTTTGGGTGGTGTCTATCCTGGCGAAAAAGGCGTCGGTGTCCCCCTGGTCTCCCTGGTAGGGGGTCTTGGTGGGGAAGTTGATGGACTCAGTCATTCCTGTCACGTAAGCGCGGCCAGTTGCGTCTACGGCGATGCCCAGGCCCTTCTCATCAGTGCTTCCCCCCAGGTAGGTGGAGTAGAGCAGCATGGAAGGGGTCAAGACCTGCGTGGGGTCTATCCTGGTGACGAAGGCGTCCCCGCCAGACAAGCCATAACCGCCAAACGTCTCCTGATAGGCGTTCTGGGTGGGGAAGTCGGAGGACCAGGTATCTCCCGTCACGTAAGCGTGGCCGGCCCCGTCCACGGCGATGTCATAGCCATAGTCTTTATCGCTCCCCCCCAGGTAGGTGGAGTAGATCAGGGCATCTCCGGCGGCGTTGAGTTTGGTGAAAAAGGCGTCATAGTCATGGCCGCCATACGTCCCCTGATAGGCGTTCTGGGTGGGGAAGTCGGTGGACGAAGTAACTCCCGTCACGTAAGCATTGCCCGCCCCATCCACGGCGACGCCATGGCCCGAATCGCTACCGCTTCCCCCCAGGTAGGTGGAGTAGACCAGGGAGGCGGTACCGCTCCTGGTGGTGTCTATCTTGGTCACAAAGGCGTCCAGACTCCCATCCAGGCTATTATCGTAGGGGCTTTGGGTGGGGAAGTCGGTGGAATAAGTCTCTCCCGTCACGTAGGCCTGGCCGGCCCCATCCACGACGATGCTCCTGCCCGTCTCAATGTTGCTCCCCCCCAGGTAGGTGGAGTAGGCCAGGACGGGGTCAATGACCAGCGGATAGCGGGGGTCGCAGTCGCCTTGCACCACAAAGCCGCAGGTGCGCACCCCGTGCAGCACAAAGGCCACCTCCACCTCCACCCGCCGCCCGCCAATCTCCTGGTAGGCGTAGGGTTTCGTGTCCTTCAACTCTTTCCCGCCGGCCAGGATGAGCAGATGGCCCTCTTCGTCCAGGCGCAGGCCGGCCGCGCCCCCGTAGGCCAGCCGGATGGGCGAAACGTCCGCCCCCGGATTGACCACAAAAGTGTACTTGAGCGCCCCCCTCCGCCCGCCGTAGCGCAGGTCGATGCCGGGGTAGAGCTTACGGTAGACCACCTGGCCGTAGGTGGGGACGTCCGTCCGCCACCTGGCCGCATCGTTCCCGACGAAGTAGTTGACTTTGGCCGTGGTCTTCTCTGCGCCGAGTGGGGGGGTGGCTTTGGCTCCCACGAAGCGTATCCGCAGAACGGTTTCGTCCAGGGCCATGACCATCTCTTGGGCCGTGAAGTAGATACTATGCCCGCCGCCCTGGGCGTAGTAGCCGACGCGTTCATCCATCTGCCCCTGGTTGGCGATGAAGTACAGGGGCAGCTCCAGGTAGGCGTCCAGCGCCCGCTGTTTAACGAGGGACCTGGCACTAGTATGAAAGCAGTTGGTTTCATCGGGGCGTGTGACCGCCGACCCTTCGGGTTTTAGAAACCCAAAGGGTCGGCGGTCATATCTGCTTTCAACAGCGAACGTTCGTTGTTGCCGGGTACCTGTTTATCGGCTGACACAGGCGCTTCCGGCGCTGGTAAGCTGAAAGGGAAAGCAGGCTCCTCGGTAGCCAGGATGAGACGGGTTTGAGCGATGTCCTGCGTTATCTGCTTTTGCAGATCTTCGATATCGGTGAAGCGCCGTTCGGGGCGCAGCCGTTCGACAAACTCCACCACCAGATCGCAGCCATAGATGTTACTCTTGAAGTCCAGAACGTGGATTTCGACCGTCCGCTCGCCATTGTAGAAGCTAGGTCGCACCCCGATATTAGCCACTCCCTGGTAGCGTTCCTCGCCCAACAGAGCGTAAACGGCGTAGACCCCGTCGGCCGGGATGGCCCGTTCCACCCGGACATTCAGGTTAGCGGTGGGAAAGCCCATACATCTCCCTCTCTGCGCTCCCCGCACCACTTCGCCGGCCAGACTGGGATAGCGGTTCAGCAAAGGAGCGGCTTCCCGCACCAGACCTTTGAGCAGAAGGTGGCGGACGCGCGTGCTGCTGATGATCTGCCCCTCCCAAACCAGAGGCTCTACCACCTTGATGGTGAAACCCATCTCTTGCCCCATCGTGTGCAGCACGGCCACGTTCCCCTCGCGGTTGTGTCCCAGGGCAAAGTCGGCCCCCATCCAGAATTCCGTCATGCGCAAATAGTGACGAGTCATGTCCACGAAATCGTGAGCGGAGATGTGCGCCATCTCCTGGTCGAAGGGTAGAATAGCCAGCAGATCCAGGTGCAGTTTTTCCAGCAAAGCCGCTTTTTCGCCGGGAGTGGTCAGGTATCTGGCGGACTCGCGGTCGGACAGCACCACGCTAGGATGGGGGTGGAAGGTGATCACTCCGGCCAGACGATCGGTCTGTCTGGCCCTGGCTACCAACCCGTTGATCAGATATTGGTGACCACGGTGCACACCGTCGAAGGCGCCGATGGTCAAGATAGAATCACGCTTCAATTTAACCTCGGCCAGATTATCGACTACCTGCATATTGGCTGTTGTCCTCTCTACCCTCCTCATCAGGGGTCTGGCCCTTCCAAAGCGCCGGGCTCCTGACAGCCCTGGAGGTTGAAAACCTTCTTGGGCTGCCACAAGCCGGTCCGAGCGTCGTAGGACAACAAGGCGATGAGTTGCCCCTGGCCGGAATAGGCGCGACGGAGAGAAGGCAGACAGGAGGGCGTCGGCCCTGCTACTTGTTGTCCAAAACGGATTTTGCGTTCCGTTTCGCCATCGACGGTTATGGCTTCGTAAGCCACAAGAGCTTCATCAATAGGATGAAGCACCTCCGCCCAGCGGCCCTGTCTGAAAACCTGGCTCGCAGTCTCCAGGGTTATGGCCTGGGCCAGGGGGAAGTGTCCACTAGCCAGACGGTTCAGACGGTACAGGTGAGCGCCACACCCCAGACGCTCTCCCAGGTCATGGGCCAGAGAGCGGATGTAGGTGCCGGGTGAGCATTTCACCTCGATAGTAAGCAAGGGCGGCGACCATTCGAGGAGATCGATAGCCTCGATCTGGATGGAGCGCGGCCGACGTGGAAGGGACAGGCCCCGACGAGCCAGCTTATATAAAGGCTGGCCCTTGTGTTTCAGAGCCGAGTACATGGGGGGCGTCTGTTCGATGTGGCCCACGAAAGAGGCCAGGCTATTTTCGATCTGAGCCACAGAGATGGCCCTTATCTGTTCGTCGTGGCTGGAGTGTGTCACCTGTCCTTCAGCGTCATAAGTGTCGGTGCTGATTCCCAGGTGTATGCCGGCGCCATAGATTTTATGGCTCTGCATCAGATATTCGACCACCCGCGTGGCCTGACCCAGACAGACCAGCAACACTCCTGTCGCCAGGGGATCGAGGGTGCCAGCGTGACCGACACGTTTCTGGCCGCTTATACGTCGCACTTCGGCCACCACGTCGTGAGAAGTCATCCCCGCCGCTTTGTTGAGGTTCAAGATGCCGGAAATGTGCGCTTCGCGGACAGGCTCTATGCTTCTCATTCTTTTCGAGCTGTAGCCAGGATTTGTTCTCGTAAGGAACGCCGCAGTTCAGCCAACACCTGGTCCCCGACTGTAGTCAGGCTGCCCCGGATGGTGCACCCGGCGGCCTGGGGGTGACCGCCTCCGCCCAGACGCACGGCTACGTTAGCCACGTCCAGGCCGGGCGTGGCTCTGAGACCCACATCGATCAGGCCGTCATCTTTCTCGGCCAGGATGACAGCCACTTTGGCTTCGTCGGCCGCGATCAGGAAGTTCGCCAGACCACCCTCGTCGTCTTCGGAGGCCTGACATTCCTGGCGTATGGTCTGACTGATCTCCCCCCAGATGATCCCTCCATCTAAAAGTTTTGCTTCGTTGATGATTTTGGCCCACAAACGCATGGAGGCCAGCGAGCGTTTGTCGAAGAGATGCTCAGTGATCTGGGGTAGAGGAGCACCAGCGGCCATCAGCCTGGTGGCGGTTTGCATGGTTTGCACGGTGGTATTGGGAGTACGGAACCCACGGGTGTCGGACACAATGCCGTTCAGGAGGCAGATAGCTATCTGGGGACTAAAGGGAATGTTCAAGCCTTCTATCAGCGCGGCCACCATCTCTGCTGTGGAGGCAGACAGAGGATCAACACAGTTCACGGTCCCAAAGTACGAATTGGTGACGTGGTGATCGATGTTGATAATTGGTACGGTGCCTAAGAGTTCCTCGGAGCAGGCTGCGCCCAGCCGTTTCATATCACTGCAATCGAGAGTGACGATCAGGTCATGAGCGCTTCTCGACTGGCGCACGATGGCCTCGATACCTGGCAGATAGGTGAAGATGGAGGGTAAAGAATCGTCGCAGGCCAGAATGTGTTTTTTACCCTTCTCACGCAAAGCCCAGCCTAGCCCCAGCAAAGAGCCAATAGCATCTCCATCGGGTGCGATGTGGCAGATGACCAGAATATTCTGGGCTTCCCTTATCCATTGTTCAACCGTCTTGTTCATGAGTTGCCTCTTCTTCAATCTGTCGTAGCAGTTCCATGATGCGTTCGCTATGTTGTAGAGATCGATCTAAATGGAAAGTCAAAGTGGGGATATAACGTAAGGAAAGATGTGAACCTACCTCACGGCGGAGATAGCCACCGGCGCGTTCGAGAGCGGTCAAAGCCGCCTGATTGGTTTCCTGATCGCCCAGAGTGCTGATGTAGACGTGCGCCCGACGCAGGTCAGGACTGATCTCCACTGCGGTCACAGTCACGGTTTTGAGCCGGGGATCGCTCACCTTCTTTTGCAATACTTCGCTTAGCTCCTCGTGAATGAGCTCGCTGACTCGTCTTTGCCGCCGACTAGCCATCGCTACCTGGTCGCCTGACCACCCCATTACCGGCCACCTAACTGACTCTCTCCTTCCTGTAGAATTCCAGAACGTCTCCTTCCATAAAATCGTGGAACCCCTCCACACCGACGCCACACTCGAAGTTCGCTCTGACCTGTTTAACGTCCTCAGAAAAACGTTTTAGAGAAGACACTCGTCCTTCAAAGATTTGTTTACCATGGCGTTTGACTCTGACCAGGGCATTACGGGTCGCCTCCCCGTCTGTGACGTACACTCCGGCCACGTTACCCTTACGAGGGATTTTGAAGATCGCTCTAATCTCGGCCTGGCCGATGACCACGTCTTTGTAGGTCGGTTCCAGCAGCCCTTTCAGGGCTTTGTCTATGTCGTCGATCAGCTTATAGATGATGTCGTAGAGGCGGATGTCAATGCCCTCAGCGTCGGCCAGACGACGAGCAGCCGCATCGGCTTCCACGTTGAAACCAATAATGATCGCTCCAGAGGCTATAGCCAGCATAACGTCTGACTCGGTGATGTTGCCCGTTCCCTGGCGGATGATCCTCACTTTTAGGGCCTCATCGCCAAGTTTTTGGAGAGAGGCTTCGATAGGTTCGAGGGAACCCTGAACATCGGCTTTGAAGATCAGATTGAGTTCCTTAACCTCACCGGCTTGAATCTGGGAATAGAGATCGTCCAGGCTGAGGATTTTGGGGGGCTGGATAGTAGCCTGACGCGCTTCCGCGGCCCGTTTAGCTGCCGTAGAGCGGGCCGTTTTTTCATCGCTTACCACTCTAAAAATATCACCGGCGCGCGGGACGTCCGAAAGACCCAGGATCGCCACCGGCTTGGAAGGCCCGGCCGTCTTCACCGGTTGCCCTTTATCGTTGAACATGGCTCTGACCCGACCGGAGGTCTCTCCTACAACCAGGTTGTCCCCAATCCGCAAGGTGCCATTTTGGACCAACACGGTAGCCGTCGAGCCCCGGGTTCTATCCAGTTTGCCCTCGATAACCGTGCCCACTGCCAGGCGGTTGGGGTTGGCCGTCAGTTCGGCCACTTCCGTCACCAGCAGGATGTTCTCCAGCAGTTCCTCAATACCGATGTCCATCTTGGCCGAGATGGGGACGCAGATTACGTCGCCGCCCCATTCTTCCACGTTCAACCCTACGTCCGCCAATTGTTGTTTGACCATCTCCGGGTTAGCGTTGGTTTTATCAATTTTATTCAAGGCGATGATGATGGGCACCTGGGCGGCCCGGGCATGGTCGATGGCTTCCCGCGTTTGAGGCATTACCCCATCGTCGGCGGCTACTACCAGCACCGCTATGTCGGTGGTCTGCGCCCCACGGGCGCGCATGGCGGTAAAAGCTTCATGTCCGGGGGTATCGAGGAAGGTGATTTTCTTGCCCTGCCTCTCCACCTGATAGGCGCCGATGTGCTGGGTGATACCCCCGGCCTCGTCGGCCACCACATTGGTATCTCTGATAACGTCCAGAAGCGAGGTTTTGCCGTGGTCTACGTGGCCCATGACGGTGACCACCGGTGGTCGGGGGCGCAGGTCGGCCGGATCGTCATCCTCGTAAAAGCGTCGCCAGGGGGGGGGAGGGGCCACAGGTTCGGTGGTCTCAGGCACAGATGGGGTCTCAGGTTGGGTTTGGAACCCCATCTCCTCGGCCACGATAGCCGCCGTTTCATAATCGATTTGCTGATTGATGTTAGCCAGGATGCCGTTGGCCATCAATTCTTTGATGATATCTATGGGGCTAACGTCCATCAAGTTAGCCAGCTCTCGGACGGTTAAGGAGCCTGGTATCTCGATGGCTTTCTGCTCAGAGGAGGAAAGGTCTGTCTCGACCTCACCGGTCGGCGAGGCCACAACCGTCTCCTGCTCCTGCCCGGCGCCGGATTCAGGCTGTGGGTTGTTACCTGGCTTGGTGGAGGTGGTACGCTTTTTTCTTTGGAGTTCATCTCTGGGGGCCGCTTCTTGGGCTGGCCCTCGCTCAACAGTCTTGGCCGTCCTCTTTTTACCGGAGCCGGGACGATGAGGCTGGGGTGGCGCGCTTTTGACTGAGGGACTGGTGGCTGTTTGGGTGAAGAGTTTCTTTTTTCTGTTCTTCTGACGTTTGTCCTCTTTTTGAACCATAAACTAAATCCCCCTTCCCTATGATTATTTGAAAGAGTGACTGGAAGAAGCCTCTTTCGGAAATTAAGCTATGGGGAGCCTTGGTTACGAGGAAGGCGCTGAACTCAGGCGGGCCTTGTTCCCCTTCCACCATGAGTGCTCTATCAACGTGGGAGCTACACGGACTTCAGGGCTTGGTTACTGAAGCTTAGGATATCGACTCAGGGGAATACACAAGGCAATGGCAGGGGGATCGATAGAGTCATGGCTTAAAAGCTCATCATCATCCTCCCCCTGAATTTCCGCAAGGTATTACCTTTGCCGCACACGTGGCAGCCTCCTGAGAAAACCCAGGCTCGATATCAGTTTTCTTATCAAGAGTGTGGGTAGACTCCTTCCAGAATTAAATTGGATTAAATTAAGTAGACAGCAAAGAGTTTTTTTTCCACAACAATCTGTCCCCGTCAGCCTGAAAAGCACCCGGCACTTTCTGCGAGCTAACTGGATGCACCCGGTTAAGCTTCCAGGGTCTGAGCATAATCCCACAGGGCGGCGCGTTCTTCATCGCTGAGACTGCTTCGCAAGGCGTGTTCAAGGCGTTTTTCTTTTAGAGCGGTTTCCCAGCAGTTTCTAGTTCGACACAGATAGGCCCCTCGTCCCGATCTTTTACCGCCAGGGTCGATCTGGATGCCATCAGGCGGGGCACGGACAATGCGTATCATCTCTCGTTTGGGCCGTACCTGCCGACAAGCGACGCAGGTGCGTTGAGGCACATGCTCACGAGGCATAAGCTCCCCTTCCCCATCAATATTCTTCTACATCCCAGTCACGTTGACGGCTGGGCTTGCGTCGCCGTTTGGACACCACTTGACCCAGGTTTTCATCGAAGACCAGGGTGCGCTTACGTTGGCGTTTCTTCTTTCTGCTTTTGGATGCGCCCTCTTCTTCCTCTTCCTCCCATTCCAGGAAATCCTCGCCCTCTTCAAGGAGTTCTTCTGCTTCCTCTTCCTCTTCTTCTTCGAAGGTTGTAACTTCTGGCTCTTCCGCTAAAGGCTCAACTTGTTCTGCCTCTTCCGTTTCTTCTTCAAATTCTTCTTCAAAGCGATGCTCATCTTCTTCAAAGAATTCTTCTGGCGCCTGTTCCTCTTCTTCCTCAAAGGTGGCCGCTTCTGCTTCTTCCGCTTCTTCCATCTCCTCAGCAGGGGCGACAGCTTCGGCCACCATCTCGGCGGCTGGGAGCTCCTCCTCCGCCACCGTGGGAGCCTCAGGCTCAGCCTCTTCTGTATCCACGACCTCGACAGGGGTAGGCTCCTCGGCCTGTGTTTCCTTTCCTTTTTTCATTAAAATGGCCTCGGCCATAGCCAGGATATCTTCCCTCTTGGGGGGAGCGGCGTCCCGTTTGGCCTCTTCTTTTTTGCGCGCCGCCTCTTCGGCTGCTTCGCTGTTGCTCTTAATGTCGATGCGCCACCCGACCAGCTTGGCGGCCAGGCGGGCATTTTGGCCCTCTTTGCCGATAGCCAACGATAGTTGATGATCGGGGACTATAACGGTGGCTGTTTTACCCCTCTCTGTATTGTCCTCCAGCTCGACGTGCAAGACCTTGGCCGGGCTTAGAGCATTGGCGATGAGGGTGGCGGTGTCCTTGCTCCACTCCACGACGTCGATTTTCTCGCCGTTTAACTCGCTGACGATGTTTTGGATTCTAACCCCACGCATGCCGACGCACGACCCGACGGGGTCTATGCCTTCCTGAAGGGCCGCGACCGCCACCTTGGAGCGAGAGCCGGCTTCACGAGCGATGTTTTTGATCTCTACCGTGCCGTTGAAGATTTCTGGCACCTCCAGTTCGAGGAGGCGACGCAACATATTACGGTGAGTCCTGGATACAATGATCTGAGGCCCGCGACTGGTTTTCTGCACCTCCAGAACGTAGGCTTTGATACGCTGGTTGAGGTGGCAGCGTTCGCCAGGGATTTGCTCGGTACGTGGTAAAATAGCTTCTGTTTTGCCCAGGTTAAGGGTAATGGCCTGAGAGTCGATGCTCTGCACCGTACCGGTAATGATCTCTCCCTCACGATCGCTGTACGAAGAGTAAAGAGCCTCGCGCTCCGCCTCGCGGATACGTTGCAGGATGACCTGTTTGGCCGTCTGGGCCGCTATTCGACCGAAGTTGCGGGGAGTGGTTTCGATCAAAACGGCGCTGCCCAGGCCCGCATTTTGGTCTATTTCCCTGGCCTCGCCCAACGATATCTCCAGCCGGTCATCGGTTACTTCCTCTACCACCTCTTTCTCGGCGTAGACGTGAACCCGCCCCGACTCAGGATCGATCTTAGCCATGATGTTCTGGGCCGTGCCAAAGTTGCGTTTGTAAGCGGAGATCAACGCTGCTTCAATAGCCTCAACCACCACCTCACGAGAGAGGCTTCTCTCACTACATAACTGGTTGATGGCCATAATGAAGTCGTTCTTCATGGTTACACATCACCCTCCCTGACAATAAGAAAAGTGGGGACTCGCCCACTTTTTCAGTAAATCTCCATCCGCTTATATTATACCACGTTAGAGTGAATTGTGCAAGTCTCCCCCGATAGATTTTCCCGCTTGTAAAAAGGGGAAAATATGATAAAATTAGGTATGATTTTGGAAGAGGAGGACGGAAGTGCCTGAGATAACCGTCGGCAGAAAAGAAATCCGCTGGACGCTGGGATGGGCCATACTCATCGTGGGAGTTACCTGTCTTCCCTACCTTTACGCCTGGCTCAGCACCCCGGCCAATATGTTCTACAGCGGACTGATCGTCAACCCCTACGACGGCAACTCCTACCTGGCTAAGATGCGTCAGGGAGCGCGAGGCGAGTGGCTTTTTCATTTGCCCTACACTCCAGAGGAGCACGCCGGAGCCTTTGTCTATACCTTTTACCTGTTTCTGGGGCACCTGGCGGCCTGGACCGGCCTGCCGCTGATCCTGGTCTACCACCTGGCCCGCGTGCTGAGCGGCCTTTTCCTGCTGCTTGTAGCTTACCGCTTTAGCGCTCTGTTCCTGGAAAGCGCCGGCGAGCGGCGAACTGCTTTCTTATTGGTCGGCCTTTCTTCAGGGTTAGGCTGGCTGGCCTCTCCTTTCCTGCTGACCCCCGACCTGTGGATACCGGAGGCTATCACCTTTTACGCTATCTTCACCAACCCACACTTTCCGCTGGCTATGGCTTTGATGCTGCTGATCTTCGCCCAGGTAATCGAAGGGCGGCTGTGGTGGGCCTGCCTGGCCTCCTGGCTGTTGGCTATGATACAGCCTTTTGGCCTGCTGACCATTTACGCCGTGCTGGGAGTCTACCTCGTTGGGCGGTGGATAATGGATAAGCGCCTCCCCCGGCTGGAGATTATCAGCACCATAGCTTCCGGGGTGGCAGCCATGCCGGTCGTCCTGTACGATTTTTACGTCTTTACCTCCAACCCGGCCCTGAAGTCCTGGTCGACCCAAAACCTGACTCCCTCTCCTCCGCCCTGGGATTACGTCCTGGGCTATGGTCTGGTTTTGGCCCTGGCCGTCTGTGGTGCACTCTGGTCGCTCAAACAGGGCGCCAACGGCTTTCTCCTGACCTGGGTGGGCGTTAACGCTTTGCTGCTCTATGCGCCTTTCAGCCTGCAACGGCGTCTGGTCGCCGGTTTGCACCTTCCCCTGTGCATCCTGGCTGCGGTGGGGCTGGTCCGTTACCTCCTGCCGCGTCGCGCCCTGCTCAGGAGCGCGATCGTCGTCCTGACCCTGCCCACCAATATCTTGCTGCTCGTCGCCTCTACGGGTGGGGCGGCCCGCCACGAACATCCCCTGTATATCTACAGAGATGAGAAAGAAGCCCTGGACTGGCTGCGAGACAACACCGCCCCCCATGAGGTGGTCCTGGCCTCGCCCGGAAAGGATTCGCCGGGCCAGTTTCCTTTTCCCGGCAGCGGGCTGCTCATCCCGGCCTGGGCCGGAAACCGTGTGCTCTACGGCCACCCCTTCGAGACCATAGAGGCCGAGGAGAAGAGGGCCCAGGCGAAAACTTTCTTCGCCAGGGACACCCCCGCCCCGCTTCGGAGGGAAATCCTGGAACGTTACGGCATTGATTACGTTTTCTATGGGCCGCAGGAGAGGGCGGCGGGAGCAGACCTTGAGAGCCTCCCCTTCCTGACCGCAGTGTACAATAACAAACTGGTGACGATCTATACAAGAGACGATGGATAGAAATGGATAAAAAGGGGCTTCTGGCTAACGAAGATATCCGATATGTTGTTTTCCTGCTGGTTCTGAGCGGCCTTTTTTTTCTGCCCGCTGTCCTGCATCCGAATAGCCTGATCTATCCCACCTTCTCCCCACATTCGGACCTGACTGTCATCCACTGGCCGAAAGAACGACTGTTGACCGAGAGCGTGGAGCGTTACGGGCAATTTCCCCTCTGGTCGCCGCTGATCCTGAGCGGAATGCCCCTTATGAGCAATCAACTGGCTATGCTCTTTTATCCGCTCAATGTCCTCTTCCTGCTGCTGCCCCTCAACCTGGCCTTCAACCTGCTCTTTATCATACACATCTTTCTGGCAGGGGCGGGCCTGTATCTTTTCATGCGTCGTGGGTTGGGGACCTCCGGCCTGGCGGCCACCATTGCGGCCTTGAGTTTTATGTTTACCGGCAAGCTCCTGGCCCACGTGGCGGGTGGACACGTGAGCATGGTGGGTACTGTAGCCTGGCTGCCCTGGGCCTTTCTTTTCACCCACCTGGCGCTGAGCAAAAAGGAGGTGCTATACTCGCTGCTGGCCGGGCTGGCGCTGGCTTTGCAGGTCACGACTCACACCCAGATTCTCGTCTACACGGCCTACGCCTTGCTGGCTTACAGCCTGGGCCAGATGTGGGCCTCCCGACGGGCAGACGGATGGCTGACCTCCTTGACCTCCTCCCTCAAGGTGCTGGCGCCCATCCCTCTGGTCTTCGTCCTGCTAGGAGCGGTGCAAATCCTGCCTCTGGTGGAGATGACCCCTTACAGTAACCGCGCTCTGAGCCTGAGCGAAGCTTCGGCCTACTCTCTCTCGCCTTTGACCCTCTTCGTCGGGCTATTCCTGCCCAGCCACAGGGCCGGACACGAGTTGACCGTCTATCTGGCTTTTCTTCCTCTGGTTCTGGCTTTGCTGGCTGTGGTGCGGGAGCGAAGCCGTCCCGTCCTCTTTTTTGGCGGCCTGGCTCTCTTTGGTTTAATCTTCACCCTGGGGACCGCCACTCCTCTCTTCACGATAGTCTATTATCTGCTGCCGGGGTTGAGGTGGGTGCGAACGCCGTCACGGGCCATTTTTTTCGTGGCTCTGGCGGTGGCCGTGCTGGCCGGGTATGGGTTCGACGTTCTGACTGCGAAAGGGTGGAACATCCGCGCCCGCAGAAGGCTGACCCTGGCGGGGATTGCGGTGGTTCTGGTCTGTCTGCTGCTGGCGGTGGGTCTTCTGTTCTTTTACGGCCAGGTATCGCGGGCGACGGTGGGGCTGGCTGTCTTTCCCTCGTTGAGCATCGGCCTGGTTATTCTGGGGGCGAGCAGACGCGGATTTCCTTCACGGATTTCACGGACCGGTCTCCATTCACACGCTCCGATGAAACCCACAGAGCGCACGGAGAAGGAGAAACAGGCTTTCGTGGCCGCGCCAGACGCCTGGGACAATACGACCCAATCCGCGTCATCCGTGACCAAAATCCGTGTTGGCTGGTTTCACATTAGTGTCAGGCCCCTGGGAGCGGTCATGGTCGCCGTTCTCCTTTTGGACCTGTGGTCCTTTGACCATTCCCTGCTGCTACTTGCGAGCCAGGAAGAAGCTTTTGCCCCTCAGCGAGAGGTGGCTGAGTACCTGGCCGCGCAACCGGGCGTCTTCCGCGTCTACTCCCCCAGCTATAGCCTTCCCCCGCACGTGGCCGCCCGTTTCGGCCTGCAACTGGTGGACGGCGTCGAGCCAGTGCACCTGGCCCGCTACGACGAGTTCATGTCCCTGGCCGGGGGCTATCCTCTGGACAGTTTCAGCGTCACCATCCCGCCCT
>DAOULT010000090.1:0-5455 GCA_034417895.1 Anaerolineae bacterium | reverse complement strand
GATATCGAGCGGGCCAGGGAATTGATTCTGAAGCAATATGGGCGACCGCCCCGCGTGCTGGATCCCTTTGCCGGCGGCGGGTCCATCCCGTTGGAGGCATTGCGCCTGGGCTGCGAGACCTACGCCAGCGACTACAACCCGGTGGCCGTCTTCATCGAAAAGGCCACTCTGGAATGGCCCCAGAAATTCGGGATCGAGGTAGAGTTGCCCGAATCCGAAGTCTCTGAGCAGCCACGCTCTGACGCTCTCCCTGGAATGGACGGACACAAGGTCAACCTGTTAGCCTACCTGGTGGAGAAATGGGCCAATATCATCCTGGAGGAGGCCCGCGCCGAGATTGGCCGTTTCTACCCGGCGGATGAAGGCGGCTGGATTCCCGTCGGCTATCTCTGGGCGCGCACCATCCCCTGCCAGAATCCCACCTGTGGGGCCGAAATCCCACTTATCAAGCAGTTCTGGCTAGCCAGGAAGGATAACAAGAAAATTGCCTACCGCCCGGTGGTGAACGAGGCCGACAAGCGTGTGGACTTTGAGATTTTGCCAAGTGAAGCCGCTATCAAGGCCGCCAACTTCGACCCCGGCGAAGGCACCGTAACCCGCGCCGACGCCCGCTGCCTGGTGTGCGGCCAGGTGACTAAAGCCAATGACACGCGCCGCCTGGCCCGAGAAGGCGAAATGGGCGAGCGGCTGGTGGCTGTGGTGCTGCACCATCCAGACCAGACTGGCAAAAAATACCGCCTGGCGACCGCCGAAGATGAGCGCATCTTTGCCCAGGCTGCCGCCTGTCTGGAGGAAAAGCTGGCGAACTGGCCTTACCTGGAGAGTCCGCTGCCAGATGAACCGATCCCCACACCCGATGGGCAAGAGTATGAATCTGGTAATCTTTATTACAACTTTACCCCAGTAGTTCTTTATGGAATGACTAAATGGGGAGACCTATTCAACCCACGCCAGCAACTTGCATTAGTAACCTTCATAGAGAAGCTCAAAGGCAGCCACGAGCGGGTGCGGGCGGATTGTGTGGCGGTTTTGAGTAGGGCGCGAGTGAACACGGATTTGAGTGCAGACGAACTGGTCCGGGCGGTGATGGGGTATTTAGCTGTCATGTTAAGTAGGGTAGTAGATTTTGACTCGACTCTGTGTGTGTTGAATAGCGTTGGTGGAAGAGGAGTTGTACATACATTCGGACGGCAAGCTCTCCCGATGACGTGGGATTACATGGAATCAAACGTGTTCAATCCTGAAGGAGCAAGTTGGTACGCTGCTATAAATCAGACTGACAAGGTCCTTCAGGGAGGCTTGCATTATGGGGGTACTCCAGCATCTTGTGCTCAGCAGTCTGCCAACACTTTATCTTTCCCTGACGACCACTTCGACGCTATGCTAACCGACCCACCTTACTACGACAATGTGCCTTACGCTGCCCTATCCGACTTCTTCTACGTCTGGCTGAAAAGGACGGTTGGGGATATTCATCCTGAACTGTTTTCGACGCCGATATCTCCAAAACATGAAGAAGCAATTGCCGAACTTCCTCTTCTGCGAGGGATGCAGAAAGAAAAAGCTTCAGAACTCTTCAAAGACATCAAATCGTCCGAGGATTTTGAGTCTCTGCTCAAGGCATCCTTCAAAGAGATGTACAGAGTACTTAAGCCAGGTGGAGTAGCGGTTATCGTCTACGCTCACAAGACAACCACAGGTTGGGAAGCCATGCTTAACGGCCTGGTAGGGGCCGGTCTGGTGGTCACTGCCTCCTGGCCGATTCACACCGAAAAGAAAGGCCGGCTGCGTGAAATTGCTTCGGCTGCCCTGGCCTCGTCCATCTACATGGTCTGCCGCAAAATGGAGCGGGAGCCGCTGGGCTTCTGGAACGAGTTACAGCCCCAAATCCAGGAACGGGTAGAGCGCAAGCTGGCCCAGTTCTGGGCGGGGGGCGTCGCCGGCGGGGACTTCTTCATCTTCGGCCATCGGCCCTGGTATGGAAGAGTTCTCCCGCTACGAGCGGGTGGAGACCTATTCCGGCCAGCCGGTTGGCACCGACCAACTGCTGGCCTTCATCCGCAAGGTCGCCAGCGGCTTCCTGGTGCGCCGCCTGCTGAAAGATGCCAGCCGCGAAGCCATCGACAAAGAGGCCCAGTTCTACCTGACCTATCGCTGGACGTACCTGGAGAACCGGGTGCCCTTCGACGACGCCCGCAAAATCGCCAGCGCCGAAGGGGTAGACCTGGAGCAGTTGTGGGACAAGGGCAACTTTGTGCGCAAGCGCGGGGCCGACGTGGAGGTGCTGGGGCCGCACAAGCGGGGCCAGGTCAAAGAGGGGCGGAACATGGTGGACGCCATGCACCGCGCCTGCCAGTTGTGGGAAAAGGGGCGCAAGGTGGAACTGACCCAACTGCTGGCCCAAACGGGCTACGGCCAGAGCGGGGCCTTCTGGCAGTTCTGCCAGGCCACCGCCGAGTGCCTGCTGGAAGGGAGCAAGGAGAAGCAACTGCTGGAGGGGCTGCTCATCGGCAAGAATGGCTACATCCACGAGAGCGCCGAGGCGGCCACTCCGCCGGGGCCACGGGCAGAGCAGGGACGTCTGTTTTGAGTAGCTCACAGATGGAGGAGTTATTATGAAAAACTGGTTCGATATCGTCCTACCCCACGAAGACATCCGCAAAGGGCATTTTGACGAGGCCGTTTTCGCCGCCGACCTGGGCGACGTGGCTGGCGAGGTCGCCCCGCCAGATTACAGAGACCCTTACCTCTTCTTCAAGAAGACCTACCTGACCAACGGCCTGCAAAAGCTGCTGGCCGGTGTCCACAGCAAGCTGATGGCCGGGCAGGGATCGTCGGTGGTCGAGATTCAAACCCCTTTCGGCGGGGGCAAAACTCACTCCCTGGTCGCCATCTATCATTATCTGAAGCACGGCGAGGAGGTCAAAGACCTGCTGCCGTCAGGTCTGGAACTGCTCTCGCCCCGTGTGGCCGTTATCGTCGGCAACCACTGGAATCCGGTCGAGGGACAGACCAGCGACGGCCTCACCCGCCGCACTTTCTGGGGCGAGGTGGCCTTTCAAATTGGCGGACGGACTGGCTACGAGGCTTTTCGCCAGAACGACGAGGCGCGCATCTCGCCGGGCAAGGGTAAGCTGCGTGATTTCCTGGAGGCTCACCAGCCTTTCATTCTCCTCTTTGACGAAATCCTGGAGTACATCAATCGGGCGCTCGATGCCAGGGGCGAACTGGAGGTCTCTCTGGGCACCCAGACCTTCTCCTTCTTCCAGGAGTTGACCGAGACTGTGGCCTCCCTGCCGCAGGGCATGATGGTGGTCGCCCTCCCCTCCAGTCACCTGGAAGACTTTGGCGAGCAGAAAGAGGAATCGCTGGCCCGTCTGAACAAGATTTTCGGGCGGGTGGAGAGCATCGAGACGCCGGTCAAGGGGGAAGAGGTGTACGCCGTCGTCCGTCGCCGCCTGTTCGAGGAGGAAGCCCTGCGCCGCGTGGAGATGCGTGAGATCGTCCACCAATACTTCCATCTCTACCAGCAACACCGCGACGACCTGCCGCCCAAAGCTCGCGACGTGAACTATCGAGAGAAGATGGAGCTGGCTTATCCCTTCCACCCCGACGTGATCGACATCCTCTACGAAAAGTGGAGCACCTTCGCCTCGTTTCAGCGCACCCGTGGCGTGCTGCGCCTGCTGGCTAACGTGGTCGAAGACCTCTACCAGCGGGAGGTCAACGTCGACCTGATCCTGCCCGGCGACCTCCACCTGGATCATTCGGCCATCCGTCAGGAGTTTCTCAAGCACATCGGCAGCGAGTACGAGGGGATCATCGGCTCCGACATCGCCGGCCACGAGGCCAAATCCCAGGCCCTCGACGCCGCCAACCGCTCCTGGAAGCACCTGGGCCAACGCATCGCCACCGCCGTCTTCTTCCACTCCTTCAGCGCCGACGAGTCGGAAAAGGGCATTAACCTGCCCTACGTCAAGCTGGCTGTCCTGCGCAGCGACACCATTCCGGCCCTGGTCACCGAGGTGCTGCACAAGTTGAGCAACACCCTGTGGTATCTCGACAGCCGGGGCGATGTCTACTACTTCTCCCGTATCCCCAACCTCAATCGGATGATCCTGGATAAGAAAGAGCTATTTAACGAAGCTTACGAGGAGGAATTGCGGGCAATTATCGAAGGGGAGGTTGGCTTCAGGTTCAGGGCCTACCTGTGGCCTGAGAGCGGCGAGGGCATCCCTGATAACCGTGAGCTAAAGCTGGTCGTCTTGCACCCCGAAGACTCCGGGGCGCAAATCCCGGCCTGGATCGAGCGGCGCGGCGCTTCGTTCCGCGAGCACAAAAACACCCTCTTCTTCGCCCTGGCCGACACCGTCGCTTTTGCCAGGCTCAAGGAGGAGGTCAAGACCTGCCTGGCCCTGCGGGAAGTGAAGGCCGAGGTGGACTCAGGCCAGAACCCGGTGCTGGAGGTCAAGCGGGACGAGATTCAGCGCCGTATCCACAATATTCAGCGCGATTTCTCTTTCAACGTGCGTCGTATGTACCACACCTTGCAGATCGGGGGGCGCAGGATCGATCTGGGTCAGCCAGTCACCGGTCAGGAGGCCCTCGACCATTGGTACTGGCGAGAACTCACAGCTATTGACAAAGGGGAGATCGTTACCCAGCTTCATTACCGTGTGCTGGCCAACAAGTTGCTGGCTGGCAATGAGCAGGTTGCCACCACAGTAGTGCTTGACCAGTTCTACAAAAATACGGAGTTGCCCGCCCCGGCTGAGCCGGAGGTCGTAGCTCGCGCCATTCAATTGGGCATTAAGGATGGCGCTTTTGGCCTGGCGGAGCTTCAGGATGGCGAGATTGCCCCGGCCACCTTCAAATATCGAGAGGAGATTCCCCTGGCGGCCATTTCGTTTGAGCAGGGGTTCTATCTGGTCTCGCAAGAAAAGTGTGAGACGCTGCGGGCGCAGATAGCCGCCGCTGAGAAGGAGGTCGAGGCGCCAGAAGCTGAAGGGCCAACGGAGGAAGTCGGCCCTGAGGTAGAGGCGATCACGGTTGAGGTGGAAACCGTCAAGCCTGTGGATGTCGTAGCCCCGCCTGAGCCGCGGTTCAAGCGAGTGCGGCTGGTGGTGGGGGGTATCCCGGCCAGCAAGATCGCCGATGTCAACCGGGGCATTCTGCTGCCCATCAGCGCCGCAGTGGGAGACTTCAAATTCACCCTGGAGATTGATGTCCACAGCGAGGAGGGCATTTCGCAAGCCACGCTGGAAAACAAGGTCAAGGAGACGATCCGCCAGATTGGAGCCAAGCTCCTCGATGAGGCGCTTGAGTAGTTTCTCGAGTTTTGCGATGACTTGACAACTGGGGCGATTTGTGGCAAAACACGCATACCAACTTGCCAGGAGGTGCGTGATGCGGTTGCCCATCGTCCAGTTTCCAAGCATCGTTGCCGACAATCTGA
>DAOULT010000089.1:0-56549 GCA_034417895.1 Anaerolineae bacterium | reverse complement strand
CCCCTTCCATCTTCAGCCAGGATGCGCCCAATTTCTCCCGCACCGTAGGGGCCATTCCGGCCATTTTCGTCTTCCCCGCTCTGGGAATGGTGGCCCTGGGGCGTTGGCTTGGATACGGAAGAAGTGGGAACGAAGGATGGAAACAGGCTATTTTTCCCTTCTCCGTAGTAACGACTTCAGTCGTTAAACTGGTTGTTTTGGGCCTCGTCCTGGCCGTCAGCGCTTTCTGGACTTATCGGGATTACTTTATCGTTTTCCCCAACGAGCCGGGGACTTATTACGCCTACGATGTCGATAAGATCGAGGCTGTGGATTATCTGAAACAGGCCGTGACCCACTCTCACGTATATCTGACCCCGCTGTGGGCCGAACACGCCACCGTGGCCTTCCTGGCCCGCGATCTGCCGCTCAAATCCTTCGACAGCGGCCAGACGATAGTGGTGCCCTCGGACGCTACGGGTCAGGACGCCCTTTACTGCTTTCCAGCCATCCAGCGGGATTACGTCGCCGCTTTCCAGGAGCGCCTGGAGAGCGTGGTGCGGCGGGAGGAGGTACCCAACCGTTACGGGAATCCGCTGATGGTCGTCTTCCGTCTGGCGCTCGAAAACTTGCCCGACGCCAGCCGCCCCCTCGAAAGCCTGAAAAAGAGCGGCTTTCCTCTGCTGCCGGAGCACGTAACTGACCTGAACTTTGGCGAAGAGGTTAAGCTGTCAGGATACAGCCTGGATGAAGAGGAAGTGCCCGCCGGCCGGCCGCTGAAAGTCACTCTCTTCTGGCAGGCTCCCCATCGCGTTAGTGAGGATTACACCGTCTTCGTGCACGTCCTGGACGACAGACACCGCAAATGGGGCCAGCAGGATGCCCGCCCCAACGACGGCGGTTATCCTACCACTCTCTGGGAAGAGGGAGAGCTGGTCATCGACCGCTATCGGCCCTCCATCGACCCCTGCGCTTCTCCTGGCCGCTATACGCTGATGGCTGGTCTGTATTCCTTCGTCACGGGGGAGAGGCTGATCGTGTCAGACCGGGGCCTGGACTTCGCCGCCCTGGGCCAGTTCCAGGTGCTTCCTCCCAAAGACCGCTCGCTGAGCAACGTCGCACCCCAACATCTTGTGGAAGCAGACTTTGGCGACGTTCAGTTGTGGGGCTACGACCGGGACGCCGCGCAGGTTTCCAGGGGCGGCTACGTGGGCCTGACCCTGTACTGGCAGGCTACGGAGGATGTGGAGCGGGATCGAAGCGTGGCGGTGGCTTTGCGCGAGGCGCGAAACGAGCGGGAGCTGTGGCGCGGCCAGCCGACGGTGCCCACCTCCCTGTGGAAAGCGGGCGATCAGTTCTGCCGCCACCGCGATCTGATCGTCCCCCTGGACGTGCCGCCCGGCGATTACGAGCTGACGGCCAGGCTGGATGACAGCAACTCGGTCTCGCTTGGCTCCCTGACGGTCACGGAGGAGGTGCGTACTTTCGAGTTGCCCGCTCCCCGCTATCCATCCCAGGCCCTCCTGGGCGAGAGAGTACGTTTTTTGGGCCACGACCTGGCCCCGGAAATGGAGGAGGTCGAGCCTGGCGGAACGCTGCGCTTTACCCTGTACTGGCAGGCTGCGAGCGACGTTGAAGGGAATTACAAGGTCTTCACCCACCTGCTGGACGCCGAGGGGCGAGTGCGCGGCCAACGAGATAGCATCCCGGCCGGCGGCGCGCGTCCCACCACAGGCTGGATAGAAGGCGAAGTGATAGCCGATAGCTACGAGATGACCGTCGAGGCTGAGGCTCCGCCCGGAGCCTATGGCCTGGAGATCGGGATGTACGATGCCCTTAGCGGGGAGCGCCTGCCCCTCACCCTGGAAGGCCAACGGCTGCCGCAGGATCGCCTGCTCCTGGAACCAACGATAAGGGTAAAAGAACCATGATCTCCCGACGCCACGCTGACGGTAGTAACGACTTAAGTCGTTACTACATTGTGCTGATTGTCGCGGCCTACCTCCTGCTGACTCTGCTGGCTACCTATCCCCTGTTGTGGAATTGGACCACCGCCGTGCCCAGTGACATCGGCGACCCGTTATTGAACACCTGGATCGTGGCCTGGGACGTTCACGCCCTGCTGACCGATCCCCTTCACCTCTTCGAGGCCAACATCTACTTTCCATTAAAGCATACCCTGGCCTACTCGGAGCACCTGCTGGGCACGGCCCTGACTGTGGCCCCTATTTTGCTGGTCAGCGCCGAGCCGGTTCTGGCCTACAACGTGGCCTTCGCCCTGAGCTTCGTCCTGAGCGGGCTGGGGATGTATCTTTTGACCTTGCGCCTCGTGGGGAGTCGGCTGGCCGCCTTCCTGGCCGGGGTAGGTTTTGCCTTCGCGCCCTATCGCCTGGCAGCCATGAGCCACCTGCAACTGCTGACCGGGCAATGGCTGCCCTTCGCCCTCTTCTTCCTGGACGACTTTCTGCGTCGGCGGCGGGGTCGTTCCCTTATTCTATGCGCCTTCTTTCTCATCCTGCAAGCTGTCTCTGGCTGGCACCTGGCCGTCTTTGCGGCCTTCACCGCGCTCATCTACGCCGCAGGATGGTGGCTGGCCGGTCCCCGCTCCTGGCCGCTGCTGGAACGGCTGGCGCTGGCGGCTTTGATCGTGGCCCTGGTCGTCGCTCCGCTGGCTGTGCCCTACCTGGGCCTTATGAATGAACTGCGGGCGGCCCGTCCCCTGGAAGTGGCTGCCTCCTTTGCCCCCGTCCCCGGCGACTACCTGGCCGCCGCGCCCTTCAACCGTCTCTTCGGGTCGCTCACCGCCCCTCTTTCCGCCCGGTCTGGTTTCACCGAGGAGCATTATCTGTTCTGCGGACTGCTGGCCCCCCTATTGGTCCTGGGTTCGCTGCTCATCTTACGTAGTGACGACTTCAGTCGTCACCACCGGCGGCGGGTGATCCTTTTGTGGATCGTGTTCCTGGCCGCCCTGGTCTTGACGATTGGCCCTGGGGCAAAGGCGACCCTGCCCTACGCCTGGCTGAGCCGACTGCTGCCGGTCCTGGCCCTGATCCGGGTGCCGCCCCGCTGGATAGTGGCCGCCCTCACCGCCCTGAGCGCCCTGGGCGCTTATAGCCTGGCCCGCATCCTGGCCGGGCGTGGGGCCTGGCGTTACGCTCTGGCCGCGCTGTTGGGCCTGGGCCTGTTCGCCGAAGGGTTCAGCGCCCCCATCCCCCTGGCGCGGGTGGGAAACACGGCCCAACTGGCTCCCTGTTATCGCTGGCTGGCCCAGGACAAAGACGATTTTGCTCTCCTGGAAATACCTTTCTACAGCGCCCCCCGTCCCGAATATCCTGAGAGCAAGCGGCTATACGCCAGCACCATCCATTGGAAAAAGCTGGTCAACGGCTACAGCGGCATGACCCCCGCCCGCCAGATGGCTCTGGATAAAGAGCTGGCCGATTTCCCCGGCGAGCGGTCGCTTTCGGCCATCCGCGAGCTGGGTATCCGGTACGTGATCGTTCACTCTCTGGAAGAGGGCTTTGAGCGGGCAACCTGGGAAGGAGAATGGCGCTGGCGATTGGCCCGCTCTCTGACCCTGCGCTCCGTCTACGCCGCAGCAGGCGATTACGTCTATGAGGTCAACCCCTACGGAGAGGAGATCGTCACCGCGCCCCAGACGGTGGACGATCCATACTGGCGCGCACGCCTGCCCTATCCCGTGAGGGCCAACTTTGGCGGCCTGATCGCGCTGCTGGCTTACCAGGTGGAAGAGCACCAACCCGGCGAATCAGCTTTGACCCTTTATTGGCGGGCGCTCAAACCCGTCGGGGAAGATTACACCGTCTTCGTGCACCTGGTCGATGAGGGCGGCAACATCGTGGCCCAGGCAGACGGCCCGCCCGTAGAAGGACACTGGCCCACCACGGCCTGGCAGGTGGGCCAGGTCGTGCCCGACGAGCACCGATTGAGGGTTGGGGCCGGGGGCGTCCGCTTCCTGGTGGGATTATATCGGCCCCATACGATGGAGCGCCTGCCGGTGCTTGACGAGCAGGGACGGGAGGTAGCCGATTACGTGGCTTTAACGGTGTTGTCAAAACCAGCCAACAGGTGATATAATCATATTTAGGAGGTTGAGTTATGAAGACCACTAATCTCACTAAACAGCAGCTCTATAAGACTATTGATGAACTTCCGCCGGAAAGTCTGTCTGAAGTGGCCCAATTTTTGGAGTTCCTCAAGTTCAAACAAGCACGAGGGCAGGCTATTCCACAAAAGCGCATCGTGAAATTAGGTGGGCTTTGGAAAGACCAGCCTGAGATCACAGAGGAAGATATTGCCGAAGCTCGCCGCGAGATGTGGGGCAAATTTGGGGAGCGTGATGACCTGTGAGCCGTTACGTGACTGATACCCATGCCCTTATCTGGCACTTGCGGGATAGTAAGAAGTTGTCGGCCCAGGCCAAAGCGATTTTTGACGCCGTTGATAGTGGAATGGCTGAAATGCTTGTCCCTAGCATCGTGTTAGTAGAAATGATCTACCTGGCGGAGAAGGGGCGCATCGATATAGCCGCCGTGACCGAAGCCTTCAACCTGTTGAATTCCGGCAGCGATAATTATGCTGTTGCCTTGCTAGACACAGACACGGCCTGGGCCATTAACGACATTGCCCGGTCTCAAGTGCCTGATATGCCTGATCGCATTATTGCCGCCACGGCTAAGCATTTAGGACTGTCACTTGTAAGCCGCGATCCCGCTATCAAGGGATTGGGAAACATTACTGTGATTTGGTAAAGCATGGTCAAACTTTGAGAGGGAAAGCAATCCACAGACAAAAGTTTATTTTGCTTTTGATCCTGCTTCTGGCCTTCGCCCTGCGGCTCTATCACCTGGACACCCAGAGCTTCTGGAGCGACGAGGGGCTGACCCTGCGCTACGCCACCCTCAGCCCTGCCGAGGCCCTGCAAGCCCTCACCGCCTCCGGCTTCCAAAGTCCGCTGTATTTTCTCTCCCTGCACTACTGGCTGGCCCTGGGCGGCGATAGCGATTTTGCCGTCCGCTTCCTGTCGGCGCTATTTTCCACCCTGGCCGTGCCCCTGCTCTACTGCCTGGGCCGCGCCCTGTTCGATAGCCGGGTGGGGCTGTGGGCGGCCCTGGTCATGGCCGTCAATCCCTTCCAGGTAAAATACGCCCAGGAAGCGCGGATGTACGCCCTGGCGCTGTGCCTGAGCCTGGGGTCGGTCTTGCTGTTCGTCACCGCTCTGAGATCACAGACTCAAAGCACAAGGCCGCTCAGGTGCCTGGCACTTTGGAAGTGCCAGGCACCTATGATCCTGTGGGCCGCCTACGCTTTGGTGACCGCCCTGTGCATATACACTCACTACTACGCTTTTCTGGTGCCTCTCTTCGAGGGGGTCTTTTTCGTCGTTTCCTGGCGGCGATGCCGAAATCTGACCACCTGCTGGCTGGCTTCGCAGGCCATGATCTTTTTGCTCTACCTCCCCTGGCTGCCCAACGCCCTGCGGCTCACCTCGGCGGCGGGTTGGCAGAAGCCGACCGATCCCTTTTCCCTGCCCTGGCGACTGCTCAAGAGCTATAGCCTGAGCTACACCGTGCCTTCTCCGTGGAGCGCGCTCCTGGCCCTGGGCTTTCTGCTGCTCTTCATCCTGGGCCTTTACGCCCTCCATACTCACAGCAGCCGACCGGGCAGCGCGTTGTTTTCGCTGCTCTATCTGCTCGTGCCACTGGTCGTTGTCTGGGGAGTGGTTTTCGGCGGACGCGGATTTCTGGAAAAATACCTGATGGTTGTCACCCCGGCCTATTACCTGATGCTGGGACTGGGGCTGGCCTTTCTGAAGAAAGGGCGATGGCCTCTGGCCCTGGTGGGGCTATGCTTCGTGGGAACGGCCAACGCCTGCGCTCTGCACAACTATTATTTCGACTCCCGTTACCATAACCCCGACTACCGGGCCACAGCAAACCACATCGAAATCTACGAGCAACCGGGCGATGCCATCCTGTGCGACGGCCTGGACCCCTGGGTGGTCTTCTGGCATTATTATCAAGGGGAGTTGCCCGCCTACAAAGCCCCCAGACCCGTCGATCAGACCGGCCAAGCGGTGAACGACCTGTTGAGTGGAATTGTGGCCCGGCACGATCGCCTGTGGCTGGCGCTCTATTTTCACCCGCCGGGCCAGGTCGAGCATTGGCTGGATACCCATGGCTTCCAGGTCTACAGGGAAGATTTCAACGGGGTCAACCTTTATCTCTACTCCACGCCGGAGGTGGCTGATACAAAGGTGAGACAGCCGGCGACGATGCAGGCCGAGAAGGAGATCGAACTGGTGGGCTATCGCCTGTTCCCTCAGCCGGTCGTTTCGGGGGAGATAGCCCACCTGACCCTCATCTGGCAGACCCAAAGGGCTGTAGCCGGAAATTACAAGGTCTCCGTGCGCCTGACCGACGAACAGGGCCATCTCTACGCCGTAACCGACCGCCAGCCGGTAGACGGTTTCTACCCCACCTCATCCTGGAGGAGGGGCGCAGAAATCGAGGATCACTATGGCCTGCTCATCCCGCCGGGCGCCCGGCCCGGTCAATACCCCGTCGAGGTGATCATGTACGATCCCGGCACGGGGGTCGAGCAGGTACGGGCCACATTGGAGCCGCTGACGGTCAGCGCGGCCCAAAGCTGGCCCCCACCCGAAGCGGCCAGGATCGCCCACCTGCTGGAGAAGCCCTTCCGTTTCGGTTCGTGGGTGGAGCTTTTGGGCTACGATCTGTCGGCTACAGAAGCGCGGGCCGGCGAGCCTCTGAGCGTGGTGCTGTTGTGGCGGGCCATGCAACTGGTAGAAGGCTGTCGTGTACGCCTGTGGCTGGCCGATAAGAAAGGTAAAGTCTGGGGCGAGGTGGTGAAAACCCAGGATCGCGCCTGGCAGGAGGGTGAAATGGTGCGCATCCCCCACGATCTGGTCTCCGATCCGGCTGCACCCGGCGGCCAATATGAATTATGGGCGGAAGTCAGCGGGGCCGGCGGCGAAACGCCTGGCCGTCTGCTCCTGACCACCACCCGCCTCACCAGCCGGGAACGCCGCTTTAAGGCGCCTTCGGATATCCAGCACCCCATGCGGGCTGCGCTAGGGCAGAACGTAACCTTACTGGGCTACGACCTGGAGCGGGAGGGCCTCAGGGCCGGCGAAAAGCTGCGCCTGACCCTCTACTGGCAGGCTACAGGACGTATGGAAGCGAGCTATACCGTCTTCACCCACCTGCTGGACGAAGACGAGCGCCTGGTGGCCCAGAAAGATAGCCCCCCCCAGTGCGGGGCAGCCCCCACCAACAGTTGGCTGGAAGGTGAGATCGTCGTCGATGAGTACCAGATCGAGGTGGGAGCCGACACCCGGCCAGGAAAATATCGCCTGGAAGTGGGGATGTACCAGGCCACCAGCGGCCAGCGTTTGCCCGCTTTCTCCGAAGAGGGAGAACGGTTGCCGGAGGACCGCATTTTGCTGGATCAGGTCATAGCGATCCGCGATTGACTTTTGTGAACGATTGGTTTACAATAGAGATTAGAACGGGATGCAGGAGGCCCGCTTTCTGTTATTAAGGAGAGCCAAGAGCAGCAAAAAGAAAGGAGGGTGCACGGGGCTAACATCAGAATAAACGCCAGAGGGCAAGACCCAGGCATACCGCCGGGCGCTGATATTTGAGAGTGGCCGCTGGAGGAGGGCCGCCCCATTAACTTAATCCCAAAGGAGGACAAAAATGTCTACAAAATGGTTCGTCGTTCCGCTTGTTCTGTTGCTGTTCCTCACTCCCCTGGTGAGTTTTGCAAATGAAGGTATCGTTGATACCGCAGCAAGCAAGCTGAAAGGGTGTAGTGCTTTCGTGGCCGGAAAAGATGCCACCGTTGACGGATATACGATGAGCGGTCACACCTGCGACGGGAACTGTGATTTTCAACTCAAAGTCATCCCGGCCGCGACGCATGAGTCCGGGGAGATGTATTTCGTTGACTATGAAGGGCTGCCCGGAGGGTTCGGGCACGTGCCCTGGATAGACGGGGAAGAAGCAATACCCCAGGTACCGGAGACGTATAAGTACTTCTCCGTTGAGTGTCCCTTTGCCAATGAATTCCAGGTATTCTGGGGCGAGAATACGTGTTGCTCCCGGGAAGAGTTGAGGGAAATGACAGATGAGGAGGCCCTGATTGATTGGACCCAAACCTCGATGCTCGCCCTGCAAAGGGGGAAGACCGCCAGAGAAACTATCCAAATTCTAGGGGCCCTGATCGAAGAATATGGGCTTAGGGGCTGTGGAGAGAGCTATCTGATTTCAGACCCGTACGAAGCCTGGGTTATGGAAATCCCTGGAGGCACACGCCAGTGGGTGGCGGCCAGGTGTCCAGATGACCAGGTCTGCGTCCATGCCAACAGGATGAGAATATGCGAGATTGACCTGGCTGATCCGGATAACTTTATGGCTTCACCAGAGCTTATCCAGCTTGCTGTAGACAAAGGCTTCTACGACCCTGAGATAGATGGGCCATTCTGTTTTGAAAAGGTATATAACCCGCCTGAGTCACCAGAGCCCTGGACGGGAAGAGCAAGCTGGGCTTGCAGGCGACGCGAGTGGCGAATGCTCAGCCTGCTTGCCCCCTCCAAGAAATGGGACCCGAACGCCATACAGTACCCCCTGGGAGTTAAGCCCGATGAGAAGATTTCTGTACAGTGGTGGATAGACAACGTCTGGAGAGATCACATGGAGGGAACTCAATTTGATCTGACCCAGGGCCTTCCGGCAGGGCCATTCGGGTGCCCGGAGCGTCCTTCTATCGAGGATGCCAGTTTTGAACGTCCCATCAGTTACCAGTGGACAGCGTACAGTTGGGTATCGCAGGCCAGAGCCGACCTGCCGGATCCAATAGGCGGGGTGGCCTGGTTCGCCTTCGATCAGCCTGCTTCCAATTGTTACGTGCCTTTTTACGTCGGGGTTACTGACACGCCGAAGTCGTGGCGAGCCGGAGACTTCACCGAGTTCTCAGAGAACTCGGCTCGCTGGTGGTTCCAGGCTCTAGATAACTATTCGTGTCTCAGATTTAACGAGATGAACGCCGACGCAAGAGCGGTTTTTGACAGCATCGAAGCCGATGAGTTCGCCTTGCAGCCTTACATCGAGGACATCGCTCTCGAACTGTACGATGCCGATCCAGCTCTCTGCCAGGACTTCCTGACCAAGTATAGTTCTCGCCGGGCGCTGGAAGCTGAGACCGCGGCGCGGGATATGTTCCACCTCCTGCTGGCTAAGTATGCCGACGGCGACCCGATCACCACCGTCAGTGAACAATGGATGCAACTCCTCGAACCCTACGCCCCCGGAGAGTTGCCGTAAGAGATTGGAAGCGCAGAAGTAAACGGGAAAAAATCGAGGGCGGTAAGTCCTGCTTTTTCTTCGAGAGACTTACCGCCCTCAATTTTGGAGGTACGAGGCCGCCCCCGGCCAGCGTTTGCCCGCTTTCTCCGAGGCGGGGGAGCGGTTGCCGGGGGATCGCATTTTGCTGGATCAGGTCATAGCGCCCCAGGGCCGGGCCTTGACTTCCTGGAGATTATGATATATAATAATAATCAGATAGGCGGGTGTGGCGCAGTGGCAGCGCATCTGCTTCCCAAGCAGGTAGTCGAGGGTTCGAATCCCTTCACCCGCTCTATTCACTTCCTACAGCGCAGCATTTTATGAACCAGGTCTGCGCCCCACCTGTGGTTGACAGCTTTGGGGGTGGAGTTGGTCTTTGGGCCTCCCTTCCGACCGCAGGAGCGAGGCATGACCGAGCGCAGTCATCAAACCTGGGACAAGCAGGTCCTGGCAGGCCAAAGCTTTGCAGCAACGCCGCGCTTTCCTGAACGAGCGACTCCCCTGTTCCACTCTGGGAAACATCCCTCCCTTGGTCGCCTGTCCCCAGGCCCGCCACCCTCGCCGTCTTTATCGGCCCGAGTGGGAAGCAGACTTGCTGGACCTGTCCCGTGTCTGCCAGTACTTGAGCCAGAGGCGATGGTTTCGTAAGACCAGCAATGTCGGCGCCGTAGGTTTGAGCTAACAACATATGGACGGATTTCAATTGGCGTTCCCTTTCACCTGGGCCGAGTGGCAGGTGATACAACTTTATGAGATTTTGGGTGATATGAGTGAATGAGACTCGACCTTACCCAAAGGTGATACGACTTTTTGAGACTTTGGGGGTATGACTTAATGAGACTCAACAGGGAGAAAAGAAAAGACGGCCCTTACAGAGCCGTCCATTCCGAGGTCTCCATTAGCTTTTTTACAGCCAACCTGCCCCCCTGATGGACGTCGCACTTCACAATAACGACGCCATCTGATATAATCCCCACGGGCCCCGCCCGAGGCTGCCAACCAAGTGGACGGGGGTAGATGGGGAAGCGCTCTAAGCGGCGTGGAGCCGGGTAGCTGCCTTGTTTTTTCTGCACCTTTACAATCGCATAACCGCAGATGCAGATTTGGATTGAGGCACCCCTGGGAGGATTCGAACCTCCGACCCACTGCTTAGAAGGCAGTTGCTCTATTCCACTGAGCTACAGGGGCACAAGAGGAGAGGTGTATCACCTCTCCAAGAAATATTATACCACATTTGGCCTGAAAACGCCAATGGTTGCCAGGGGGGCCGGGCGCGCCTCATATTTTTGGTAGGTGCCTGGCCCCAGTACGAAGCCCAAAAACTAGGCTCTTCTAGAAACCAGGTTTTTCTAGCAAAAACCTGGTTTCTTTCGATTGGGTTTCATCTGGTCTGGGCCAGAGCGCGTTTCAGGTTTTCCACCGTGTGCTCGGCCTGGCGCTGAACCTGAGCCGCCACATCGGGAGAGAGGGATGGCTTCTCGTGATCTCGTAGCGTTCCTGGCCCGTACCGTTCGGCGTAGGCCGGGGGTAATTCATCGGGCAGGTCCAGGCCGAGCATGACCCCATAGGCCAGCGTCCAGGCCCGGGGCACCACTTCGACGTTGTATCCGCCCCCGCCCAGGGCCAGCCAGCGAGGGGCCAGCCTCTTGATGATCTCCACTACGGCGGTGTATCCCTCGGTGGTCAGCATCAGGTGAGTCAGAGGATCGAGATAATGGGTGTCAATGCCCAACTGACTGACGACCACATCAGGCTCGAAGGCTTCGACCAGGGGGGGCACCACCTCCTGGAAAGCCCACAGGTAGGTCTGATCGCCGGTGTAGGGTGGCAGGGGCAGGTTGACAGCGTAGCCTCGTCCTGCGCCCGTGCCCACCTCGTTCACGAAGCCTGTGCCGGGAAAAAGATAAAGGCCCGTTTCGTGGAGAGAGATGGTCAGCACCCGGTCGCTGTCGTAAAAGGCGGCCTGCACCCCATCGCCGTGGTGGGCGTCGATGTCAATGTAGGCCACCCGCAGGTTTTGCTCCAGCAGAAAGTGGATAGCCACCGCCGCATCGTTGAAAACGCAGAAACCAGAGGCCCTGGCCGGGGCGGCGTGGTGCAACCCTCCGCCGAAGCTGAAGGCGATATCCACCTGGCCGGAGGTCACCAGTCCAGCGGCCACCAGCGCCGCTCCTACCTTCAGCCCTTCCGTTTCGTACATCCTCTCGAAGAGGGGATTATCTCCTGGGCCGAAGTTGTAGCGGGCCGGGTTGAAGTCTGCTGCCCCTCGGCTCAGGGCACGCACGGCGGTCACGTACTCTTCGGTGTGAAAGAGGCATAGCTCTTCGTCGGTAGGCATTCTGGCCGCTATCAGCCGGGAACGGTGGCCCTCGAAGAGTTCGTAGGCGATCAGCAGATGATAAGTACGTGCCAGCCGTTCCGGTTTCAGGGGATGGCTGGAGCCATGCCCGCTTTGCCACAACCCTTCTGAGCAGATGAAAGCAGTTTTCGTCATTGCGCTGTTCGCCTCGTGTAAGATAGCCCTACCCTGTTGGATAGGACTTGCAGGCGTGGGGTCAGCCAATTACCCCACCGCTGGGTTGGACGGTATCATCCACCGGCTACGGCGTTACTTCTCATTAAAAAGTATACAGGCTTTTCACCCCCCTGTCAAGAGTTCCGGGCTGGAGAGCGTAGGGGCCTGTCAAAATCGTAGTCCTCGCTCAAAGGGGGGTTGCAACTCCCATCTCTGGGTACAGGGTAATGAGTCCACAATATCTTGTAGGGAGAGCTTGACTCTCCCCACATTTGGGTCGTCGGGCTATTGCATAGAAAGAGTTTCTGGTATATAATTTATGGTAAGGGGAACACTGGGACAGTCGGATGGCGTCTACTTTGTACCTGGAGTTGGGCCATCGCCAGGCCCTCCAGGGGGTAATGAAAAGTGCTCGCTGAGGCTAAAGTCTTATACGTAGGGCTACGCTAAACACCTCATGGTGCCTCTACGTATGACCCTTTAGAGCCAGCGCTCAAATTTTTCGATAGTCTTTCCATCTCCTGGCGAAGTGAGATCAGGTGAACGGATCATGGACATCGAAACACTGCTTCATAGGGTCGAGGACAATCTTTCGCTGAGCGATCTGGATTTGATCAGACGGGCTTACGATCTGGCCCTCATAGCCCACGATGGTCAGGAACGAGCCTCAGGGGAGCCGTATATTGTGCACTCCTTAGCCGTGGCCCAGCTTCTGGCCGATCTGCGTCTGGACGCGGTCACCATTGCGGCCGGCCTCCTCCACGATGTACCGGAAGACACCGCTATAGATCTGAAGGATTTACATCAGGAGTTTGGCGAGGAGGTAGCCAGGTTGGTCGATGGAGTGACCAAGCTGGATCAGATAGACCAGTTGAGTCAGATAAGCTCCAGGGGTTTGCGGGACGAAAACGCCGAGAGCCTGCGTAAGATGTTCCTGGCTATGGTCGATGATGTGCGGGTGGTTCTGATCAAGCTGGCCGACCGTCTGCACAATATGCGGACCCTGGACGCTTTACCGGAGGAAAAAAGGCTTCGTATTGCCCAGGAAACCCTGGAAATCTTCGCTCCTCTGGCTAACCGGCTGGGCATCTGGCAGATGAAATGGGAATTGGAAGATATGGGGTTCCGCTATCTGAAACCCAGAACCTATAAAGAGATTGCCCAGCTCATCGATGAGCGACGAGAAGACCGAGAACGCTATATCAAAAATATAATAAGTGTTTTAGAAAAGAAATTGCGCGAAGCGAATATTGAATCGGAGATATATGGCCGCCCGAAACACATCTACAGTATTTATAAAAAAATGGAGCGCAAAAGCGTCAGTTTTGACCAGATTTACGACATACGGGCGGTACGTATCGTCGTAAACGAGGTTAAGGATTGCTACGCGACCCTGGGCATTGTCCACACCCTGTGGTCGCCCATTCCTGGGGAGTTCGACGATTTTATCGCCACCCCTAAGGATAACATGTACCGCTCGCTCCATACGGCGGTGGTTGCTCCGGGCGGCAGACCCCTGGAAGTTCAGATCCGCACCCACGAGATGCATCGCACGGCCGAATACGGCATCGCCGCCCACTGGCGTTACAAAGAGCAGACCAAGCGTGACATCGTTTTCGAGAACAAGATTGCCTGGTTGCGCCAGTTGATGGAATGGCGCCAGGACGTGACTGATGCCCAGGAGTTTGTCGATTCCCTCAAAACCGATGTCTTTCAGGATCGGGTCTACGTCTTCTCTCCCAAAGGCGAGGTTTTCGACCTGCCGGCCGGCTCTACCCCTATCGACTTCGCTTATCAGGTGCACACCGAGATAGGCCACCTGTGTCGAGGGGCGAAAATTAACGGTCGGCTGGTAGCCCTCGATTATCAGCTCAAAAACGGCGATCAGGTGGAAATTTTGACCACCAAACAGGGCGGCCCCAGCCGTGATTGGCTCAACCCTCATTTGGGTTATGTCAAAACGTCTCGCGCCCGCCAGAAGATCCGGCAATGGTTCAGACGGCAGAAACGAGCGGAAAACATTGCGCGCGGCCGCGAGATGCTGGAAAAAGAGTTGAGGCGCCTGGGCATTGAACAAGATAGTTTAGAGGAACTGGCGGCCCTTTTTGACTTCGACAAGACTGACGATTTTCTGGCGGTTGTGGGCTACGGCGATATCAATCCTCATCAGATCGCGGCCAAAGTGCTGGAGGACCAGAAGGATGAGGACGATCTGGCCTTCCCTGCCGCGCCCCCGCCGGCCCTGGACATCGCCGAGATCAACGTCAGGGGGGTGGGGGGGATCTACACCTGTCTGGCCCGCTGTTGCAACCCTTTGCCTGGCGACGATATCGTAGGGTATGTCACCCGTGGGCGGGGGGTGACCGTTCATCGGCGAGATTGCCCCAACGTGCTGTCCAGATCGACGGGCGGAGAAGCGGAGCGTTTCATTGAAGTGGGGTGGGGACAGGATGTACAACAAACCTATCCGGTGATGATCCAGGTGCGGGCCTGGGATCGGAGCGGGCTTCTACGTGACATCGCCGCCGTAGTAGCCGACGAGGAGGTCAGCCTGAGCGCAGCCAGCGTCACCACCCGTAAAAAAGAAAATATCGCCACCATTACTGCCACCCTGGAGATCACCGGCATTGCTCAACTGAGCCGTATTCTGGCTAAGGTGGAGCGTTTGCCCAACGTCCTGGAGGCCAGAAGACTGGTGAACTGAAACCAGCGCAACGCTATCAGGTGCCTGGCACTTCCAACAGCGAACGTTCGTTGTGCCAGGCCCCTGGGAAAGAGGCCCTAACGTATTCCTCGGGTTGAGAATCCGTATTAGGCGAACGGAATTTCCTGTTCGCCTAAACGCTTGATTTGACGGCGGCTTAGCTCGATGCTTGCGGGCACACGAGATCGGTGAAAAGAACATTCAGTATGCTTTCTGCGACTGCCCGTAGGGCACGGGGTCAAGAGAGCTGATCGCTTAGTTGCACATCACACAGCAAAGGAGGTTCTACTAATGAAACTCAGTGCTCCCCAGCAAGTCACTTGGTGGATTGCCGTGATCGTTGGCGTGGTCGGCATCATAGCCTACCTGGTGACAATACCCGTTCTATCTGGATACGCCTTCTGGTTAGTGGCGGCGGCCTTTGTGCTGCTTGTCCTGGCAACTCTTCTGAAGGGTCTGTAGTCGGTCACCGAGAATGCAGGGCCACATCTTCATGGTCGACCCCGCTCGAGATGTGGCCCACCATCAGGCTCCCACAGGTTGGTCTATTCTTCCCCCGTGCCGCCCTGCACCTCGGCCTTCAAGGCGGCCAGTTCGGTGTCCAACTCGCTTTCGGCTTCCAGCTTCTCGAACCTGGCTTCCACCTCCTCCTTCTCCAGTTCGGCGGCCGCGGCGGCGATGTCCTCCTGGTCATCGATTTTTTCTTTCATGCGGGCGAAGGCAGACAGGGCGTCGTCGGCGCGGCTCAAGTCTAATCTGGAACGACGGATGGTTTCCTGGGCCTCGACCCGTTTGTGTTTAGCCAGCAGCACGTCCTTCTGACGCTTGGCGTCCTCGATCTTGGCCTGGAGAGCGTGCAACTGCTCCTTCATGTGGGTGACGGCGGCTTCCTGCTCCTCCAACTCGGTTCTGAGGTTAGCGGCCTTCTTCTCGTAGGCCATCTTGCGGGCCAAAGCCTGCTTAGCCAGATCGTCATCTCCCTGTTGAACGGCCAGCACTGCTTTGCCATGCCACTGCTCGACCAGAGCTTCGGCGGCCAGGGCCTCCCGTTCCAGCTTCCTCTCCTGGGCAATGGCTTCGGCCACCTGCTCCCTGGCTTCTTTCAATTGTCCTTCCATGTCTCGGATCAATTGATTGATCATCTTCTCCGGGTCTTCGGCTTGATCGAGAAGATCGTTGATGTTCGCTTTGAGGATGGTCCCGATACGATCAGAGATACTCATTTGTATTTGCCTCCTTTAATTTTGGAATTATTTTTGTCTGGGCGGTTACAGTACCCACCCGGCCTTACGTCTATTATATCACGAATGGCGATCACTGTAAACGAGGAGCAAGACGATGACCGCCACGCTCAGAGCAGATAGAACCAGGCTCAACAGGATGAACACGGCTATAATAATCATGGGCACGAACCAGCCCCCCAGGATTGTCTCTATTATAACTCGTTCCTGCCCTCCCTGCATGACATTTGGCTCCAGGATGTTTGACAGTTCGCTGACATTTTTGGGAGGGTATCCTTTCCACGCTGGAAGTCAACGTGTGAAGTATGTAAGGGAGGTGCAGCTATGATCGACCGTTACGCCCGGCCCCGCATGAAAGCCATCTGGGAGCCGCAGAACACCTATCGCCAATGGCTGGAGGTGGAGTTGGCCGTCTGTCAGGCCCAGGCCCAGGCGGGAAAAATCCCGGCCCAGGCCCTGGAAACCATCCGCCAAAAGGCCGCCTTCTCTGTGGAGCGCATTGCCCAGATCGAGGCTGAAGTGCGCCACGATCTCATCGCCTTTCTGACCGACGTTAACGAGCACGTGGGCGAGGCGGGACGCTACATCCACCTGGGCCTGACCTCTTCGGATGTCAAGGATACAGGGCTGGCTCTACAGATGCGAGAGGCCATGAAGATCATCATCGAGGACGTGGAGGAGCTTATCGCCGTTCTGAAGGAAAAGGCCCTGGAACATCGAGAAACGGTCATGATGGGCCGCACTCACGGCGTGCACGCCGAGCCTCTGACCCTGGGTCTCAAATTGGCGCTGTGGGCTTTCGAGATGAGGCGGAATCTGGAGCGCCTGAAGCGGGCCACAGAGGTCATCTCTTATGGCAAATTTTCCGGGGCAGTAGGCACCTACGCCAGCCTTGAGCCTGCTATCGAAGAGCAAGCCTGCCGCCAGTTGGGCCTGAAAGCGGCACCGGTCTCCTCCCAGGTTTTGCAGCGCGACCGCCACGCCGAATATGTGTGGGCGTTGGCCGTCAGCGCCGCCTCGCTGGAGAAATTTGCCCTCGAAATCCGCAACCTGCAACGGACCGAGATCCTGGAGGTGGAAGAGCCTTTCGGAACGAAGCAGAAAGGCTCTTCGGCCATGCCCCACAAACGTAACCCCATCGTCGCCGAGCGCCTCAGCGGTCAGGCTCGTCTGGTGCGCGGTTATCTGAGCACGGCCCTGGAAAACGTGGCCCTGTGGGGCGAACGGGACCTCAGCCATTCCTCCCCCGAACGGGTTATCTTGCCCGATGCCACCATCTTGCTGGATTACATGCTGGACTCCTTCACCACCCTGGTCGAGAATTTGCAGGTCTACCCCGACCACATGAGCCGCAACCTGGAATTGACCGGCTGGCTCTTCGCTTCGCAGCGAGTGCTCCTGGCTCTGGTGGATAAAGGGCTGTCCCGTGAGAAAGCCTACGAGCTGGTGCAGCGCCAGGCTATGGCTGCCTGGCGCAGAGAAGGGAATTTTAAGGAGCTGCTGGCCCAGGATCAGGAGCTAGGCCAATACCTCAGCGCCGATGAACTGGCAGAGATGTTTGACCTGGGGTACTATTTGCGCCACCTGGACGTTGTCTTGGCGCGGCTGGAAGAGTTGACGTAGAGGCGAGCAGACACGGATTTTGGTCACAGATTTCACGGAGTGATACACCACTGCGCAGCCTGCGTTTTTTGCAAAGAAGGAGCAATTACAGTATAATATAACGTAGAATCAGAAGATACTCTAAAAGTAAGCCCGCACCTGCTACCGGACTTGCAGAAAGTGCTCCCAGGAGGATGAGCACCATGGCTGAGGTTAAAACGCCTGTTACCTTAAAGGACATCCAGAAGATTGTCCAGCAAATTGTGGAGCGCTTCCATCCACAGGAGGTGATACTGTTCGGTTCCTACGCTCACGACACCCCGACGGAAGATAGCGACGTGGACTTGCTGGTCGTGATGGAAACGAACGAACAAACGCTCCATGCCGCAGCCCGCATCTCCGCGGCTATTGATCATCCCTTTGCCCTGGACATCCTGGTATTCAGGCCCTCCGAGTGGGCGGCCTCTCTGGAACGCAAAGGGGTCTTTGCCACAGAGGTGATGACCAAAGGAGTTGTTCTGTATGAAGCCCGAGACAGCAGAATGGATTGACAAGGCGGAAGGCGATTGGAAGGTTGCGCAACGAGAGATGCAAACAGCCGATCCGGTTTGGGACGTCGTCTGCTTTCTTGCTCAGCAGTGTGCTGAAAAGTATCTTAAGGCTTTCTTAGAGGAGCATAACGTCGTCTTTCAGAAGACACATGACCTTGTGGTATTGCTCAACTTAAGCGGCGAATGGCTTCCAGAATTGGATTCACAGAGACGACAGTTGGCACGCCTAAGCACGTTTGGCATTGCCGCTCGCTATCCGGGGGCGCAAGCGGACCAGCAAGCCGCAGAAGATGCGATTAGGACAGCGGAGAAGGTACGGGCCGCGGCGCGGGCGAGGATGGGACTTCCATGATTGAATGGGTCAGCTTTCTAAGGGTGCAACGCAGAGGCAGGATCGTACGTATATAATATAATATGGGAGCTTCTCACTTTCTTTTTAACAGATATTTTACAATTTGATAACGTGGCCTTAACATTCGGGAGCTACAATGAGTGGAACGTCTCCCAGGAATTTCAGGAGGCCACGTCCATCATCCATGTCGAAAGCCAGACTCAATATTGGTGATTTTTGCGCAGACCGAGATTTATGGTATAATAAACAGGTTTTTGGCAGGCTACTATTAGCTCCTGGAGACTGACAAACGGAAGGAGGAAACGTGGAGAGCGTTGTCTTGAGCGATAAACTTGGCATTACAGAAGAAGCGAGCGCCGAAGAGGTGAAAGAAAAGAAGAGGGGTCTCTTGAGGCTGCTGGTGGACCTCATAGATCGACCGGCCAGCACCCTGAAGTACGTGGGCGAAAAAACAGGCTGGCTATGGTTGACGCCCGCCCTGTTGATCCTGGTGGGGCTGGTGGTGCGGGGCGTGGCTACTGCTCCCCAGATGGCCGATCTGGCGGCCAGGGAGATGCAGCGAAGCATGTTGGACATGTCACCCGAACAGGCCGAAGCTATGGCCGGGCAGATGTCCACTTTTAGCTCGCCGGCCATGATGGCTATATTTGCCGTCGTGGGGGGTATTTTCATGGCGGCTCTGCTCTGGATTGTAGGGGCCGGCGCGCTCTACACCCTGGCCCTGTTCCTGGGCGGCGAGAGCGGTTTCAAGCAGATGTTCACCCTGATGACCTGGACGTGGCTGCCTTTTTTCTTGAGGGATCTGACCCAGGCCGCTTACGTTGCTTTCAGTAACCAGATGATCGTCAACGCCGGACTGTCAGGTCTGGTGACTAGCGGCGACCAGGCCGTCGATGGCGCTAACCTGCTTTACGTGTTCCTATCCCAGTTGGATCCTTTCTTCGTGTGGCATCTGATTCTGGTGGCGGTGGGCCTGGCCGTCCTTAACCGTTTTGGCAAAACTAAGGCAGTCGTCGCCGGTCTGGCTTATTGGGCCGTGATGGTGGGAGCAGCCCTGGCTCCCACCCTTATTGGGAACCTTTTCTCTTAATGGAGAGTGTTGTAGAATGAAGAGAGTAATCGCCATATTTTTAATTCTGGGTACGGTTATAGGTCTGAGCCTGGTCGGCTACGTCGCTTTTGCCGGGGAGAAGAAACCTGATACCTCCAGCCTGGAAACTACCACCGTAGGACGAGGCACGATCGCGAACGCCGTGAACGCCACCGGCAGCATCGCCTCGAAAGCCGAGGTAGCCCTGACTTTCAAAGCAGGCGGCACGGTGGAGGCCATCGCCGTGAAGAGGGGCCAGGCGGTACGGACAGGCGACCTGTTAGCCAGCCTGGAGATGGCCGACGTGGAGCTGGAACTGGAGAGTGCCCAGGCTAACCTGGCTTTGAGCGAGGCCCAACTGGCTAAAGTGGAAAGAAAACCCAGCATCGGGAAGCTGGCCGCGGCCGAAGCCAATCTGGTCAGCGCCCAGGCCGCTTACAATGAGGTCATAAATGGCCCCGATGAGGAAGAGCTGGCCGCCGCGGAAGCCAACCTGGCCAGCGCCCAGGCGGCCTACGAAAAAGCCTTAGAAGGCCCGGACGAGAACGACATCGCCATCGCCCAGGTTGACCTGAAGCAGGCGGGCATCAAGCTGGAGGAAGCTCAGGCCCGCTACGACCAGGTAGCCTGGGTAGGTGGCATCCAGGCTTTGCCCCAATCCCTGGACTTGCAGCAGGCTACCTTCGAGTACGAAGCAGCCAAGGCCAGGTACAACCAGGCCGTAGAAGGTCCCACCGAAGCAGACATAAAAGCCGCCGAGGCCAAGCTGGCCCAGGCGCAGTCCGACCTGGAAGACCTGCGGAAACAGCCCACCCTGGAGAACATCAAGGCCGCCGAGGCCAAGCTGGCCCAGGCTCTTGACGACCTGGAAGACCTGCAAGAGCAGCCCCGCCCAGAGGACGTGGCCGAGGCCCAGGCCCGGGTCGATGAGTCCCGCGTGGCGGTGAAGCAGGCGCAGCGTAAGCTGGAAGGCATGACCATTGTGGCCCCCTTCGATGGAGAGGTGTCCGAGGTGCACGTCGAGATCAACGAGCAGGTAACGGCCCAGACCACTATAGTCGAACTGGTCGATAACGCTGCTTTTCACATCGACGTGGAGGTGGACGAGATCGATATCGGCCGTGTGGCGGTCGGCCAGGCGGTGTCCATCACCCTGGACGCCCTGCCCGATAAGGAAATCGCCGGGCACATAGAGGCCATCGCTCCCACGGCTTCAGTGGCAGAGGGAGGCGGGGTGGTGGCCTACGTGGTCACCATTGCCATCGAGCCTGGCGACGCCCCTCTGCGGGCCGGCATGAGCGCCGATGCGGCCATAACCACCGACCGCCGGGACAACGTGTTGATCATACCCAACCGCCTTATCCAGATCGACCGTGATAATGACAAACTGTACGTGGAGAAATTGCTCGAAGACGGCGAGATCGCGCGGGTGGAGATCAAGATCGGAATGCGGAACGAACAGTATAGCGAGGTAGTGGACGGTTTGGAGGAAGGGGACAAGATCGTCCTCCGTGGCGTCTCCGGCCGCGAGCAGTTGCGGCGGGCCATTTCGGGTGGTCCTCCGGATTGATGGCGGCAGGCATCTGACACTTTGCATTGGAAGAAACCAGGTTGGTGCTAAAAACCCTGGTTTCTCTGGAGGTGCCTGGTCTTTGGGTGTTGTGGTCGTACCGGCTACTTGATACGGATTGAAGTGAGGATGGAATGAGCGGACCGCTGATTGAGATTCGAGACGTGACCAAAATTTATCAGATGGGCGACGTGCAGGTGCACGCCCTGCGCGGCGTATCCTTGCAGATGCACGAGGGCGAGTTTGTGTCGATCATGGGGCCTTCCGGTTCGGGCAAGTCCACTTTGATGAACGTTCTGGGCTGCCTGGATCAACCTACCTCCGGCGTCTATCTCCTGGAAGGCACCGACATCAGCCATCTGGACGACGACAGCCTGGCCGCCATCCGCAACCGCAAGATCGGCTTTGTGTTCCAGACTTTCAACCTGTTACCGCGCACCTCGGCCTTGCAGAACGTGGAGCTGCCGCTCATCTATTCAGGCAACAGCAAAGACCGCCGCCAGCAGGCCATCGCCGCCCTGGAAGCGGTGGGGCTGGGCGACCGCGTGCATCACCGCCCCAACGAATTGTCCGGCGGGCAGCAGCAGCGGGTCGCCATCGCCCGCGCCCTGGTCAACGTCCCCTCTATCATCCTGGCCGACGAGCCGACGGGCAACCTGGATTCCAAAGCGGGAGAAGAGATCATGGATATCTTCGAGCGGCTCAATTATAAAGAGGGCATTACCGTGATCTTCGTCACCCACGACCCCGATATCGGCAACCGCACGCGGCGCATCATCCGCCTTCTCGACGGCCAGGTGGTGGCCGACAAACCCGTGCCCCAATTTTCCCCGCCGGAGGTGAGAGCATGAACCTGACGGAGAGCCTGCGCATCGCCCTGCGCGGCCTGTTAGCCAACAAGTTGCGTTCGGCCCTGACCATGCTGGGCATCATCATCGGCGTGGGCGCGGTCATCGCCCTGCTGTCGGTGGGGCAGGGTTTGGAGCATTACGTCACCGGCCAGTTCCAGGGGTTAGGCTCCAACCTGCTTTTTGTCATGCCCGGCAACCTGGATGAAAGCCAGCGGAGGACTGGAGGGGGGACGCGCATAGTCAGCCTGACCTACGGCGACGCCAGGGCCATCGCCGATCCCCTGAACGTGTCCGGCGTAGTGGACGTGGCCCCGGAATATATGGGCAATGTCTGGGCTGTCTATGGCTCTGAAGAGACGCGTACCTCCGTCAGCGGCGTCACCCCGGAGTATGCCGACGTGCGTAACTTCTACGCCGATGAAGGAGAGTTCATCACCGAGGAGGCGGTGAGCGGTCGTTCCCGGGTGGCGGTCATCGGCCAGAAGGTGGCGGAAGAGCTTTTTCCCTCAGACGTTTATCCTATCGGCCAGGTGATCAAGCTCAACCAGGTGCCTTTCCGGGTTATCGGCATCCTGGAAAAAAAGGGTGGGGGCGGTATGGGCTACGATCAGGATAATGTAGTCTTAGTTCCTCTGAGCACAGCCGCCACCCGTCTTTTTCAAGGGCGCAGCATTTCCGGCGATTACAGCCTGTCCATGATCAGCGTTCAGGTGGTCGATGAGGACAGCATCGAGATAGCCAGAGAAGATATCACCCAACTCCTGCGCACGCGGCACAAAATCCAGTTCAGCAACGAAGACGACTTCACCGTGCTCAGCCAGGAAGATTTCATCGAGGTTTTCGGGGACATCATGCGGGTGCTGACCATCGTGTTGGGGGCCATCGCCGCTATTTCCCTGGTGGTGGGGGGCATCGGCATCATGAACATCATGCTGGTGTCCGTCACCGAACGCACCCGCGAGATCGGCATCCGCAAGGCCGTAGGGGCCAAACGTCGCGACATTCTGATGCAGTTTCTCATCGAGGCCATTGTGCTCAGCCTGGTGGGCGGGGCTTTCGGGATAATGCTAGGCTTTATCGGTTCGGGGGCCATCGCCACCTTTGTGCCGGACCTGACCCCCAAAGTCACGCTGGGGGCCATTATGCTGGCTACCGGCTTCTCGGCGGCGGTGGGCCTGTTCTTCGGCATCTATCCGGCCACCAGCGCGGCCAGGCTCAACCCCATCGAGGCCCTGCGTTACGAGTGAGATGGGAGCCTAGAAACCAGGTTTTTGCTAGAAAAACCTGGTTTCTTCTATTTTTCTATCGGCGCGTGTGAACTCCTGTTCATAGGCGGCTCATTGCACTACCAGAGTGACGTAGTAGTAGACCACCACCACGGAGAAAAGCAGGGTGTCAATGCGGTCCAGCATCCCGCCGTGACCGGGGATAAGGCGGCCCGAATCTTTAACCCCCACCTGGCGCTTCAGCATGGAAACGGCCAGGTCGCCAAAAGGACAGATGGTAGCTATAGCTACTCCCAGGGCCAGACTGTGCCCCACGCCCAGGTCAAGGTAAAGGCCGACCAGCACCGTGACCAGCACTCCACACAGCCATCCTCCCCCCGCCCCTTCCCACGTCTTTTTAGGGCTGAGCCTGGGGATCAGTTTATGGCGTCCCAGGGTCAGGCCCACGAAATAGGCGCCCGCATCGCAGGCCCAGGTGGAGAGCAGGGTCAGCGCCATCCAGTGCGGCCCTAATTCTCGCAGGGAGATGAAGTGAGCCGCCAGCCAGCCGATGGTCAGCCCGCCGGCCAGAGTCAAGGCCCAATCGAGGGCCGGGGTGGCGCTTTTCTTCTGCAACACGTGCCAGATGAGGGACAGCACGATGACAACCGCCACAAAAAAACGGCCCAACCCCCATTCGGGGTGGCGGGCGTCCACAATAAACACCCATATTATGCCCAGGCCCACAGACAGAGAGGGTCGGTAACCGCCAGCGGTCATCATGGCGAAAAACTCGTAGCCGGCCAGACCGGCCACCAGGGCCACCAGGGCGAAGAACCACAGCCCCCCGGCGTAAACTGCCCAGGCCACCACCGGGATCAGGATGACGGCGGTGACAAGGCGCTGGCCGAGCATCAAGTCTTCACCAGGCCAAACCTTCTTTCCCGCTGGCTGTAGACGCGCAGAGCCTTATAAAGCTCTTTCTTGTCGAAATCGGGCCAGTAAGTGGGGGTGGCGTAATACTCGGCGTAAGCTGCCTGCCAGATCAGGAAATTGCTCAGGCGGACCTCTCCGGCGGTGCGGATGATCAGGTCCGGGTCAGGAAGCCCGGCGGTGTAAAGATAGCGGCTGAAAAGCTCCTCGTCCAGAGTGTCAGGATCGATGCCCTCTGCCACGATCCGCCGTACCGCGTCCAGGATCTCGGCTCGACCGCCATAGTTAAAGGCCACGTTCAGGATCAGGCGGTCGTTGTTTTTGGTCAGTTCGATGGCCTCCCGCACCTGACGCTTCAGCCTCTCGGAGATACCTTCCAGGCGACCGACGTGGCGCAATTGCACCCCATTTTTGTGCAGGTCGCGCACTTCTCGCTGGATGACCTCCTCCAGGATGTGAATCAGGCCCCTTACTTCATCTTTTGGCCGTCCCCAGTTCTCGGTGGAGAAGGCGTATATGGTCAGAATCTTGACCCCGTACTCGGCGCAGGCTTCCAGCACGCGGCGGAGGTTATCCGTCCCGGCCCGGTGCCCGGCTATGCGAGGCAGCCCCCTGGCCCGCGCCCAGCGACCGTTGCCGTCCATGATGATAGCGATGTGATGCGGCACTTCGGCAAGTGACTCTTCAACTTCCAAATCCAACTTGTTGCTCATCTAATGTACTTCACCGCTCAGATTTAACCCCACTACTCCCAGTATGATCAGTCCGATGGAAATTATTTTTATGGCCGTCAGGGGCTCCTTAAACCACAAAATTCCCACGGTGGCGATCAAAGCGGTGCCCAGCCCGGACCACACCGCATAGGCCACCCCGACTTCAATTTTTTTGAGAGTGAAAGCCAGGGCCGCAAAGCTCAAACCATAGAAAACCACCAATAAAATCGAAGGAACCAGTTTAGAGAAGCCTTCGGATAGCTTCATGGAAATAGTGCCCGCCACCTCTAAAATAATGGCTATTATTAGAAGAATCCAACTCATTGTACTCTCCTGGTGATCTCCTGCACTTCCACATCTGGAGTTGACAAGCACGAAGTCGCAAAACCCATGTAGCTGAAGTCAAGCATTATTTTCAAGCTTGTGAAGCCTCAAAATCAAACCGTTTCTCAAAATTTTGTCTTAAAGTAGAATTATGAGCATCTCGAAGCTGTTCCACATAATCTCTGAGATGAGTTCTAAGCACCGGAACTAATAGGTGTGGATTGATTCTAAGTTTCACTTTTCCTCTTTTTTGTGGGTCAAAAACTAACAATTCTATGGGTTCATCACCGCCACCTGTAAGAATAATCCGAGAGTCAGTCATGCCACTATGATACAATCCACAACGAGCCCCAGAGTAGAGGATATCCAATAGACTATCTACTATTGGTAAAGATTCCGGTTCAAACTGTGGAAAAACGGAATACACTCCTTTCTTGAAGTAATGTCCTGATTCACCTGTATCTTCAAAACCATCCTGATATTTTGCGATCATTTCAAAATAGCTAAGAACAATATGGAGAACTGCAAAACCAGAATCCGGTATAGGCTCAATTTCGCCATTTGGTCCTTTTCTACCATTAATGCATTGGTCAGCAATACCAAGTTGCCAACCATCGACTCGGTCAAAAAATATAGTTATTTTGTCGTCAATGCTAAGAGGCAATGAGAAATCAGTATTCTTATAGTCAGGCGAAATACACCACGACATGTCTCACCTCAGTACATAAAAAGATGTTTTGTCAGGAGAAAATTTTTATAATTGCACCTCTTTCACACCCGGTACTTCGTGCAAAACAGTCCCAATCGGCACCAATCTTCCGACCGTAGTATAGTAGTCATCACCGACAGGAGTAGTTGTAGAGCTCTCCTCAAAGCGGTCTATATTTGCCAAAAACCATCTACGAGTTTCCGGCATCGGCAATATATACAAGGTGCATGGAACAACGAAATAGTAAAACACAAGATCTGCTTTAGTGTAGAGAAAGCAGCCGGGCGTACCCCTCTCTTTATTGCTGTGTGTTTCAAAGAAAAAGTTGCCGGTCTTATGCCAACGGTCCCCCTTGATCTCTACCTTATAGGAATCCTTCTTCGTCGTCCAAATCAGATCAACGTCTACACGCTGAAATTCTGGATTGTCCTCAACATTCTGAACACTGATCGTTGTCTTCAATCCACGCAGCCAGGTTTCTATGTCTACAGCTGCCCGCCGAGCTACCTGGACACCTTCATCCATGCTGATCTTTCGAGGCATGATCTTAGTCCCAGTTCAAGCGAGGCCAACACTACTCCTGGCTCCAGGGATAGCTCCACCCATGGGCGAAGGCGTGTGCTTTCAGCTCCTCCACCTCTTCGGCGGAGAGCAGCCGGCCATCCGAGACGGCGCAATTGGCTTCCACGTGGGCCGTTCTGCGCATCCCTGGGATGACGGTGGACACCGCCGGGTGGCTCAGACAGAACTTGAGGGCCAGGGCCGCCAGCGTGGGGCGCTCCTCGGTCAGGAAAGGTTGCAGGGCTTCCACCCGCCGGTTCGCCTCCTGGAGACGCTCCGGCGTCAGCCACTCGGCCCGCCAGTCTCCTTCGTCGAAGGTGTGATGCGGGCCGAAGCGGCCAGTGAGCAGGCCCTCCTCGAAGGGAACGCGCACGATGATGCCCACCTGGTGCTCCAACGCCGCCGGGAGCAACTGCTCGGCGGGCCGCTGCTCAAAGATGTTGTAGATGACCTGCACCGTGTCCGTCAGCCCAGACTGCACCAGGCCGACCGGCCCGTAGGGGTCCCAGTCGTTGGCGGAGACGCCGAAAGCTCGCACCTTCCCCTGCTTCTTCAGGGCCATCAGCGCTTCGTACCATTCCAACTGTTCGGTGTAGGGAGGCGTCCAGGCGTGCAATTGTTGCACGTCGATGTAGTCCGTGTCCAGGTTATTCAGGCTTCTCTCCGTGCATTCGACGATCCAGCTGGCCGGAAAAGTGTCGGACAGGGGTTCGTGGGGCAACACCGGCCAGCGGCGGGTCCGGGGCGATATCTTGGTGGCGATGACCACACGGTCTCGCCTGCCTTTCAGCGCCTTACCGATCAGACGCTCGCTGTGCCCGTCCCCATACCCCATGGCCGTATCGAAGAAAGTGACGCCCAGCTCAAGCGCCTGCTGCAAGGCTCGGATGGCCTCCTCATCGTCCTGGCGGCCCCAACCACCGCCGATGCCCCAGCCGCCGAAGCCAATCTCGCTCACTTCTATGCCTGTTCTGCCCAGTTTTCGGTAAAGCATGTGACGATGGCCTCCTTTCTAAATCCCCCTAAATCTCCAAAATTTCTTTTTCTTTCTTCTTCCCCAGTTCATCCATCTGCTCGACGAAACTATCGGTCAACTTTTGCACCTCGTCTTTGCCCTTGTAAAACTCATCCTCCGAAATCAGCTTTTCCTTTTCCAGTTCACGGAGGTCATCTATCCCGTCGCGGCGACAGTTGCGGACGGCCACCTTGCCCTCTTCCACCCGTCTGGCTACGACCCTGACCAATTCCTGACGGCGCTCTTCGGTCAAGCGGGGGATGGACAGGCGAATGAGCTTGCCGTCGTTATTGGGCGTTAACCCCAGATCGGATTTGAGGATGGCCTTTTCGATAGCTGACAAGGAGGCAGGGTCCCAGGGACGGATAGCCAACAAACGCGGCTCTGGAGCGGAAATGGTGGCTAACTGGTTGAGAGGGGTCTGAGCGCCGTAGTACTCGACCCGCAGACGCTCCACCAGGGCCGGAGAAGCCCGCCCGGTTCTGATGCTCATCAGGTCGGTCTGCAAAACTTCGACTGCCCGGCCCATCTTATAATCGAGCTCTTTCAAAACTTCTTCGATCATGGACATCCCTCCTCCAAATGCCTCTAGAATTCTTCCGAAGCGTCTGGCGCTTTAATGGCTGATCATGGTGCCGATAGGCTCGCCCAGAATGGCTTTCTCCAGGCCGTTGGCCTCCCACAGGTCAATGACCAGGATGGGTAAATCGTTATCCATGCACAGCGAGAGGGCCGTGCTATCCAAAACGCCTACTCTCAGATTCAGAGCGTCGATGTAGCTCAACCACTTGAAGCGCTTGGCCTGGGGGTTGATCAATGGATCTTCATCGTAAACGGCATCGACTTTGGTGGCTTTGATCAGTACCTGGGCATCGATCTCCATAGCCCGCAGGGCGGCGGCTGTATCGGTAGTGAAGTAAGGATTACCCGTCCCGGCGCCGATGATGACCACCCGGCCTTTTTCCAGATGGCGGATGGCGCGCAGCCGGATGTAAGGTTCGGCCACCGCTCTCATCTCGATAGCGGTCTGCACCCGGGTGGTAATCCCCGTTCTCTCCAGAGCGTCCTGCAAAGCCAGGGCGTTCATCACTGTAGCCAGCATACCCATGTGGTCGGCAGTGGCCCGTTCCATGCCATGATCCAGACCATCTTTGCCCCGCCAGATGTTGCCCGCCCCCAGGACAATGGCTATTTCGACTTCGTGATCCCTGACCTTCCGGATTTTGGCTGCTACCTCTTCCGCTCGGTGAGGATCGATGCCGTAGCCTTCAGGCCCGGCCAGAGCCTCGCCGCCTAATTTAAGCAGAATTCTGCGGTATTTCACCTGGGGCATTGGCTTGGTCCTTGCTCCTGGTCAGTTGGCTGCGAGCTAAACGACATCTTCTCCCAACTCGAAGCGCACGAAACGCCGCACCATGATGTTCTCGCCCAGTTTGGCGATAGCCTGGGTGATGACCTCCCGAATGGTAAGGTCGCCATCCTTAATAAAAGGTTGATCCATCAGGCACACCTCCTGGTAGAATTTCTTGAGTTTTCCTTCGACGATTCTATCTACGACTTGATCGGGCTTGCCTGAATCCGCAAACTGAGCACGATATATTTTTTTCTCGGCTTCCAGGGTCTCGGCCGGCACGTCTTCTGGCGAGAGATATTGGGGGCTGGAAGCCACCACCTGCATAGCCAGATCGTGGGCCAATTGCCTGAACTCGTCGGTGCGGGCCACAAAATCCGTTTCACAGTTAAGCTCCAGCAAAGCCCCTACCCGACTGCCGGCGTGCACGTAGCTTTCGACCACGCCCTCTTTGGCCTCGCGACCGGCCCTTTTGACGGCGGCGTCCATTCCTTTTTCCCTCAGATACTCAACGGCTCGCTCGAAGTCCCCGTCCGATATCTCCAGCGCCTTTTTACAGTCCAGTACCCCTGCCCCAGTCTCCTCACGTAGCTCTTTAACCATTGATACAGTAATTTCCAATTTAGCCTTAACCTCCTAATATGATTCCACCGGCCGGTGGGAATTATTTTGGCGTCCTCTATTATTCTTCCACGTCCTCTTCTACATCCACGTCCTCGCCCTCGTCCTCCTCGTCCTCCTCGTCCTCCTCCCAATCTTCTTCCTCGTAATCTTCTTCCTCGCCCTCGTCCTCCTCGTACTCCTCCCAATCTTCTTCCTCTTCCTCAAATTCCTCTTTGTACGCCTTTTTTACGGCTTTGGGGGCGGCGTACTTTTCCTTCTCTTCTCCTTCTTCCTCATAGGCAGCGTACTCTTCTTCGTGCTCTTCCTCTACCAGTTCGCCTCTCTCCAGTTTAGCTAATATGGAGGGGCCAAGGTACTTGCTATCAGGCTCGACCTCTTCTTCCTCTTCAGCTTCTATGACGGCTCGAATGTGCTTTCCTTCCAACACGGCATCGGCTATCTTAGAGGTGATCAGCTTGATGGCGCGGATGGCGTCATCGTTAGCAGGAATTATATAATCGACGGGGTCAGGATCGCAGTTCGTATCAACCATGGCTATGATGGGGATATCCAGGGCTTTGGCTTCCTTCACCGCCAGCGTTTCCCGACGGATATCAGCGATGAAGACCGCGCCGGGCAACTGTCGCATCTCCTTCAATCCTCCCATTCGTCGGTTTAGCTTGGCGATTTTCCTCTCCAGCTTTTGGGCCTCCTTCTTGGGCAGGCGGTGGAACTCTCCCCGCTCCCGGCGCGCTTCCAGCTCCAGCATGTAATCTACACGCTGGCGAATAGTGCGGAAGTTCGTTAAAGTGCCTCCCAACCATCGTTGAGTGACGTAAGGCATTCCACATCTCCGGGCTTCCAGGCCGACATTCTCCTGGGCCTGCTTTTTGGTGCCGGCGAAAAGAATGGTCCCCCCCTCGCTGGTCATATCTTTGACCACATTGTACGCTTCTCCCAGAGAGGTTATCGTCTGTTGCAAGTCGATAATGTGAATACCGTTGCGCTCCGTAAAAATATAGGACTTCATCTTCGGATTCCATCGTCTGGTGCGGTGACCGAAGTGAACACCAGCTTCCAGAAGAGCTTTCATCGAAACAATAGCCACTATACCCTCCTTAATTTTGTCGTCCGCCCCTCCACGTGGCTTGAGGGGGACGTGTTTGATTATGCAGACCTTTACCTTTGGCCTGACATAGAAGTATATCACATCCTGGCTCAATAGGCAAATCGTGAACACGGATTTCACGGATGGAAGCGCGAAGAGACGGATGGCCGGGAAAAAAGGGGTGCATTGACTTTTCTGATAGAAACTATTATACTAAATTCCGTGCCCTCCATAATTTTTCCGATCTTCCAAGTTTTCCAAAATCCCAGAAGTACGAAAGGCAAGCACAATCTGAAATGAGCGAACAAACTACCATTCAGCTAACCGTCGTCGGTCTCCTGAAGCAATACGTATCCGCTCCCCTGCCCGCCCCCCTGCCCGGCCAGACTATCAGCGCACTGATAGCGGAGCTGGGCATTCCCAACGAACTGGTGGCCCTGGTCATCGTCAACCGCCGCCAGCAGTTGAAAAGCTACGTCCTGAAGCCAGGCGACGTGGTCAAGCTGGCTCCTTTCGTCGGCGGCGGAAAGCGACTGACTCATGGTTAAAAAACTGGGGCTGCCGACGCTGATTGTGGCCTTAGCTCTGGGGATACGGCTATGGTACATGACCCTGGGCCTCGACGATTTCTGGGGCGATTCTTATCACCACTGGTTGATCTCACGGTTGACGGTGGAAAACCGCTGGGTATACGCAGACTACAAGGGTATGCACCTGGTCTGGTTGCCCGTCTATCATTACCTGTCGTCCCTGGCGATGTGGTTCTGCGGTCGCTACGATCTGGCCCCGCTGCACGGGCTGAACCTGATGTTGGGAACGTTGTCTTGCTATCTGGTCTTCCGCATAGCCAGGCGGCTTTACGATGACCTTCTGGCCGGGCTGATGGCCGGTCTGATAATAGTTTTTAACCACGTCCACGTGGTTTTCAGCAACCTCAACATGACAGAAGTATGGGCCGCGACCTTATTGCTGCTGGCCGTTTATTGCCTTGGGGGCCTTCGGCGTCCAAATCCCGAATCCCAGGGCCTTGATCCCCACTCCCCCATCCTGCCCCTGGTCGCCTTGTGCGTGACCGCTTTTCTGACCACCCTGACCAGGTACGAAATGCTGGTCTATTTGCCGCCCCTGGCCCTGGGGCTATATCGCCGGAAAAAGGTCTGGGCCTTGATCTTTGTGTCCAGCATAGGGTTGGCCCTCATGGTCTGGGCCGGCTGGATTTACGGGATGACAGGCAATCCCCTTACCGGCTGGCTGGGGCAGGCGCAAGCCACGCGCTGGGAACACCTGTTCTTCTCTGGAAGCCCCTATGAACTTTTGAACCTGTTCGCCTTTTTAGTGGAGTATCACAAAGCTTTTCCTCTACTGGCCTTAGCTATTCTAGGCGTGGCGCTCAGCCTGCTCAGACCGAACCGTGAACCCCAGTCCCCAGTCCCCAATCCCGAATCCCTGGCGCTCATAGTCAGTATGGTAGGGCTGCACTTTCTTTCTTTATCCATCGGCTTCTGGGCGGGAGAGGTCGCCTATTCCGACGTGCGTTTCAGCGTCCCCGATCTACCGCTCCTGGCTTTGCTGATGCCGACCTGGATCGTCCTGGCCCGGCAACTTGCCATTCAGGGGAAGGCTCGCCTGGCATTAGGAGCAGGATTGGTCTTCTTTGGGGCCGTCTTTCCCTTTGGCCTGGCCGCGCCCGATTTCGATAAGGTGTCCTACATCATCGTCCCGGAGAAGGAGGCCGGCCTCTTCCTGAAGGAACAACCGCTCGACGAGGGCAAGATTTGGTGCGACGCCCCGGTCAGCATCTATTACAGCGCTCTGCCCCTGGATTCTTTCGTCTCGTCCGATAGCATTGGTAGTTGTATGGAAACCTCAGACCTCACCGAGGCCGGGGTGCAGGCCATCAAGGCCCATAAGATCAAATACCTTCTCTACGAGCACGTGTCCTACAACGGCACTTACTGGTTCTTCCCGCCGTTGAAGGAGGGCCAGGAATTCGTGGCCGGGGGGTTCCGCTTTACGCCCGTCTATACCTTCCAGGGCTGGCAGACGCAATACGGGGCGCAGCCTACTACTGTGTGGCAGATCACGGCTGAGGCCGAAGCGGTCACTATTCCGAACTCTCCACACTCTCCGCGCCTTCCGCGATTCGGGGCCTAAAGCAGTGAATCTGTGTCATCCGTGACCCGAATCCGTGTGTGCTCTCCTCCTCCTTCTCATCGCCAGGTAGGCTATGACCAGAGTGAGCAGCCCGATCACCGCCATACAAACCAGCACCACGCTGAGATACAGGATAGTAGGCGGCAGTCCAGCCACTTCTGTGGTCACTTCGGGCGCTTCTTCCTCGGCTGGAGGGGGCATCTCTTCGACTTCAGCGGGGGGCGTTCCCTCGACCTCAGAGGGAGGGGGAGCAGTTGGCTCCTGCTGCGGGATCGGTTCGAGGCTGGAGCGGGCCATCAGGGTATAGAAGGCGGGCCGGTCGATGCGGGCCAGGACGGTGTGGCTGTCTTTATCAACCGTACCTTGTAAATCCTCCCAGCGCAAATTCTCGGCGTCCCAGCGTCGGATCGACAACGTACCGAACTTGATGTAGTCCAACACCTGCGGCGAATAGCGAAGGATGAGGGTGGCCGGCGTGTTCAGGCGCGGCGTCCCCTCGGGCAGTTCCACGTCGTAGACCTCTCCGACCGTGATCCACTCTCCTTCGGGCAGTTGAGGAGGCCGGGCAGCGGCGATTGTGACCTGAATATCCTGGGCCACCGCCCCAGCTGGCACGTTCAGCCTCAAATAGCCATCGTCCGAGGCGAGTACCGCCGCAGACGCCGGCCTCACAGGCTGAGTGCTGAAATCGGTGAACAGGGTGCGCTCCACTCCGGCCTGGTTCACGGCCCGCATCTGGACTGTACCCTGAAGGGCCTTGAGTTCAGGGAAGGGCACGTAGCCTTCGTAGATGGCGGTGGGCGATATGCCCTGGGAGGGGATGACCACTTTGCCGCTGAAAACCATCTCCAGGGGGAAATCCAACTCCTGGCCCACAACCCGCACCTGTGGCAGGCTGGAGAGCATATCGCGCACTGGAACGACGATCTTCAAGCCCGGCGGGTCGGCGAGGGGGAAGACTAAAGGCGGCCTGAGAGTGGGGTCCTCTACCATCTGATCGGCGGCGATCTCCAGGCCGGCGGCCCTGACCTGCCCGACCGGAGCGGAGACATCCCAGGCCCGGCTGGAGTTGTAGAGGTGAAGGCTATATTCATCTGAAGCTCCCAACAGGGTAATGGGATCCGTGCTGCCGCCAGGACCTAACTCGATCCGTCCCTGGTCGAGAGGAGGGCCACCCCCTCTCAGCAGCTTGACCCTGGGCCACAGTATTGGCGGCCCGGCCGGCAGCTCGGCTTCGACGGTCAGAGCCACCGTGCCCACCCCCTGGCCGACATTTTCCGCCTCCGTGGTCTGAAAGCGGGTGGCCGGTGGGTCGGAGGTGATGGTGGTCACGGCCAACCCTTTGGCCCGGCGTGCCGGGATGTGAAGCTCAAAAATCTCCTGCAAAACGGTCCAGCACTGTTCGCACAAAAACTCGGCCCCCCACGGCTCATCCATGATGCACATCTCTACGGTGCAATTTCCCTCCTCGTCGAAGTGCGGCAAATTCTCGGCGGTCATGTGCAGCCCGTAGTGGCCGAACATTTTGGCTATGGTCTTGAAACCATAGTCCTCGTTCCAGGGGCCGAATTTAGCCTGGCAGCAGCTTTTTTCGTCCACCGCCCCCCAGTATCGAGGCAGATATACGTGCCCATCGGCATCCTCGATAAAGCCGCTGCTTGCGCTCAACTGGGCGGCCTGTCTGGGCCGGGCCTCGTTGCTGGCGTGGACGCGAAAATCGGCCCGTTTCCAGTCGCTACCGTTGTCGCGGATCGTCACCTCCTCGAAAAACACCTGTCCATCGGTGGCCCGGTAAAGAAAATCCGAAGCCCGGCCAAATCCTTCCTTCAACTGAGCGATGTATTCCGGGTCGGCGTCCCATTCGACGGAGACCAGGAGGTTGAAGCCCACCAGCTTTTTGTCCAGGGGGAGAACCAATTCGCCCTCGGCGCTGGCAACCTGGACTTCGCTTATGGCGTATCTTCTATAGGCCCATTCGTGCTTGAGGCTGGCCGCTTCGCTCTCTATGGCCTGGGCGTACCACTGGCTGGGAAAACTGAGTTTGGCGATAGGCAGTACTCCGTCCTCATCCGTCTGGTCGATGAGCGTTTTTTGGGCCTGGCCTGCTTCGATCCACTGATAATAAACGTCGGCGCCAGGGGCGGGCGCACCGTCCGCCTTCACGACCTTTATCCGCAAGGGGACGGGGGTAGGGGTGGGCCTGACGTTCACGGTAAGTTCCGTCCTGGTCTCGCCGTCGGTGTTGCGAGCCACCAGGGTATAGACGGCGGTGTCCTGAGGCTGGACCTCTTGTGTGCCTTCCGGTAAATTAATCGGCTCGTTGTTCAAAAAAGCTTCGGTGGCGCCCGATATGTTCCAGTGGAGAGTGGTGATCTGGCCCAGATCGATGATGCCCGGGGTGGCCTCGAAGACGCGGATGGCAGGCGGTCGTCTGACCCTGACCGAGACTGTGACCGTGGCCTGGGCTTCCCCATAATCATTACGGGCCACCAGGGTATAATCACGGGTGGACTGCGGAGAGACGGCCTTCATCCCGGTGGCCTGCACAGGCTCTCCATCTAAAATGACCTCGGTAGCCTCTTCCACGCTCCAGCGCAGGTCAGTTGACTGCCCCTGGTTGATGTTAGGCGGGTCGGCCATGAAATTCAAGATGGTCGGTTTGCGCCTGACCTTAATGGTAACTTTTTTGTCAACGCATTCATCTTTCTTGTTGCAGGCTTCCAGCTTGTAGGTGGTGGTCTGGGTGGGGGCCACGACTTTACTTCCAGGGGCCTCAATGCCCTCTTCTCCACCGGGATAAAGGTAAGCGGCCTTGGCCCCGTGCAGGTCCCAACTCAGGGTGGCAGATTCGCCCTCGTTGATGATCTTCGGTTCGGCTCTAAAATAGTCGATTACAGGGAGGGGGACGGGAGGGGGACGATAATATTTGGGAGATCGAATGGAGAGGGTATCGCCCTCCGATCTGGAAATGAAAGCATCGGACACACATAACGTCGCCAGCAAGACCACGGAGCCTATTATCCAGGCGATCAACTCTTTTCTCAGGCGCAGATCCATGTTTTCATTCCTCCATCTTCATTCCTTTTCCTGTGGCGTAGGGAGCAGTCAACGGATGAGATGGAGCGAACGCCTCCGTTGACCTGTCCCGCCGGTCGTTATTCAGACATAGCACCTTGAAGCGGGGATAGAAACTATACTCCACGTATTCGTGGCCGGAGAGCCAGTCTGTCGTCCCTGCCGGCAGCGCGGTATAGGGCGGTACCAGGACGAGCCATACCCTTGCGTGGCGGAGATAGGTCTCTTCCAGGTCGGCCAGGCTGGTCGTGACTGAGAGAGCCACTCCCTCCTGCCCGACAGGGGTGTAGTATGACAGGATGTGGGCCCCGGAGGTCAGGTATGGCTCAGGGTAGACGAGAGGAGAAACTATAATCTCCCCAGGGCGCGCGTTCTGGCGCAGAAAAGCGCCCATCTCTCGCCAGTCCTCGGTTCGCTCCCGGTAATAATCGCTCACGGCCACCAGGTCGAGAGAGACCAGGAGCAAAAATACGGCTACGGGAATCGCTTTCCCCAGGCTGGAACGAAACCAGCCAACACAGATTTTGGTCACGGATTGAGCCTTATCGTCCCAGTCGCCCGGCGTTATTGTTATTATAGAAGCCTGTGCCGCGTTCCCCATGCGCTCTGTGGGTTTCATTAGAGTGTGTGAGCGGAGTCCGGTCCGTGAAATCCGTGAAGGAAATCCGTGTCTGCTCCGTTCGCGTTCACTCTGGGCGGCGTAATGGATTATCTCTCCCAGGCCGCTCATGCCCCGCGCCACCAGCAGCAGATAGAGCGGCAGGATGAAGATAAAATATTTGTAGGCGAAAGGAGCGGCCCCCCTCACGAAAGGGAGCACGAGCAGCGGCACGCACATCATCGAGAGCAGCAACAAAAGGACCTTCCTTGCGCCGGGGCGGGAGGATAGCAGCAGGCCGAGCAGAGCGATCTCGGCGAAGGCATAGAGGGCCAGACCGCTTCCCGCCCCAAAGGCGCTGAAAAGGTTGAGCACCAGGGAAGAGGAAAGGCGCACCGTGGGGCCTTCCTCTCCGCCGGGCAAAACGAGGGGAAACTTAACGTCCTGGGGCAGAGCCGCATAGTAGAGCGGCCCGACCATCAATAACACCAGTCCGAGAATGAGCGCGCCGCTGATAAAATGCAACGAGAGGCGAAAGCCTGTAATCCGCCGTTTCCACAACCACATGAGGCCCACAAAGGCCAGCTCGGCGACCAGCACAAAGCAGGCCACCGGGTGGTTGTAGACGTTCAGCGCCGTGGTCACCAGAAAGGCCACCCAGAACCATCTATTTCCCCCCGCCAGAGCTTTCCACAGGAAGAGGACGGTCAACAGGGAGAGCAGGAGAAGGAGAGCATAGAAACGGGCCTCCTGTGAATAGCAGATGTGAAAGGGCGAAAGGGCCAGAAGCAGGGCGCCGAGCAGCCCCTCCCGCCGCCCGTAGAGCGTGGCGCCCATCTTATACATGACGGCCAGGCCCAGGATACCTTCCATGACGGAGGGCAGACGGACGATAAAATCGCTCTCTCCAAAAAGCAGCAGGAAGAAATGGGTGATCAGGTAGGACACAGGCCGGAATCTGACCGGCGGAGAACCCCACAACAGCCACCCCACATCCTCCCTGGAGCGCAGGGCGGTCAATATCTCGTCGAACCACAGGCCATGGGCTTGCAGGGCGTGCAATCTGAGCCAGGCCCCCAGCAGGAGGCAGCCGCAGAGCAAAACCAGGTGGAGGGGCATTATTCTGTTTCGCAGGTCAGGAAGCTGTTTCAACATTTTATTCATCCCGGCGATAGACCCAGGCGTAGTCCAGGCCCTTCAGGCGGATTGCCCGCTCAAGCTTATACCCGTGCAGATTGTACGGATAGGCTTCCTGGCGCTGAACCTGGTTGACGTAAATAATGGCGTAATCGTAATCGTTCAAATACAGGTCGCTGTCTTCGTCGTCGTTCTCGCCATAGGGAAAAGGCCAGGTCTCCCCCCGAAAAAAGGGGGCGAAGGTCATGTGATACCAGGACACCACCTTGAGATCGGCGGCTTCCTCTCTGGCGTTCAGGTAACGGGCCGCTTCGTCCAGCCCCTCTCCCCAGCCCACCAGGATCGTCCTGCGGGCCGCCTGGATGCCCCCCAGCAGAGGATTGTACCAGGTCAGGTAATAGGGGTGGTGGGGCAAAGCAAAGCCGGCCTGCAAAATCAGACACCCAAACACCAGATACAATGGAAGTTGGAAGTTGGAAGTTGGAAGATATACCTCCCTCTCCTCTCTTCTCTTTCCTCTTTCTCCTCTCTCCTTTCCCTTCTCGGCGGCTGAAAATTGGAACTTTGAACCGGCCACCCGCCACAAAGTCCACAGGCCCACCGCAGCCAGGATATCGACGACCGGGAAGATGGGCAACAGGTAACGTTCCAGCTTCTTGTCTCCTACGGTCAGGAAGGCTGTGAAGAGAACCACGTAGACCACCAGGGTCAGAACGTTGCTCTTTTTCGAAAGTTCGTCTTTGGTCGTGCGGCGGTGGCCGAGCAGCCCGATCAGAGCGCCTCCCAAACCCAGCAGCACCAGGGGAGTAAGCCTGAACAGGCCATTTACCAGGTAGAACGTCCCTCCGGGATCGGGCCTGAAATGCCCCCAGAAAAAACTGCCCCGGTCGTGGGGGGTGCTGGCGTAGAAGGCCGCCGTTGCCCACACTCCCCTGATGACAGCGAGAGGGGCGACCCACATGGCCGGCCAGAAAGCGACGCAGGTCACACTGGCCGCTCCGACCCACACCAGCCAGGTTTTTACCAGGGGCCTGATCCGTCTCTGGTCAACGATGGTGAATAGTCCCACGAAGGGGATCAGGAACAAGGCCACAGACTTGGTCAGAAAGGCCAGCCCCGCCAGGCAGCCGGAAAAGACCAGATACCGAAACGAACGCCGCCGCAAAGCGATCATGGCGCCGAGGAGCGAGATGGTCATGCAGGCGGTGACCAGGGCATCGTGGTGCATGACCCGCGAGAGAGCCAAGTGAAAAGGCTCCAGGGCCAGCAGGATGGCCGCCAGCAAAGCTATCCTGGAGTCAAATAGCTCCCTGGTGAGGAAATACAAAGCTACCACGAAGGCGGCTGTGATCAGGGCCGTGGGGATGCGCACCGCCGGGATGTAGCTCACATCCAAAGGATCGACGGGCACAGCCCGCAAGAAGGTCAGCAGAGCCGGGCGACCACTACCCTCGGCCAGATATTTGAGGCTCAGCCCCAACACCCCCGTCCACATGGTGGTCACGCCGGGATGGCCGGTAATAAAGGTGCTGCCCAGATTGCCGCTGACCAGGGCGGCGAAGAAGTGAACGGACCTGTACACCCACAGAAACTCGTCGGGCGTCAGGAAAGCGTCCAGAGATAAGACCCTGGGCCCCAAAGCCAGGATGAACAGGGCCGCGCCGGTCCCTGCCTCGGAAAATTTGCCTCCCCGCTTCACCGCACAATGTCCTCTCGCTCGAAAACGCGCCTAAAAAAATTATACTATTTTTCATCAAAGATGGCAAATTTAAGTTTAACACAAAGCAGCGAGCCAGGCAAGCGCTGATTAGAGTGTTAAAAGGCTCTGGACTTTGACAACTGCATAGACCCATGATATACTCCACCTGCCTGGTTCACCTATTCTGAGTGTAAGTGTGGTGAGTTGGTGGAAAGCGAAAGATCGAGCGGGGAAGGGGCGCGGGCTTTCTGTCTCTTCCTTCTTCTATCGTCTATATATTTATTGAGCTACAGTGGGGCCTTTCACTCCGGCGACGAGCTAGCCATGTTTGCTACCGCCCAGAACGTGGCGCAGCGGGGCCGCTTCGACATCGAGCCGTTGCGCGGGATGGGCCTGCTCAACGGCCTCTTTGGCCCTGACGGCCTCCTCTACGCCAAGTATGGCCTGGGGGTGCCATTGGCGATCATGCCTCTGGTGTGGCTGGCGGGCAGGTTCGACTTCCTGGGCAACGTGCAGACCGCCATGCTGCTCGGCATTCCTCTCACGGCCCTGACCGCTGTTTTTCTCTTCCTCCTGGTCAGGCGTCTGGGCTATTCCAGGGCGGCGGCCCTGGTCACGGCCCTGGCCTTCGGGCTGGGCACCACCTCCTGGGTGTACGCCAAATACCTGTTTACCGAGCCGCTGACGGCCCTGTGCCTGCTGATGGCTTTCTATTTCCTGGCGGGCTACCGAAAGAGTAGTGACGACTTCAGTCGTCCTGGTTACGCCTTGTGGGCCGGATGCGCCGCAGGCTACGCCATCACCACCAGGCTGGTGGATGGGGTGATAGCTGCTCCCATACTTTTTCTCTACGGCTTCTATCGGCCTTTATGGGGACGGCAGGATGGCGGACAAAGGCTGTGGGACGCCCTGGGGAAAAAGGGCTACAGAAGGGCGGTGTGCCTGTTCTGCGCGCCTGTGGGGTTGGCCGTGGGAGGATACGTGCTGTACTCTTACCTGTGCTTTGGGACGCTGACTCCGGGCGGCCAGCCGATGCACTTCCTGGGGATTCCGTTAAGCCGGGGGTTGTTCGGTCTGCTCCTCAGCCCTGGCCGAGGGCTGTTCGTCTACGCTCCCCTTCTATTGCTGGCCGTGCCGGGCGGCCTCTTCTTCTGGCGGCGACATCGGGCCGAAGCTCATTGCATCTTCGGACTCGTGGCCGTCTACCTGCTGCTTTATGGCACCTGGACGACGTGGTTTGGAGGGGATTGTTGGGGGCCTCGCCACATCCTGCCTCTTACCCCTTTTCTGGCCCTGCTGCTCGCTCCTGTGGTCGAAAAAAAGGACTGGCGCGCGATTTTCGTCGCGCTGATGGTCGTCAGCGTCCTGGCCCAGGTCGGGGGGCTGGCCGTGCCTTTTGGCCTTTACCTGGATAAACTGCGCGCCCAGGGGTTTCGCACCGACGCTTACGAATCTCGGTTGTTCTTCGATCCACGTTACGCCCCGCTGTGGGGACATTGGACGCTTCTTGCCCCAGAGAACCTGGATTTTGCCTGGCTGCGCGGGGCCGAACCCGGCGGCCCGGTCGGCCTGGACTGGCCGGTTCTGGCGGCCCAGTTGGCCCTGGCGCTTCTGAGTACGGCTTTCTTGATTGGAAGCTGGAAGCTGGAAGTTGGAGGGAGGCGGCAGAGCATCTACCTTCCAACCTCCAACCTCCAAATGGTGGCCGGCCTTGCCCCGTTCGCTGTTTTGTTCGTCGTTTTGTTCGGCGGGGTATCTCTTTTCACCCTAAGCCGCTGTTACTACGATGCGCGAGATGGGCGGGAGGATTACCGCCTCATTGCTGGCAGAATCCGCGCCCTCTCCAAAGCCGGAGACGGCGTGGTCTTTCACGCTCCGCTTCACACCGCCACCATCCTGGAGTATTACAAAAGCGAGGTGCCTCTACACGGCGTCAGGGACGATTTCGAGCTGGCCCGCCAGTGGGTGGCCGCCTTGGTGGCCGACGTCCTGCCCACTTATCGGCGGGTGTGGTGGATCACCGACGGCCAGGATTTTCCCAGGGGCGAGACGGAAGCCTGGCTGGTCGAGAACGGCTATCGGGCCTACGAAGAGCTGATAGGCCGCACCCGGCTGGCCCTCTACGCCCTGTCGCCTCCCCCCGAGGTTCAAAAGGCGGAGATTCATCTGGGAGAAACCATCCTCCTGGAAGGGTATGGATTCGAGGCCGAGACCAGAGCCGGGGACGTTCTGTCTCTGGAGCTACATTGGCGTGCTCTGGCTTCGCCCGCAGGAGATTATCACTTCTTCGTCCATCTGGTAGATGGTGAAGAGCGTCTCTGGGCGCAACAGGATGGGGTGCCGCTTCTTGGTTTGCGTCCCACCACCACCTGGCGCCCTGGCGAAACTCTGACCGATAAATGCGGCTTACTCCTGCCGGCGGCCATGCGGCCTGGCTCTTACCGCTTGCAGGTGGGCCTATACCGCCTGTACGATGGTCAACGTCTGACCACTGTCCAGGGACAGGATCACGTCGTTTTGGGGGAAGTCCGCGTCTCTCTTCCAGACCGCTGATCGAGAACAGAGAGGCCCTGAGAGGAAATGCCCCGTGAATTTTGAGGATGCCGTAGGCGCAGAGTCTTCAATTATAATGCTTGTTCAGGAGCGTATCCGAACCAGGCAGTATAGATTGACGCTCCACGCCGAGGTTGAGAGGGATGCCGATCAAATAACCACAGTGGAAATAGAGCAGGCGCTTCTATCAGAAAGATGTGAGATTATTGAAGATTACCCTTCCGACCCTAGAGGTCATAGCTGTTTGGTCTTGGGCTTTACCTCGCAAAATGATCCAATACACATCGTTTGTGGCCTTTCAGTGCCAGAGATGCTAATCATCATCACCGTGTACCGCCCCGATCCTGGGAAGTGGATCGAGTGGCGAATACGGAGGGAGAAATTATGATGAAAACTTGCTATTTCTGTCGGGGTGAACTAAAAGAGGACAGGATTCGACACGTCCATCGCTGGGGTGAGAGAATTATAGTATTTGACCACGTACCAGCAGAGGTTTGCCAGCAGTGTGGAGAGGTCTACCTCAGCCCTGAGGTCCTGAAGATTATTGACCAACTCACCCTGGAGGGGCAGGAGCCAGAGCAAATCATCGAAGTACCTGTTTTCTCTTTGGCCGATAAAGTTTCTGTTTAGTACTGACCAGGGGAGTTGATCATGAAAGTATTGCTGGTAAATCCGCCTGGCGACAACGAACTGATGGGCAACAATCCGCCCATTATTGAAGAGGAGCGGGGCTATAATCCGCCGCTCGGTCTGCTCTACCTGGCCGCCCACCTGGAGCGGTACAGCGATCACCAGGTGGCGGTCATCGACGCCCAGGTGGAGGAGCTTGACTATCCCGCCCTGAAGGCGGCCATGTCCGCCCATCAGCCGGATGTGGTGGGCATCACGGCCATGACCTTCACCCTCATCGACGTGATGGAGACGGCCCGTGTGGTCAAGGAAATCGATGAGGGTATTCCGGTGGTGCTGGGCGGCCCCCACGTGCACCTCTACCCGCAGGAGACCATCGCCCTCCCCCAGGTGGACTACCTGGTGTTGGGAGAGGGAGAAATACCATTTCAGCAGTTGATCGACAACCTGGGCCGCCTGGATAAGCTGGAGGAGATCAGGGGGCTGGTCTTTCAGCGCAACGGGGCGGTGATCAACACTGGCCTCCGGGACCTGCGCGACAACCTGGACGAGATACCTTTTCCCGCCCGTCATCTGACCCCCTACCATAAGTATAGCTCCCTGATGGCTAAACGCAATCCCATCACCACCATGTTCACCAGCCGGGGCTGCCCGTATAAGTGCATCTTCTGCGACCGGCCTCATCTGGGCAAGCGTTTTCGGGCCCGGTCGGCGGCCAACGTGGTGGACGAAATGGAAGAATGCCTTTCCCTGGGCATCCGCGAGTTCCTGATCTACGACGATACCTTCACCATCCAGCGCCAGCGGGTGGTGGACATCTGCCAGGAGATCTTGCAGCGCGGGCTGGACGTGGGGTGGGACGTGCGGGCGCGGGTGAGCACCGTAGACGAAGAACTGGCGCGGCTGATGAGGATGGCCGGCTGTGAGCGCATCCATTACGGCGTGGAGGCCGGCACAGACCGGGTGTTGAAGATTTTGCGCAAGGGCATCACGGTCGAGCAGGCGCGGCACGCTTTCCGCATCACCAAAGCAGCCGGCATCGATACCCTGGCTTACTTCATCATTGGCTCGCCGACCGAAACCCGCCAGGACATTCTCCAGACCATGAAGCTGGCCCGCGAGCTGAACCCGGATTACGTGCACATCACCATTATGACTCCTTTTCCAGGCACGGCTCTCTACTTTCAAGGTCTGGAGCGCGGCGTCATCAGCCACGACTGCTGGCGCCAATTTGCGGCCCATCCCCGGCCCGATTTCCAGCCGCCCTATTGGGAGGAAAATTTCAGTCGAGAGGAACTGCTGGCCCTGGTCGAGGCCGCCTATCGTGATTTTTATCTGCGTCCTAACTACATTCTGAAAAGGCTGGGACGTATCCGGTCATGGGGCCAGTTCAAACGGCACGCCCGGGCAGGCTTGAAGGTTTTGAGGTTGTAAAATGGGGGGTATAGCAGTACAGGAGTTGAAGGTTGAACACGCCCCTCTCGCCGCCGAGATTCACATCGAAGGGCAGCCGGGCACTTTTCTGACCTCGCTGGGCAAGGAATTCCTGACCGTCCTGTACGCTCAGATGTGCGCTTCGCCCTGGGGTTTCGGCTACGTGGCCCTGTCCGCTGGTCAGGTGGTCGGGGTGGTGGCGGCCACGGTCAGCACCTCGGCTCTCTTCAAAGAGATGATCTGGCGACGTTGGTATCGGCTGGCCTGGCCGCTGACCAAGCAATTGGCGAGACATCCCTCCCTGCTGACCAAAACTCTCCAGACGGTCAGCTATCCCGGCCAGGAGGCAGCCGGGGCGGAATTGCTTTTCATCGGGGTGCGGGCCAGATTACGAGGGCAGGGCATTGGCGGCCAATTGGTGGAGGCGTTGGGGGCGGAATGTGGAGCCAGGTCTATCTCTAACCTGGCAGTGACCGTGGACGTGGCTAACCAGGGAGCCAACCGTTTTTATGGGCGGCACGGGTTTCAATATCAGCGCACCTTTGAGTTGTATGGCCGCCAGATGAATTCTTACAGGTTGGAGCTTAGGGGCTGAGGTGGGCTGCGCCGTTCGCTTGAGGGCCAGGACGACGTTATTTGGAAGGTTTTTGGAAGGTCGGAGAGGCATTTTGTAAGGCGTTTGGAAGGCGGGTGTGGTATAATCTTATAGCAGGTCTCGTATGTGGTGGGCGCACAGAGTGGAGAGGACGAACTGCTCTGCCCACCATGACTTAAGTTAGCGGGGTTGTGAGGTTAGCCCAGCCAGGTTGTGAAATGGCAAGCACAATTTGCAAATTTTCGGGTTGAGTGCTATAATTCACATTGTTGGGCGAGTAGCTCAGTTGGTAAGAGCGCACGGTTCACATCCGTGAGGTCGTAGGTTCGAGTCCTATCTCGCCCACACCTCCCCATTTATTCAGAGACCACGGTTGTGCTTAAGGCTTTCGGGCGTTAAGGGGCGCAATGCGTGGTTTTTTTAAGGATAAGGCATCCAGATCGGGGGCAGGGTGCAATGGCAAAGGAGAAGGCGCGTTTTCTGAGGCTAGACTGGCTGCTTTGTCATGCGCGTTGGCTTTGGCTGGTGGGGATTCTGGTTTTTGCTTTCTTGAATCCTCTGGGCAAAGCTGATGTGCCGTTAACGTTTTTTACGCTGGGCATAGTGGGGGTCTATAATTTTATTGTCCTGCTTCTCCTGTCATTTAACCTGCTGCCCGGCTTTCTCCCGGCTTCGACCATGCTGCTCGATACGGTTTTCTCGGCTGCTATCCTTTACGCTTCGGGGGGGAAGGACAGCCCTCTTTTCCTCGTTTGCTTGTTTCCCCCTCTGATAGCCGCTTTGCGTTTCGGGTTCGAGATCAGTTTTCTGATCGCCATGGGCCTCACCCTGACTTATTGGGCTTTCAACTTCGGGGATGTACTCCTTCACCAGGCCGCCATGCCCTCTCCAGAAAGGCTGGTGTACATCGGGTTGGAGACCGTTGTGCTCTTTTTATCAGCCGCGCTGGTCAGCCTCATAAATGGGGTGGAGAACCAGGCCCTTGTGGAGGACCAGAATGAGGAGTTGAAAGAGCTACGGGCCGCCCGTGATAGAACCAAGCTGGTGTACAAGACGCTCAGCCGTGTAAGTTCCACCCTTAACTATCACCATGTCCTGGACGCCATGCTGGAGACCAGTTTTCTGAGTACCGGGGAAATTGGTCAAAAGGATACTACCGATATCAGCATGGCTTTGCTCTTTGACGAGCAAGCCCTGGGGGTAGCGGCCTCCAGGAATTTGACCGAGGAGGATGATGCAAAACGGAGGATCGAGGGCCGGAGTGGGGTGGTCTGGAGAGCGATCTCTTCGGCTGAGCCTGTCATCGTGGACGATATCAGTGGCGATCCCGAGCTGAAAGGATTTGTCTCGCTGCGGGAATGCCGCTCCATTATGTGCATTCCCCTGCGGGCCGGGTTCGAGACCTACGGAGTGGTTATCTTCGCCAGCCGGAAGCCCGCAGCCTATTCAGACGAACATCTGGAGCTTTTGACTAACTTCTCCAACCAGGCAGTCATAGCCTTGCAAAACGCCACCCTGTACCAAAGCCTGCGCGAGGAGCGGGATAAGATCATCGACAGCGAGGAAGAGGCCCGTAAGAAGCTGGCTCGTGACTTGCACGATGGCCCCACTCAATCTGTGGCGGCCATCACCATGCGGCTCAACTTCGTCAGGCTGCTGGTGGATAGAGAGCCTGGGAAGGCCCAAGAGGAGCTGGAGAAGCTGGAGGACCTGGCTCGTCGCACTACCAAAGAGATCCGTCACATGCTTTTTGCCCTGCGGCCCCTGGTGCTCGAAACCCAGGGGTTAACGGCGGCCCTGGAGCAATACGCTCAAAAATTCGAGGAGACGGAAGGCATACCCATCCACCTGGAGATCGATGATATCGAAGGCCGCCTGGGCACCAACATCGAAGCGGTGGCTTTCGCCATCGTAGATGAAGCCCTTAACAATGCCAGGAAACACGCCAAAGCCAATAACATTTACATCCGCCTCAGGATAGAGGACGATCTGTTCATCGCCGAGATCGAAGACGACGGCGTCGGTTTCGACGTGGCCGCGGTGGAAGAACGCTATGAGCAGCGGGGCAGCCTGGGGATGCTCAACCTCCGCGAACGGGCGGAATTAGTCGATGGGTCCACCACTATAGACTCAGAAATAGGGCGTGGCACCAGGATCACTCTGGTCGTCCCCCTGGACAGGGACTCTGGATAAACCCTCGTCGGCGGAGCAGGAGTTTGACCTCTGCCCCCCGCTATATCTTCCTGGTATATCCCTCAAAAAAATGATGAATTTGTTGAATACAAGATGAGGTGGGGTCTCTGGATAGGGCTGTCTATCTTTTTATACGCCCTGGCGGTCAACGTTATGTGGCGCTATCGTTCCTGGCGGCCAGGCTGGCTGGAGGTGCTGGAAAGCCAGCCTTATATTGCTGCGGCGCGGTTCTTTTATTACGTGGGGATACCCTATCTGGCCCTGCTACTGGGAGCGACCAGCCCTCAGCCTATGGGCCTGGTCGATCTCGATTGGCTGTGGGCTTCCCTGTCGAAAATCCCTCCTCCCAGGCCCCTGTCTGCGCTCGTCCTCGATTGGCTGAGGGCCGCGGCGCTGGGTTCCACCCTGGGCCTGGGCCTTTTTTTGCTCCTGGCTCTGACCTGCTGGTACCACGCTCGCTCCCTGAAAACCCTGCCCGGCTCTCCAGCCAACGTTCAACTTACCACCCCGCGGCCAACTGAAGCCTGGTGGCACCTTTTCCTGGAGGCCATTTACCTGGAGATGCACTGGGCTTTCTATCGCAGCGTTCCCATCATTCTCCTGGATGACTATTACTTCGGTTCTTTCCTGGGCCTTCTCCTGGTTGGCCTGGAGTGGTGGATCGATCCGCGTTTCCGAGCGAGCCTTAATCCATCTGATAACTCATGTGCTAACTCATCTGAACGGATCAGAGACCTCCTGACTCGTTGGGGGCTGGCCCTGGGCATGACTGTCACCTTCTTTTTCATCCGCAACCTCTGGCTCATGGTCCCTCTCCACTGGGCTATAGAGACAGGCTGCCTCCGTCTGACCAAGACGCCTTTTTCACGCCCGGTAGATGAAAAACAGTAGATGAAAATCCTCTTTGTATCCTTTTGTCTGCCCTATCCCCAGGTGGCTCATGGTGGGGGGGTCGATCTATTCCACCTGATCGAGTCTCTGAGTGAGCGGCACCAGGTGCACCTTTTGTCCACCATCACCGAGGAGGAGGAGTCTCACGTGGACGAGATGAAGCCCTATTGTCGCTCGCTGAAGGTGGTCAGGCCGGCCCTCACCTGGCGGGCCAGGCTGAAGAGCGCCTGGCGCCTGCTGCGCATTAATCCCCTGCTCCTCGGACGGCGGGCCCGGACCGAGATTCAAAGCTGGATCGGGAGCCTGATCGCAGAGGAAGGGATTGAAATCGTGCAGTTCGAGTGGACGGGGGCCGGCCAGTTCGTAGAGGCGGTACCCCCGCAGATGGCCGTCACGGTGCTGGACGAGGTTGACGTCAGTTTCCGGCCCCGACGACGCCTGGCCCAACTGGCCCGTTCTCCCTGGGCCAAAGTCTGGGCCTGGGGGGCCTACCACCGCACCAGACGATGGGAGTTGAATATCTGCCGCCGCTTCGACGCCATTCTGACCCGCTCGGCCAGGGACAGGGAAGCCTTGCGTTTTTACCTGCCCCAAACCCACGTCTCGATCTTGCAGCCCTGGACCCACGTGGAACGTTTTGCGGACATCGCGCCCCACGAGAGCGAGCCGCATACCCTTCTCTTTGTGGGCGCTATGGACCGGGATGAGAACTGCCAGGCCATCATCTACTTTTACGAGCGCGGCTTTGGCCGGGTCAAAGCCGCCGTGCCTGGGATCGAGTTGCTGATCGCAGGCGCTTCCCCACAACCCCGCGTGCAAAACCTGGCCCGCGACCCCCAGGTGACGGTCACGGGCTACGTCGAAGACTTGCGCCCCTACTACGCCCGGTGTCGCGTTTTCGTCGCTCCCATCCTGGTCGGTGGGGGCATAATCAACAAGATCGTGGACGCCATGGGGGCCGGCCGACCGGTGGTCAGTACCAGCGTGGGCAATGAGGGCCTCGGCGCTGCTCCTGAGCGGGAGATACTCATCGCCGACGATCCGACCACCTTTGCCCGCCAGACCATAGCCCTCTTGCAGGATAAGGAGTTATGGAGTAGAATAGCCCTGGGAGGAAGGCTGCACGTTCAACGTACCTACCATTGGGAGAGGAACGTGGCCGACCTGGAAGACCTTTACCGCCGGCTTGCCAGACAGAAGATCGAAAAATGAAAGATCCCAGATGCCTGGCACTTTGGAAGTAGCCATGAAAAACAACAACGAACACCAGAATTAAACGAACCGAATCGTTTTTCACACGCCTGGATGAAACCTACGTGCCAGCCGACCGCAAGGTGGTAGGGCAGAGGAGTATTGGGGAAATGCGCCGATAGACTACCATTGACGCTCAAAGGCGGTCGTTCGGTTAATTCTGTCGTTCGTTGTTGATCTCCCCAACATGGTTTCACATTAGTGCCAGGCATCTGCCGCCACCTTGCCAGGCATAAGCTTGAGAGATGAAAGATCCATCTTCACCTAAAGTATCAATCATTGTTCTGAGCTGGAACGGCCTGGAGGACACTGCCGAGTGTCTGGAATCGCTCCGCGCTCTGCACTATCCTAACTACCAGGTGATCGTGGTCGATAACGGTTCGGACGACGGCTCGCCGCAGATGGTGCGCAATCGTTTCCCGGAAGTGAGCCTTATCGAAAACGAGGCCAACCTGGGTTTTGTGCAGGGCAATAACCTGGGTATGCGCCACGCCCTGCGAGATGGGGCCGAATATCTTTTCCTGCTCAACAACGATACTCACGTGGATGCGGACTGCGTGAGCGAGTTGGTGCGGGCGGCGGAAAGCGACCCTTCTATCGGGGTGGTGGGGCCGCTGATGCACCGCGTTTTCCAGCCGCACATCATCGACATGGGCGGAGACTTCAACTTCTGGACGGGGGAGGTGCGCCTGCGGTGGTTCGACGGGCAGCCAGGTGAGGCGGATACCCGCCGGATCGATTACGTCTGGGGCTGCGGTTTTTTCGTCAGAGCCAAGACGGTGAGGGCGGTCGGCCTGTTCGACCCCCGCTACGTGGCCTATTACGAAGACGCCGCCTTCTGTATGCGTGCCCACCGCAAAGGATATCACACCGTAGTAGCCCCCAGAGCTTTCATGTGGCACAAGATCGGGCGCTCCGGCGAGAAACGGTTCCTGTGGCAAAGCTACATGCGTCTTCGCAATCACGTCCTTTTTTTCCTGACTCACGCCCGACCCTATCAATACGTCACTCTCTTACCGGCCTTGTTTTTCTACCAGGCGCCTCTGCTTCTGTTCCGCACCATGCGCCTCTACCTGGCCCGCAAGGTGATGCCCAGATACCGCCATAGGCCCATATCGCTGTGGTACAGGCCGAAAAACAAGTGTAAGAAAGCAACGGAGTACATCGCCAACCTGGAACGTTAACCACCAGAGGCGCGAAGGTTAAATACCATGGAGAACTTCAGGGCAATTGTATTTGATTGGGGTGATACCATTATGCGTGACTTTCCCGACTTCCAGGGGCCGATGGTTGACTGGCCGCGGGTGGAAGTGATCCCCGCTCTTCCCGAAGCGCTCCCACAGCTTCACGGGCGGCTGGTGTGCTGCGTCGCGTCCAATGCCGGCGACTCAGACGCCGAATTGATGGGGCTGGCCCTGGCTCGTGTTGGGATACGGCAATACTTCGATCACCTCTTTACTTCGCGCGAGCTTGGGGCAGCAAAGCCTGACCCGGCTTTCTTCCGCGAGATTCTGGGGAGGATAGAGGTTGAACCAGGGGAGTGTATCGCAGTGGGCAACGATTATCTGAAAGATGTTGTGCCCGCCAGGTCCGTGGGCATGAGAACTATCTGGTTCTCTGAGGCTCCAGTCACAACTCCAGTGCCCGGTGCGGATGCTATACTCAATTCGATGGAGGACCTGGTTGCCACCATAATAAAAGTCGGGGACAGAGGATAGAACTGGCGTTCACAGTGGACAGCAGCGCCATCGATCTATAATGTTTTGAGAAACTGCTTTACTTGTGCAAACGCCGGATGGTCAAAGCGCCAGTACCCCTCTTTAGCTGCGATACCCAAATCCAGGTCGGGTTTGTATCTTGAGGCCAAAAACGCATGTGCCTTTGCCACTGATGGAGCGCCTGGAAACTCCGTCAAGTATTCCTCCATAAGTCTTTGGAGATATTCAAAGTGTGCCTCCTCGAGCCACTCTCTCGACGCCAGGAACGCGCGCACCTGGGCCTTCGATGGATTTTTTGGTAACTCTTCGAGCCGCTCTTCAAGACACCGAAAGTATTCATCAACGCAAGGCATAGCCGGGTCTTCAGCCACCGATCTCAAGCAAAGGTCTTCGAGCATTCCCGGTGTTTCCCCATCCGGCAGGATCATAACCTGGGGAGCGTCGCCAACAGGTTGTAATGGCGCTGTTGGCCTGGGCAGACTGGCCTTTTCCAAAGCGTCACAGACGCTCTGGAAGGCCCCGGCAGGATTTTCATCTGCATCTCTAACCACGCCCAAAGAAGTAACTTTCTCGGCAAAGCCTGAAGTTGCTTTCAATGCACTAATCTTTGCGCGAAAGCTGTACCTGCCACCAAGCTCTCGTATCTCGATATTTGGGAGGTTAAGGTAAGCTCTCAATGCCGAGAACAGTTTCTCTTCGTCTTTGCCTTCAACGGCGAGCACTTTGGACTCGGTGATCGGTTTGGACGGCTTTTGGTCATCCATCATCGTACCTCTAGCCCTACCTCGAGCGCGGCCCCAAGCGTCTCCTGGTCATAGGTTACAGCGCGAATGACGCCTTTTACCAACTCCAGACGATGCAGGCGAAAGTCATACTGACCATCTTCTTCAAAGGCTCGGTGAGCGGCGCGAATACATTCCTGGCTGTGCGTCGTGGCGAAAACCTGGACGTTATACTCCCGCGCCAGGCCAGCAATTACTTTCCAGACTTCGCTCACAACCATGTAGTGTAGGCCATTCTCACTCTCGTCGATCAGCAGAATGCCATCCTGAGCCTCGGGCATGGCAAGAGCAATACCTAATAGACGGCCTAAGCCGTCTCCCATTAATGGCAGGGGCATAAGTCGTTCCTTCCCAATATCGCCGTAAATCATCAACGCGCCGCCCCTGAACTGCACTGTCAAGTCCTCGAGACGTGGCTCGACGATCTTCAATATATGAATGAGCCTGTCCTGTTTCTTAGCCACTGCCAGATTGCTAAATCGCCCGGCAAGCCTCTCAAGACTGCCACGACGTCGCGCTGCCAAAAAGATCCCACTCGGTTCTTTGGTGCCGGGCGGTCGTTCAAACTTAACACTATCTTGCTCGACAAATGCGCGTGCCTGGATAGCCTGTCCAGAAGTGTCAGTATAGTCAAATAGAACTTCTGACTCAACTGGTTCAGTCGATTCCTGGTCAATCGCCTCAACGGTTGAAAGTCCCTCTCCGTTTCCTCTTTCCCTCTCTCCATTGCGTAGTGAAACGCTGGAGGTAGAGCGTTCCCGTTTCGTAATACGAAGGGACCGAGACCGGCCATCCTGATCCTGACTTGACAGCTCTATGGCTCTCTCAGGGTCAAATTCTGAGAATAAATCCCACAAAAACTCGTCACTTCTGAACTGTTCAAGCCCACGGAATATATTCACCCTAAGCCCTAGCTCGGGGTTATGATACCCATGGTGTAACCACAGCGCTTCGAGTAGAGTTGTCTTGCCAGCGCCGTTTTTCCCGACGATGAGATTAATCCGCTCCAAAGGCTCAACAGTCAGATCTGCAAAGCAGCGGTAGTTTCTTGCCCTAAAGGATTTATACATACCAACCTCCAGTTTTTCGAGATGTCCAAATGCAACTCACTCGTGATAAAGTGTCTTCGGATTCCACACTATTATATCACAATTGCCTCTGGCCCGCAATGATCTGGGCAGTTGACGGATCAGGGCATCGGTGGTAAAATTGAACACCGAAACTTCAAGAGGGATAAATACATGCTTACTACTATAATCGCTTTCTTAGCCGTTCTCAGCCTGCTGGTCTTCGTCCACGAGTGGGGCCACTTTATGATGGCTAAACGCCTGGGAGTCAAGGTTGAGGAGTTCGGCTTTGGCTATCCGCCCCGCCTGCTAACTTTCATGCAGCGCGGGGAGACCGAATATACCATTAACCTCATCCCCCTGGGGGGCTTTGTCCGCCTGGCAGGCGAGGACGACCCGCAGGTGGCCGGGGGATTCGCCAGCCGCAGCAAAAAGACCAGGGTGGCCGTCCTGGTAGCCGGTTCGGCCATGAACATCGTGCTGGCGGCGGCTCTTTTTTCTCTGTGTTTCGTGTTAGGCTGGCCCCAGGCGGCCGAGAGTGAGGTCAGGGTCATCGGGGTAACAGAAGGCTCCCCGGCGGCTGTGGCCGGACTGCAAGAGGGCGACGTCGTTCTCTCTATGGACGGGCAGCCGATCAGAAACATCGATGACCTGATAAATTACACCGAAACCAGAAAAGGCCAGGAGGTCACTCTGCTGGTCAGGCGGGGTGAGGAGACCACCGAAATCCGCCTGACGCCCCGTCAGAATCCCCCCGAGGGTCAAGGCCCGATGGGAGTGACCATCCAGCCGAAGGTAACAAAGTTTGGGTTAAAAAAATATCCACCGGGCCAGGCTCTCCTGCGAGGCTCTGGACAGGTGGCAGGAGTGATTGCGCTTACCTGTGCGGTGCCGGTCATGATCTTGCGCGGAGAGATCGAGCCGGAAATGGCCCGACCGGTCGGGCCGGTCGGCATCGCCCAGATGACCGGCCAGGCCGCTCAACGGGCGGTGGATACCGGCTGGTGGTTCCCCATCCTGCAATTAACCGGTTTTATCAGCACCGCTCTGGCTATAACCAATATGTTACCCTTACCGGCCCTGGACGGAGGACGCATTTTCTTCATCGTGGTTGAAATCATCCGCGGCAGGCCGGTCGATCCCAGAAAAGAAGGAGCCATTCATCTGGTAGGCATCGCTCTCTTGGTGACCATGATGTTGATTATCACTTATCACGATATCGTCTCTCCTTTGCCGTCCATCGAGTGGCCCAATCCGTTCTAGCTTGTTTCAATTTATGCAAAGGAGTAGAATGTTCACAACCCTTTTGGCTTACCTGGTAGTTGGTCTTTACTTTGTGATTGATACCTGTGCACGTCAGGGAGACCAGGCCAGGAGCCTTTCATGTGGACAATGCGACCACGGCAGCACCGTTCTGCTTAGCGTGGCCTTTGGAATCTCAGCCCTGGCGTTGTTGCTGGCGCCGGCCTTGAACCACCTCCAGATAGGCTATTTCCCGTTTGCCGCGTGGGTACAATGGATAGGCGTTGTGGTGATGAGCATTGGTCTGTTATTGCGCTTGTGGGCTAATCGCACTCTCGGAGCCTTCTATACCCGAACGCTCCGCATGGTCGAAGACCATCAGGTTGTTCAGGCAGGCCCATACACAGTCATTCGTCATCCCGGGTATTTGGGTGTGATTTTGATGTGGACTGGCGCCAGCTTCGCCACCGTGAACTGGATAGCAACCGTCATCGTGTTGGCGAGTATGTTGAGCATATATCATTATCGGATGAACGTAGAAGAAAAGATGCTGGTCGCCGCGAAAGGTGAAGAGTATCGTTCGTATCAGATGCGGACCTGGCGGCTGATACCGTTTGTGTACTGACAGGGATACCTGGTGATGGATTGGATTCTCGTCATCAGAAAATATGTAGGGCAAAGAGCGTACTTAAGATGAAATGTGAAAGATGTGAAGCTGAGGTTGCTCCCGGCCTTCTTATCTGCCCTCAGTGCGGGGCGCGGCTGAAACTCAAGAAAGAGTGGGAGCGTTGTGGGCACTGTGGGGCCCGTGTCAGCGCCGGGCTATGGCTCTGTCCCCAATGTGGTCACTACCTGGGAGGGCGCGGTACTCCCTGGGGGCTTTTCTTTTTGGGTCTGCTGGTCGGCGTGGGGTTAGCGATCTTCGTGGGCAGCGGCCTGCCGGGCAGGGTGTTATCGGCCATTCCCTGGGCGGAACTGCCGCCTATCAGCCTGCTGCCGCCGACGGCCACCCCCACCAGCACCTCCACTCCTACCCCGACGTTCACGGCCACCCCGACGACCACTCCCACCGAGACGCCAACGGGCACCTCCACCCCCACACCTACGCCCACCGACACCCCAACGGCCACCTCTACGCCGGCCGCCACAAATACGCCCCTCCCGCCCACCCCCACCGAGACCCCCACCGAGACGCCCACCGTTACGCCTACGCCCACGCCCCGCTACTCCTACCAGGCGCCGAAGCTGCTCAACCCGAAGGACGAGACGCGCATCTCTGGCGCGGGAACTCATATCGAACTGCGCTGGCAATCGGTCGGGGCTCTGGCCCCAGATGAATGGTACGGCCTGAGCCTCCGCTATAAACAAAACGGCAAGTTCCAATTCAGCGGAGCGCGTCAGAAAGAGGCTACGTGGCGCGTGCCCCAGGAGTTGGCCGGTAAGGCTGACGAGCCGGAACGGGCCTATTATTGGGATGTGGTCGTGGTGCGGGTCAGGAAGACAGACGGCAGGGAGACAAGCACAGAGATCAGTCCCAAGAGTGAAAGCCAGGTCTTCTATTGGCGTTAATAGTCGAGCAGTATGAGAGGAGAGCCATGAGAGATATTATCAGCCAGGCGTTAAAAGGCCAGGAAGCCGATTACATCGAGATTCGCATCCAGGAAGGCCAGAGCACGTACATCAGCTACCGGGGCAAAGAGATAGAGGACATCGGACGGTCCACGGGGTTGGGAGGCAACGTGCGGGCTTTGATCAGAGGGGGTTGGGGTTTTGTTTCCTTCAACGATCTGAGCGGCCTGCGGGACAAGGTGGCCCTGGCTATTCGCGAAGCGGCCCTGGCCGCTCAGGAACAGACTGCCTGGGCCCCGGCCGAGCCGGTGGTCGATATCGTCCAGGCCAAGCTGGTCAAGGACCCGGCCAACGTCCCCCTGGCTGACAAGGTGCGCCTCCTGGACGAGTATAATCAGCTCATGTGGTCTACCTCCCCCAAAATTCAGACCACCATTATCGGCTACAGAGACTTTCACCGTTACGTCTACTTTGCCAACTCGGAGGGGACTTACCTCGAGCAGGAGCAGGCCGATCTCAGCGCCGTGTTCGTGGCTTTGGCCCGCCAGGAGGGGGACGTTCAGCAGGCCCACCTGAGCCTGGGCAGTTCCGTAGACTACGGCCTCATCGAAGGTCGTCACCAGGAGGTAGAGGACACGGCTCAGAGGGCCGTGGCTCTCCTGGCGGCCAAACCGATCAAGGGCGGCACTTATACCGTCATCGTCGATCCTCATCTGGCTGGCGTCTTCGCCCACGAAGCCTTCGGCCATCTCAGCGAGGCCGATTTCGTCTACGAAAACGAGCGCCTCAAGGAATTGATGGCGCTGGGCAAACGTTTCGGCCCGAAGCACCTTAACATCCTGGACGGGGCGGCGGTGCCAGGCCGGCGCGGCTCCTACAAATACGACGACGAGGGCGTGCCGGCCCAGAAAACCTACCTGATCAAAGAGGGGGTGCTGGTGGGCCGCCTGCACTCGCGGGAGACGGCGGGCAAGATGGGCGAGCAGCCGACCGGCAACGCCCGCGCTATCAGCTACCGCCATCGGCCCATCGTGCGCATGACCAACACCTACATCGAGGGCGGGGACGTTTCCCTGGAAGACATGATGAGCGACATCAGAGAAGGCGTGTACGTCAAGTACTCCTACGGCGGGCAGACCAGCATGGAGATGTTTACCTTCTCCGCCGGCCAGGCTTTTATGATTCGCGACGGAGAGCTGGCCGAAGAGGTGCGCAACGTCAACCTGACGGGCAACGTGTTCGAGACCCTGGCTAATATCGAGGCCATCGGCAATGATTTCTCCTGGGGCAACGAGGGCGGGGGCTGCGGCAAAGGCGCTCAAGTGCCGCTGCCCGTGTCCGAGGGAAGCCCACATATTCGCATCCGTAACGTGGTCATCGGTGGGGAATGAGAATGATGAGAGTAATCTATGATATAGAAACCGACACTCTGACCATGATCTTACGCGACGAATTGGTGGCAGAGAGTGACGAAGTGCGCGAAGGAGTTATCATTGACTACGGTGGCGATGGCCGGGTGGTCTCCATCGAATTGCTGGACGCTTCGGAACAGATTGCCGAACCGCTGGGCATTGCCTACGAGTTGAAGCCCAGGA
>DAOULT010000088.1:0-11922 GCA_034417895.1 Anaerolineae bacterium | reverse complement strand
AAACAGGCCAGAACGACCACCACCCCGCCACCGATAAGCACTGGTTTCCAGGGAAACTGGCCTGGCTGTGGTGGGGCAGGAGGCAGAGATGAAACTGAAGTCTCCCCCGCCTCTTCTAAAATGGGGGGGCTGATTGGCTTTTCCGGCTCAAGTGTCGCTCCGCATTCGCCGCAGAACTTTTCTCCTGGCAACGCTTCTGTGCCACAGTTTGGACATTTCATGTTCAATCTCCTTTGGACTTGTTCTCCACCACATAGATTTTGGTGGCTTGTAGTAACGACTTTAGTCGTTGTTGAAGCGGAAAAAGCGACTGAAGTCGCCACTACGAACCCATTGGCGTTCATCGGCGTTTATCTGCGGTTATAATCATTGTGGTGAGGTACCTGCTCCTGGCCCCGTTTCGGGCTGGCTTCGTCTCAAAGGTCGAAAAGGACCTGTTGGGCCGCCGCCAGCCCTGCCCCGGCCTCCAGCCTGTAGCCCGAAGCAGCCAGGGCTTTTTCCAAAGCTCCTATGGTGGTCAGGATATCGCCCAGGGTCACGACGCCCATGTGGCCCACCCGGAAATACTGCGCTTTGATCTCCGGGTGCAGACCACCGGCCAGGATAACGCCACTCTCTTTGACTTTAGCCAGCAGCCCGGCATCCAGGCCGTCGGGGTAATAGACGGCGCTCAGGGTATCAGCCGCCACCTCCGGGCGGACGGGCACCTGTTTGAGGCCCAGAGCCTTCAGAGCAGCCTTGAAAGCCTGGCTGATGATGCGGTGGCGGCGGAAACGGGCCTCCATGCCTTCTGCCAGAATTTGTTTCAGGCTCTCATCCAGAGCGTAGATCATATTGACGGGCGGGGTGCCGAAGTAAGCCGGTTTACGGGACAGGTAGGCTTCCATGATGGGCAGCCATTTGGTGAAGTCAGCGTAGTAATTGCCTACCAGAGTGCGGCGGTTCTTGAAAACCGATAGCGCCCTGGGGCTGAACACCACCAGGGCCAACCCCGGCGGGACGCCTATCGCCTTCTGGGAGGCAGTCAGATAGACGTCGATGCCCCATTCGTCCTGGCGAAACTCCATCCCGGCGGTGGCGCACACGCCATCGACCACGCTGAGCACTCCATGCTCGGCCGCCAGCCGGCCCAGGGTCTTGACGTCGGTGGCTACGCCGCTGGAGGTATCCACGTGGGTGACGGTCATTAGCTTAAATTTCCCCTCTTCGAGAGTTTTTTCAACCTCTTCCAGAGGAGGCGCGTCGCCCAGAGCGGCCTTGACCTGCACCACCTCGGCTCCGTAACGCTGGCAGATATCGGCGAAACGGTCTCCAAATACGCCGCTGCTGAGCACCAGCACGCGGTCGCCCTCTTCGATGAGGTTGGCCGCGGCCATGTCCATCGCCAGCGTGCCGGACCCGGCCACCACGAAAGGGTGCCCATTCTCGCTGAGACAAACACGGTTCAGGTTCTCCAGCGCCCGCCCGAAAATCTCGATGAAGTCGGGGGCCACGTGGCTGGCCGTGGTGATAGACATAGCCCTGAGCACAGCCGGATCGAACTCGATGGGGCCGGGAATCATCAACAGGTTTCTTTCGCTCATGTCATCCTCCTCGATGCTTGCTGATTTCTATTGTAAACCGACTTGCTCGAAAAGTCAACTAACCTGGCGGGGGGGGGGCCGTCATTTCAGGCCACGGGAAACAGCCTCCGCTTTCACCGCATAGCAAAGCGACCGCCAGTGGCCCATTCTCCTTCCACGTAATACTCTACTTCATACTGGCCGGGGTCGAAGCCAGGCCCGTCGGGGAAGGGATATAGCAACGTGTCTCGAAGGATGCCAGTCGTTGATTCGTTCCAGGTTATTACCCGGCTCAACATAGAAGAGGGCCGGCCATTCACCTGCACCTGCCGTACCACCTGGTATCCTGTCTCCATGCCCTGGTAGTCAACGGTGATGGTTATGGAGCGGCTGCCGAGGGGGAAGGCGGCGGCCCCTTCCAGCTTCTCCCGGTCGCCGCTGAAATTCAGGGGGCCGAAGACCGCGCCGCTCGGTTTGACCTCCGAGGAGCCCCGATACTCCAGAGATACGGCCACTCCCTTGAGCCACTTTAATATCTCTAACGTTCGTTGTTGCGCCTGTTGCTGGACTGCCGCGCTGGTGGCTACGTGGTCAGGGTCGGGCGCCCCCGGCCCATTCTCTTCGCCAGCCAGCACGGCCAGGAGACGATCCAAATCCTCGATCGCTTCCCGAAGGTAGAAGCGCCTCACTGGCGGCGGCACGCGCTCCTCGTCGGCGGCCAGCGCCACCCCGCGCTCATACCAGGTTTGCGCCTCCTCTGCCTGCCCATCGGCCAGCAGAGCTAATCCCGCGTTCAGATGAACGATGAACAGGTCAGGGTCCGCGACCAACGCCTGCCGGTCTGCTTCCAATGCCTTTTGGTAATCCCCTAACAGATAATAAGCCCACCCCAGGTCCCAGTACAGCCGGGCGTCGCCCCGCCCCAGACGGATGGCGCTCAGGTAGTCGGGGATGCTCTCGGCGTACAGCTCCATGCGGGTGCGGCTACAGGCGCGCCGATAGTAGGCGGAGGCGTAATCGGGCGCCAGGGCGATGGCCTGGTCGAACAAGGGCACGGACTCGCTGTAGGCCCTGGTATGCTGGAGGCCCACCCCCTGGGCGTAAGCCAGCGTTGCCGCCGGGGGGCGCGACGGCAGCGCAGTGGCGGCGGTCGTGGTCGTCCACAGCCCTCCGATGAAGGCGGTCAGGATGCTGGCCGCGGCCAGGGGATAGCGCAGACGAGCGCCGATGGAGGTGGAAAGCCCGCAGAAGAGCAGGGAGGTCGCCAGCAGGGTCAGGATCACCACATAGGTATTGGCCTTGTTCGACCAGACCGACGATTGCTCAGCGCGGAAGGCGCTTTCTTCGGTCAAAAGCGTGGTGGTGACGACCTCCGTATCGGCCTCGTACTGGCTCAGGTTGGGTTGATAAGCGTAAGGGGGCTGCAACAACTGGCTGAGAGGAGCCAGGGCCTCGCGCATCTGCCCGGCCCGCGCTGCGGTGCGGCCTACGGCTGCAGCCTGGGGATTATCGGCGGCGAACACCTCGTAACTGTACTGTCGCCAATCCCATTCGTTATAAAGCTCGAAGATGGCGGTATCGTAGTTTTTGACCTGGTGGGCGGTAACCTGGTGGCCGATGGCCTGGATAGCGTAATACTGGCTGTCGCGCAGGGTCTCCTGAGCCTGCTGAGAAGCTTCTACCTGAAGCACAGCCACCAGAGCGGTCAGGGCGGTGACCAGAGCGGCCAGCAAAGCCATCAGCTTCGAGAAGGAAGGCTCGATGAAGGTGTGAGGCGCGGTCGGGCGGACGCGCTCAGGCGTTTCGGCAGGGAGAGAATTCACAGGCTCATCTCCACGACCACGCCAGCAATGACCACGCCGATCATCACCAGGCTGGAAAGCGCCACCAGACCCCAACGTCCGGCCGGCCAGGGTATCATCTGGGCCAGGGTGTACCCCACCAGACTTATTCCCAAGAGAGCCGCCAGCCCCAGAAGACGGCGCGTTTTCTGGCGGTGGGCCGTGGCGGTGGCAAAGTAAGCTTCCGGGTCGACATCCCGCTTTTTCGATTCCTCGGCCAGACGTTCTTCAAGCTCCCGGTCGGCGTCGTAGGTGCCGTCGGCCCGTAGATAGGCCGAGGGCAACGCCATCCGCAGACTGGTCGCCAGATCGCCGGAGAGACGGCTCTCGCTCTCCAGGGCCAGGACTTCCGTCCCGCTGGAGTCGATTTGAGCCAGGTCGGTCTCCAACAGGGTCAGGTTTCGGGCGTGCAAGGTATAGGCTGCATATCGGCGCCGGTCGCGATAGAAGACATCGCAGGCTCGGATCGCGGCCTGTTGCTCCCCCATAGCGGCTACCAGGCCGTTGGCGTCGCCGTCACCGGCCTGGTCGTCGGCCACCGAGGCGCGCCAGATCAACACCGCTCCGATAATGACCACCAGGGCGATAAGCCCGATTACAACGTCCTGAAAGGTGTCGGACGCCTCTTCTGCCTGGGAAAGGGCTTCGATGCTTTCCATAACATCCATCCTTCATTCTGTTGAGGTGGTCGCGGGCGTAAATGTTGGCCGGGGTGGACGCATGGGCAACGGCTCTGGCGTGGCCTCCTCACCGCCGCCGCCCATCCCCTCCGCGAAGTAATGGCCATTGCTCTCCAGGCAATTTTGGAGGGCCCAGTAGTTGGGGCTATCCGAAGGATACCAGCCGATGTTCAACGTATCCTGGCAGGCGTCCACCGTCGCCTCCAGCCAGGTCGGGCTGCGGTCGTTGCCGGGATGGTGCATGTAGAAGACGGCGCGCAGGAAATAGCCCTCGCCATTCTGAGGCTCCAGGGTAAGGGCCTGGGACAGATCGGCTTCTGCCAGGGTAAAGGCAGGGTCTATACCTGTGGCGGAGCTGAGCATGTACAGATAGCTGCGCCAGCGATAGAGAGCGGCCTCGCCGGGGGCCAGCTCAAGGGCCTGACTGGCATCGGCCAGGGCCAGCCCGACGTAGTCTGGATAATCGGGACTTAACTGCCAGTAAGCCTGGCTGCGGCAGCGCAGGCTCCAGGCCCGGCTGGGGTCCAGTTCGTTAGCCCGGTCGCAATCGGCAAACCCCTGGTGAATGTGCCCGGCGGTAGCCAGGGACCAGCCCCGATAGGTCAGGGCTTCGGCGTCGTTGGGGTTGTGCTGAAGAACCTGGGTCAGCAGCTCCGCCGCTTTCAGGTAATCGCCGCCCGCTTGCAGGCCGGCGACCATAAACATAGGAGGCAGGTACAGGCTTATTTTCCGCCAGCTTCGCTGAGCAAGATCGAGAGCCTCAGCTTTCATCTCTTCCGGGCGGCGTCCTTCAAACGGGGCCAGCCAGGCGAGCGGGGCCTCCAGGACGTAGATATCGCCCGCGTCATTGGCATCAACCACCCCATCGCCATTGCTGTCCTGCCGGCGGGTGAAAGCCAGCCGACTGTCGTCAGGAGACCAGGCGGGTATGGTGTCGTAAGGCCCATCGCTCAGCCTGACCTGTCCCGCGCCCTCGGCGTTCATGGCGTAAATTTGCCGGGTCTGGCCTTGCTTCAGGACGAAGGCGATCTTCCAACCGCTGGCAGACCAGGCGGGCTGTACCTCGTCGGTGGTGTCGTCGGTGGTCAGGCGGGTCAGGTTTTGGCTCTCGACATCCAGAACGTACAGGTCGAAGCTTGCGCCCCGATTCGAGGTGAAGACCAGCTTCTTCCCATCCGGCGACCATTTGGGGCTGAAGTCGTGGGCCGGGTCGTGGGTCAGCCTGGTGGTCTCCGAGCCGTCGTAAGTCGCCATGTAGATCTCCCAGTTGCCATCTCGGTTAGAATGAAAGGCGACGTGCCACCCGTCCGGCGACCAGGCCGGGTAGCCGTTATCGCCCGCGCTGCCGGGCAGCATCGCCTGGCTGTTGTCATAGAGATCCATGATATACACTTTATCTGTACCGTCTCCTGCCCGGTCGGAGTGAAAAGCCACGTACCAATCGTCGAGGCCCCAGGTTGGCCCGCCGTTGTTGAAGGTATCGTCGGTCAACCGCCCCAGGTTGCCCCCGTCGGCGTCCACGACGTAGATGTCGAAGTCGCCGTCGCGGTTGGAAGTGAAGGCCACCCTTTTCCCATCGGAAGACCAGGCCGCTTCGCTGTCCTGGGCCGGATCGCTGGTCAGCCTGAACACCGAGCCTGGGGGCGGGGTGGAGGCCGGGGCTGGCCTCAAGTGGGCCGCCCGGCCAACGCTTGCGGGCACGGCCACCTCCAGGGCAGAAGCGGGGTCGGGAGCGTGGGGCAGAGCCACTCCCAGAACAAGCGGGATAGAGACTATCATAAGCAGTATAACGCTCATCTGTTTCATGGTACAGTCCTCCTATACAGCTTATTTCTTTCTTTGTAACCTCTCTTGAACTTTTGCGCTGGTTAATTCTCGAAGGGCGTCAGAGGCAATCCATTTCGCACTTTTCGAATCGCCTGCTCTATTATAACACAACCACATCTTCACTTGCAAGGGGGCTTTGGATCGCGAGGAAACGGACGGCGCGTAGCTCGGAAGTATATTCGCCCTATTCGCTTATGCGCCATTCAAAGCGGAAGCGGCTCTGGAAGCGGCGCAGTAGACGCAGGATGGGGGCCCCAAACAGGAGAATGAGCAGAAAATTACCGCCTGCCCGTCCCAGGTCCCACGAAAGGGAGGTCGCCAGGTAGAAGAGGGCGTAACGTCCCAGCGTCTCCCACACTCTGAGGCCAGGCTGCCAGTGCATGTCCATCTGCTGGCTGTCCACGACGTAGGGCCAGAACCAGATGTTCATGATCGCCCCAAAGATCAGGCCCAGGGCCAAACCCCACAGGGCCAGCACGACGACTTCGACCCGCCCCAGGCGGCGGAGATCGGGCAGCCAGGCCGAAGCCATTCCCATCCAGCCGGCGGCGAACATCTGATAGGGCAGCCAGGGGCCTATCCCCCCCGTGACCAGGGCCGAAATGAACAGGGAGAGCGCCCCTAACAGGAAACCAAAATCGGCCCCGTAGGTGTAGCCGCACAGGATGGGCAGGATGAAGATGGCCGCAAAGCCCGCCGGCCCCGGCACAGGACGTAATACGGCGTTGATGGCGGTCAGGATGCCCAGGATGGCCACCATCTTGGAGTTCATCTGCCGCGTCTCCAGGTTGGCGATGATGATCGCCAGGCACAGACCGAGCAGGATGAGAAAGGTCAAGGGCGCGTCTTCGGAGTGGGCCATGGCCCCGAAAGACCCTTGAGCCTGCGGGAAGAAGAAGGGGTAAACGAAAGTCCACAGCCCCACCAGGGTAGCCAGGGCCAGGATCAGGGTGCTCAAGCCTTTTCTCAAGAATGAAGTCATACTCGCAACACGTCCTCCACCGTCAGAAAACGGTCGTCGCGGAAGAGCTTATTTATCTGAGAGGAGAAGACCAGCGATTCGGTCATGACCGCCCGCGTGGGGCCATCGACCACCACCTGCCCCTCGCCCATGATGACCACCCGTCGGGCGCAGCGGGCCACCAGTTCCACGTCGTGAGTTGACATAACTATAGTCTTGCCTCGCCGACTCTGCTCCGACAGGAACCCGGCCAGGGAATTTTTCTGGCGATAGTCCAGACCGCGCGTCGGTTCGTCCAGCAGGATGATGTGCGGCTCGGCCACCAGGATGGCGGCCAGGGCAGCCCGCTGTCGCTCTCCGCCACTCAGGTCGCGGGGATAGGACTCGACGTGCTCCTCCAGCCCCAGGGTATGCAGCACTTCCCCGTAGTCGCCGGGGGGCAGGTTGTGGCTGCGGCGGGTGAAATCCAACTCCTGGCGCAAAGTGTCGGCGAAGAGGAGAGCGTTGGGGTTCTGGGGCACGTAGCCCACCCGCTTAATAACGTCGTTCAAAGATAGCTGGCGGGTATCCTGCCCCCAGACGACTACCCGCCCCTGCTGCGGACGGAGCAGGCCCACGACGTGCTTCAGGAGGGTGGTCTTGCCCGAACCGTTGCGCCCCATGAGGGCCACGAATTGACCGGCACCCAGGGAGAGGCTGACCCCCCGCAGGGCCTCCTGGCCGTCGTAGGCGAACCATACGTCTTCCAGGCGGACGACGGTATCCGGGGAAGCGGCCTCGACCTCCCCCTCTATTTCCTGTGCTTCATCGGGGCGTGTGGATGGAGTTGCTCCGTGAAATCCGTGCCGTTCGTTGTTGAAATCCGTGTCTGCTCTTTTCATCTGGCGGACAAAACGCTGGCCCTCTTTTATGGTCAGCGGCAACGGCTTCCAGCCCAGTTCCCGGGCCAGAGTAACCAGGGGGGGACTTTGCTCCACCTGGGCCAGTATCTCGCGGGGCGGGCCGACCAGGGGCGCTTGTCCTCCGCCGGGCAGGTACAGGATGCGGTCGGCGTACTGCACCACCCGCTCCAGACGATGCTCGGACAGGATGACGGTCAACCCCAAATCCATGTTCAGCTTTTGCAGGGTGGTCAGCACCTCTTCAGCCGCCTGGGGGTCCAGTTGCGAGGTCGGTTCGTCCAGGACGAGCACCCTGGGCTGAAGGGTCAGCACCGCACCGATGGCCAGGCGTTGTTTCTCTCCCCCGGACAGGGTACTGACCCGCCGATGGCGCAGGTGAGCGATGTTCAGTTGATCCAGCACCTCCTCCACCCGTTTGCGCATGGTGGTCTGGGGCAGGTTGTGGTTTTCCATAGCGAAGACCAGCTCGTCCTCAACCACGTCGACCACAAACTGGGATTCCGGATCCTGGAAGACGAAACCCACCAGGTTGCTCATCCCCCGCGGCTCCTCGACCAGCGGGTCACGACCGGCCACCCGCATCTCTCCTCCGAAAACGCCGCCGTAGAAATGAGGCACCAGGCCGTTCAGACAGCGCAGCAGGGTGGATTTACCGGCCCCCGACTGGCCGATGACCAGCAGAAATTCTCCCTCTTCGATATCCAGATCGACATTCCTGAGGACCGGCCCCGAATCGCCGGGGTAACTGTACGTGACGTTCCGAAAACTGATCAATGATTTCATATTCTGATCCCTCGTTTCTCACCAAGTGACTGGCACTACTATGAAACCAAAGGTTAGTTTCATAGGTGCGTGTGAACGAGCGGCCAATCCGTTTAATCCGTTTTCGCAATCCGTTGACCGCTCTTTGCCGGAGCGCACAGGACGGGCGCGACGGTAGCCACTAACGCCAGCCCGATGATGGGGCTGAAAGGAGGCCACCCGAAGCGCGGGTAGGGGTAGAAAATGAGTGCTCTTTTATCCCACAGCCAGAAAGCAGCGATGACGGCCAGCGATGCTAAACTGACCGCGCTGACGATGGTATCCCGGCGACGCCACAGTTGTCGCCGGTAGCGGCTGCGGCGCACCCGGCGACCGATGGCCCGGAAAGTCCCGGCCAGGAGGAGCAGGCTGCCTGCTACAAGAAAAGCTCCCGTCCACCTCCACAGCCCCCATCGGCTGGAGGAGAAATAATTATGGCAGAAGACCCCGGCCAATAAACCGAGCAGGGCCAGGGCGATGAGGGCTTTATAGATCAATTCCCGTTTGGGGCCTGCTTTGGAAACGTTTCCTCCAAAGCCGCGAGCTTCCATCGATTCGGCCAACTGGATGGCCCGCTCCAGGCCGCTGGTCAGAAGGGGCATGAGAAGGGGCAGCAGATCGCGTACCCCTCGAAAACGATGGCCGCGGATGGCCTGCGCTTCGCGGATTTCCTTCAGGCTGGCTACTGTCTGGGGCACAAAGGCGATGGCAATGGAAGCCACCACCCCGGTCTGATACATAAAAGCTGGAATGGAACGCAATAACTGGTAGTGATCGACCAGGGCGTTGAAGGTGGCAAAGACCAGGAGGGCGACCATCAGGCTCAGGCCGCCCGTCAGGCCGTAGCTGAGGGCCTCCAGGGTGATTTTTCCGCCCAGATCGAGCAGGAGCGCGCCCCCCACCCTGATGGGCAGGCGGGGCAGGGTGAAAAGAATAGTCTCGCCGTAGTGGACGGTCAGAGGGTTGAACAGGGCGCTGAAGGCGGCCACGACGAGACCCACTTTCAGGAAGAAACGCCAACTGCCAGCCAGCGGCGAGGCGCGGCCCAGGGTGTCGTAATCAATGGCTACGGCCAGGAGCAAAACGATCAGATAAAGAGGATTCCTGGTGAGCATGGCCGGCAAAATGGCCGCCAGCAGCCACAGCAGCCAGGTAGTAGTGTGGTACATCAATAGCCTCTGGAATCGTCGTCCGTCCACGCCGTGCGCCGCCGGAAGTAAAAGTAGACGAAGCCCAGGACGATCAAAGCGGTCACGAAGGCCAGCCCCCCCAACCCCACCGTCCCTACCGCTATGCCGGACAGGATGACGAGCCAGGTGACTCGCCTGGCTTCCTCTTCCGAGGATGGCCCTTTCTCGATGGGAGCCGCAGGCGGGAGCGGGGTGAGCGCCGCAGTGACGACCATCGCCACCGCCGTGGGCGAAGGGCCGGGCGGTGGCGCAGGCGTGTCGGTCGGCGGCGCCGGTGTGCTGGTCGGCGGGGGAGTGGCCGTCGGAAGCGGGGCGCTCGTGGGCAGGGAGGTCGTGGCGGGTGCCGGGGTGCTGGTCGGGAGAGGAGTGGCCGTCGGCAGGGGCGTATCCGTCGGCGTGGGGGCGATGACCTCGATGCTTACCTGGCGGCTGGATTCGCCGTGAGGGCTGACCACGCGCAGCTCATAGGTCTGGGTCTGGGGCGGGCACACGTTTCTGGCCTCGTGCCCGGTCACGCCTTGCCCGTCGAGATAGATGGCCTGCGCGTTCTCGACGTCCCAGCGCAGGGTGGTGCACTGTCCGGCCTCAACCTGGGTGGAGTCGGCCAGGAAGCTGATGGATGGTTTGGGCGCTGAAGAACTGTCGGATTGTGAACTTTCGGGTTGTGAAACGGTGGTGTCGGACTCCCCCACTTCGCGAGGGCCAGATACCGGGGACGGGCCGGGGTTGTCTATGGGCGGAGGCGAGGTGGGAGTGTCTGCCGGGGGCGAGATTGGCTGGCAGACGTCGTCGAAGGACAGGCGTGGCGGCTCTACTTCGGAACCGCCGGCTTCGCCATTGCCCCAGGCCCAGCCTTCCACCTCGCCGTTGTGGACAGTGTGGCTGGTGGACCCCATGCCCGAATATTTCCAACTGCCGTCGGAACGCAGGTGAAAATAGGCCCAGTACTGACAGCCATCCCCCATGCACTGGCAAAAACAGTGTTCGGCTGGATAGTCGCAGCCCTGGCCTTCGATCTTGCAGATGGCCGCTCCCAGCCCGGAAGAGTAATCCTTGACCAGAGAAAGGCCGGCGCGGTCAAGTACCTGCTCGCCCGTAAGCTCGCTCTCGCCGAACTCTATGCATCTGGTAACGACCCTGCCGTCCCCGAATTTGACCACCAACCCCGCTCGATTAGAGCCTTGGGCCTGTGTCAGAGCAGGGGACAGCCTCAAAAGCAGCCCGAAAACCAGCAGCGTTACCGACCACAAAAGCCACCACCTTTTCCTTATTTTTGCCATCTCTGTCCTCGCTTTCTCAAAAACTGAGCCACAGAGAACACAGAGTTCACAGAGGGAAAAGCCCTCTTTCTCTGAGTTCTCTGCGCCCTCTGTGGCTTGAATTTTATTTCATCACTGCTGGCAGATAGGTCTCCAGTTGAATTTTGAAATTACGTATCTCGTTGGCCTGACGGTCGTGGCCGCTGTTATCGAAGGCGTAAACCGTCCAGGTATAAGCTCCGCCGGACAGCGGGGTGAGGGGTCTGGTGGCGGTAACGTCGGCCGCCGCTGTGATTAACTGCCAGGAAGCGAAACCTATTTCCACCCGATAATGGTTAAGGCCGGCCACCGGATCGGCGCTGGACTGCCAGGTCAGAGTTGGGGTGCGAGTGTACTCCACTGTTCCGCTGAGCGGGGCGACCAGGTCGAAGGCGTGCGGCGGACCGTCTGCGGTCAGGTAGCGATATGGCGACCAGGCGGAAGGGTTCAGGGCAGCGTCGAAGGCCCTCACCCGCCAGCCGTGAGGGCCGTCGTCGAGGGGGGCGGTGGGCGTGAAGGTCGAGGCGACGGTAATTTCTATGCCGGCGCTCCAAGCCAGGGCGGGGACGGTGGTGGTGTAAGTTGCGCCTCCCGTGCCCGTGATCTCCAGGTTGTAGCCGGCCACCCCCGAAGAGTAGCCGTTTTTGGGCGGGTCGCTGCTGTCTGACCAGTCGAAAGCCAGGTTGTCAGCGTCCAGAAATGCGCCGTCGGCGGGGGACTGGAGGGTCACAGACGCAGGCGGTTGGGTATCCACCCCGAACTGCCTGTAGTCCGTCCAGGCCGAGTAGTTGCCCGGCGCGTCGTAGGCCCGCAATCGCCAGCCATGCAGCCCTTCCGCCAGGGGCGTGGGCCAGTCGTAG
>DAOULT010000087.1:0-49312 GCA_034417895.1 Anaerolineae bacterium | reverse complement strand
CAACCAGAGAGCGCCCTGACCCTATCAGAGCGGTCTCGACGAGCCACATTGCCCCCAAAAGCCAGCAAAATCCTTTGGCAATACCCAGCCACACTTTTTGCAACCGACTAGGCTGAGATCAGGTTTGACATTTTTCCCGAGGTGTGGTATACTCTGTCTCGAACCAAATAGGCTAAAAGACTGTGAACAGGAAGAGTAGACGTCAAGGCGAGGTTCCAGAGAGTCGGGGTAAGGTGAGAGCCTGATGCCGGCGCAGACGTTGAATGGGCCTGGGAGTCGCAACCCGAACGGGCCAGGTAGTTAGGCCGGTGTATCTGTCTGGCTACCAGCTACTTAATTACCTGAGTAGGCGTTGCCGGAAGTCGCCGCCGTTATCCAGGCTGAGGGTATCGGATGCTGGCTGGTTACTGATAGCCAGGGACTAAGGTGTCCCGTACCTGCATAAAGAGTGAGGCTGGCTCACAGGGTAAAATTCCCGCCTTCACGGCGGGTTTTTTATATCTGAGACCTGCGTGGTTTGTCTGGCAGGTGAGGTGAGAAGCCTAAATGGGGTGGCACCACGGGCGGGCGCTCGTCCTCGCAGGGGACGGGCGCATTTTGGTAGAAAGGAGGGGAGGTTATCAGAGAAGAGCCGAAGCTTTCAACCAGCAACTACCTAAAATTTATGTCTAAGGAGGTTTTCCGATCATGACCCAAACCAAAATATTCTTATCAGAGAAAGAGATGCCTACCCGGTGGTACAATATTTTGCCAGACCTGCCCTCTCCCCCGCCCCCTTACCTGCATCCAATCACGCTTCAGCCTATGGGCCCTGATGATCTGGCTCCTGTCTTCCCTATGGAGTTGATCAAGCAAGAAGTGAGCCAGGAGCGCTGGATCGACATCCCGGAGGAGGTGCAGGAGGTTTATAGAATGTGGCGCCCGACGCCCATGTACCGGGCTTACCGTCTGGAGAAGGCCCTGGACACTCCGGCCCGCATCTATTACAAGTGGGAAGGAGTCAGCCCCCCAGGGAGCCACAAACCTAATACCGCCGTGGCCCAGGCTTATTACAACAAGCAGGAAGGACAAACACGTTTGACCACCGAGACGGGGGCCGGTCAGTGGGGCAGCGCCCTGTCCTTCGCCTGCAAGCTCTTCGACCTGGAGTGCAAAGTCTACATGGTCAGGATCAGCTACGAGCAGAAGCCCTATCGCCGTATTATGATGGAGACCTGGGGAGCTACGGTCGTGCCCAGTCCCAGCACGGATACCCAGGCTGGCCGCAATATCCTGGCTCAAGACCCCGACTCGACCGGCAGTCTGGGCATCGCTATCAGCGAGGCCCTGGAGGATGCGGTCACCACCGAGGGCACCAAGTACTCTCTGGGCAGCGTGGTCAACCATGTCCTGCTGCACCAAACCGTTGTCGGCCTGGAATCCAAACAACAACTGGAGATGGTAGACGAATACCCCGACATCCTGGTGGGCTGCGTCGGGGGCGGCAGCAACTTCGCTGGTTTCTTCTTGCCCTTCGTCAAGGACAAGATAGACGGCACCCACCCGGACCTGCGCGTTATCTGTGTGGAACCGACGGCCTGCCCCAGCATGACCAGGGGGCTTTATGCCTACGACTGGGGCGATACGGCCGAAACAGGCCCGGTAGCCAAGATGCACACTCTGGGGCACGGCTTTGTTCCGCCCCCTATCCACGCCGGCGGTCTGCGCTACCACGGTATGGCGCCCCTCATCTGCGCCCTGTACGATCAGGGATACGTCGAGGCCGTGGCTTTGCACCAGAACCCCGCCTTCGAGGGAGCCATGACCTTTGCCCGGTCAGAGGGCTTCGTGGTCGCGCCCGAGACCGCTCACGCCGTCCAGACCGTCATCCTGGAAGCCTTGAAGTGCAGGGAGACAGGTGAGGCCAAAGTCATTGCCTTCAACAACAGCGGCCATGGTCACTTCGACCTGGCCGCCTACGACCGTTACCTGGCCGGCCAACTGGAAGATTTCGAATATCCAGAGGAGGCTATCAAGAAGGCCCTGGAAAGTTTGCCCCAGGTATAAGCCCAAACAAAGATCCAGGATAACAGGATGCGAGAGGCAGAGGGTGCGCCTCTTGCATCCTGCCCCAAGAGACCTGAACATGAGGCACTTAGCGTAAAGCGTCGAAATTTAGACTGATAACCAGTTTTCTGTAAATTTCTCGCGTTGTCTCTTTGCTGAAACGAGTGATGTAGAATTGATCGGCTAAATCTGATCGCTCGATGGTGAAAATTTGTTCCAGCTTTACGATGCTGTCCTTATCTAAAGCGGGATAGTCCGTTTTGCGGGCGAGGCAGTGAGTAGGAAGCAATCTCTGAACGTGTTCGGCTCCTGTCAGAGGGGTAATGATAGTCGTGGGACTATATTTGTTGCCTGTGTCATTCTGCAAAATCAGAGCCGGGTGCCAGTCTTTTATCGTGTGCTCGCCAGCTTTGGCCTGACCAAAATAGTACCAGTATACTTCTCCCCAACGAATGGTACGTAGCGTGGTGCGGTCTTTCGGTGGGACGTTGGGACGTGGCATGGCTCACTCTCCCTCGTTGGTAGCAAAAGCCCTCATCTGAGCGGTCCGCATGTTCTGCACCAGGTTGAGGTCCTCTTCAGGGTGGGCGTAGTATTCCTGGTAAAGCTTTTCCCGTTCGCCTGTAGACTCGTTTGCCAGCTCATCTTGAAATTCGGATAGCACAAACTCTAACGTATCTAAAGTAGAGGATAGACACTGGTCTATCATGTCGCTGACTAACTCGTCAACCGATTTGCTTGACAAAGCGGCTATTCTCTGCAAGTCCTGAATTCGCTCTTCAGGTAAGGTTATATGCAACGTTCTATTTGCCATTTCAGCTTTCCTTTCACCCAATTATGGCAGCCGGGGGTTGATAACAAGCTCAGGATCAGGTATAATTGTATCACATCCATCAAATTACTACAAGGAGGCACTGAAATATGGAGCTACGCATTCCCGGCCCAACGCCTTTGCCGGAGGAAGTAATACAGGCTGTGGGCCAGCAGATGATCAATCACCGGGGGCCGGAGTTTGCGGCCCTGCTGAAAGGGATCATCGCCCGTTTGAAGGAGTTTTTCCAGACCGAAGGGGAGGTGTTCGTGCTAAGCGCTTCGGGCACAGGGGGGCAGGAGGCGACTATCGTCAACCTGCTCTCGCCCGGCGACCGCGTCCTGGCCGTGATCAACGGTTACTTCGGGGAGCGGCTGGCTGCCATCGCCGAAGTTTTCGGGGCGCAGTTGACTCGCCTGGAGTTCCCCTGGGGGCAGGCTGCCGACCCGCAGATCATCGGGGAGCGGCTGGTTAGCGACGGCCCTTTTAAGCTGGTTCTGATCGTCCATAATGAGACCTCCACCGGCTTGACCAACGATCTGGCGGCCATTGCCGGGGCGATTAACTCCCTGGGCCAGGCCCGACCCCTGCTGGTGGTGGACGCCATCAGCTCCCTGGGGGCCATCGATCTGCCGATGGACGCCCTGGGCTGCGACGCGGTCATCACCGGCTCGCAGAAAGCGTGGATGGCTCCGCCGGGCTTGACCATGATCGGCCTGAGCGACCGCGCCTGGGCCGCAGTGGAAGAAGCGCAGACCCCCCGTTTTTACTGGGACCTGCGCCTGGTCCGACGCTATGCCGCGCAGGGGCAGACCCCCTTTACCCCGGCCTTGTCGGCCATGTATGGTCTGGGCCGCTCCCTGGAGTTGATGGCTGAAGAAGGTCGGTCTAACATCTTCGCTCGCCACCAGCGCGTGGCCCGCTACACCAGAGAGGGCGTCAAGGCCCTGGGCCTGGAGCTTCTGGTGGAGGATGAGACCTATGCCTCGGATACTGTGACTGCCGTGCGGCTGCCGGAAGGGGTGGAGGGCGATACCCTTGTAAAGAGGCTGCGGGAGGAGCGGGGCATTCTGGTGGGAGGCGGTCAGGGGCCGCTTCGGGGCCGCTTGTTGCGCATCGGGCACATGGGTTGTGTGAGAGAAGCGGACGTAGATGGGGTTCTGGAGGGTTTAGCTAGCCTGTTGTAGTGACGACTTAAGTCGTCACTACAGGCAGGGTGAAATAGAACGTGCTGCCCTGCTCCGGCTCGCTCTCCACCCAGATGCGACCGCCGTGTATTTCCACGATGCTTTTGGTGATAGACAGTCCTAACCCTGTGCCGGTTACCTCTTGCACCAGGGGGTGATCGGCGCGGAAAAATTTGGTGAAGATTTTATCCTGGTCGTCTTCAGAGATGCCTACGCCCGTGTCGGTCACGCTGACCAGGACGAAGGGTGACATTGCGTCCTTGCCATTCGACGGGGGCGGTTCAACAGTTATCCGACTCTCGACGGTGATGCTTCCCCCTGGCGGGGTATATTTGTAGGCGTTGCTCAACAGGTTGTTCATAACCTGGACCAGACGGGCCTGATCCCCCCACACCAGGGGCAGGTCTTCGGGCAGGTTGAGGGTCAGGGTCAGGTTTTTGGCCTCAATTTCGCCCTGCACGATCCGCACTGCTTCGTTGACAACGGTATGGAGGCTGACCGGCTTTTTGTCCAGCTTCAAGCGGCCCGTCTCGATGCGAGAGATTTCCAGCAAATCTTTGACCAGGGTGTCCATCCGATCTACGTTAGAGATGATGGTGTGCAGAAACTCCCGTTGCGCCTCGCTCAGTTCACCGACCGCCCCTATGGCCAGTAGCTTGGCATAACCCTTGATAGAGGTCATGGGCACTTTCAACTCGTGGGAGACGATGGACACAAATTCCGACTTGGCTTCGTTAGCCCGTTTGACGTCGGCGTACAGCCTGGCGTTTTCGATGGCGATGGCGGCGTGGTCGGCCAGACGCATGAGAAAGTCCTGGTCTTCCTGGCTGAAACGGGCCAGTTCGGGGCTTTCCAGGTTGATGACGGCAATAACCTGCCCTTCGCGCACAACGGGAACGGTCAACTGAGAGCGGGTGGTGGCGATGGCCTGGGCGTAATCGGGATCCTGGGATACATCAAGCGCCAGGGCCGGTTCCCCGGTACGGACCACGCGGCCAACTACTCCCCGGTCGAGGGGCCACGGTTCGGTACGGTAACGCTCGTGTTCTTCGGGATAACCTCGGTGAGCCAGAAGCAACAGACCTTTCTGCTCGCGATCAACCACGGCCAGCACGCCCGTGTCCGTGGCGGTGGTTACCAAAGCCCAATCCAGCGTCAGGCGCATCACCTGATCAAAATCCAGGGTGGTGTTAAGCTGGCGGTCGATTTCCTGCAAAGTGTTTAGTTCCTGCACCCTTTTAGCCAGAGCCTGATCGGTCATGGTGTACAGTTGGGCGTTTTCGATGGCGATGGCCGCCTGGGTGGCAAAGGAGGATAAGAGCTTGGCTTCTTCTTCGTTAAAAGAGTTGCCGCCTCGCTTGTTGATGGCCTCGATAACCCCGATGACCCGCTCCTTGCTGATCAGAGGGACGCACAGGATGCTCCTGGTGGAAAAGCTGGTGGCTTCGTCCACTTTTACCCAGAAGCGGGGATCGCGCTGGACATCGTTGACGATCAGGTGTTGGCCCTGGGCGGCCACCGTGCCGGCGATGCCTTTCCCTACCGGGACCCGAATGGACTCGAAATCATCTCCAAAGGGACTCAAAGCTACCTGAAAGACCAGTTCCGTGCCTTCCTCGTTCATCAGCAGGAGAGAGGCGGCTTCCACATCCAGGAGGTCGGCCACCTTGTTCATGATCGAGCCTAGCACGGTTTGCAGATCCAGGGTCGAAGCAATGGTCTGGCCCACCTCGATGAGGGTGCCCAGTTCTTTGGCCCGTTCCTCGGTGCGTTCGTACAGTTGAGCATTTTCCAGGGCAATGGTAGTCTGGTCGGCCAGGGTGCTGAGAAAGGTCAGATCGTCCCGACTGTAAAGGTCGCCGGAGCGTTTGGCCCCCAAAGCCAGCCACCCGATCAACCGCCCCTTGGTTTGAAAGGGAATAAAAAGCGGGGTATTCAGGGCCAGAAAGCGGGCTTTTTCTTCTGCCGGGAGGTGTGGAGGATGCGTTTTTCCCTCTTCGCCTTCCAGATAGAGCGGCAGGCCCTTGTCTATTAACCAGCGCACGGTCTGGTTATTTTTATCAAAGCGGATGGAACGAGCCGCGCCTTCGGTCATCCCGAGCGCCTGCTGAGCGATGTAGCTCCCTGAGTCCTCCTCGAACAGGAAGATGATAGCCCGTTCGGCGTGGAAGAGTTCTGAGAGGCGGGTTAACAGCATGTCGAAGAGCACAGGGAGTTCCAGGGTAGCCGTCAGGGCGCGGCTGAAATCTTGCAGGGCCTGCCGGTAATCCAGGCGGTCTTTGTAGAAAACGCTGTCCACGGCGCGCTGTAATCTGTCTTTGAGAGGATTGAGGCCCAGGGCCAGAATCAGGATCACAACGGCCATGAGAACAGGATTGCCGGCCGGAGAGGCAATGCGGAACAACTGGCCTGCCAGGTTGACCAGCAGGAAGTACAAACCGGTCACGATCACGGTCAGCGCCGAGTAGACCAGGCCCCGGCTGATCACCAGATTGACGTCCAACAAACGATAGCGAAGGATGGCGTAGGCAATAGAAATGGGGAAAAGGATGAGGGGCGGAAAGTATAGCTCGGTGCGGAAATAAAAGTTTAATTGTAAGGAGGCCAATACCACCCAGATGGTGATAGGCGCAAAGGCCGCTGCACTGCCTAACAGAATGGTGCGAGCCTGCCGTTTGATCACCTCAGAAGATGGCTTGAGGCGCACGTACATTACCAGAGCGAAAAAGGCGAAAATACTGAGGCCAATATAAGTGTAGTTCCAGCGCCAGAGGACGAAGTAAGCTCGTGGGTCGCGGGGATGGAAGAGATAAAACTGAGATAGAACGATCAGAATCAGGGCCGGCAGGTAGGGCAGGAAACGCAAAGGAGGATGACGCTTGATCAAGGGCCTCTCTTCGGGGAAAACCAGACCCAGATGGATGACGCTGGCGGCCAGGACAGACATGGACGCCGTCCACAGACGTACAAACCAATGGTTGGTCACCATGTCGAAGAAAAGGGCGGTGAAGATGGACAGAGAAGCGCAGAAAAAAGCAAAAGCCTGTCCGCCTCGTGTGCTTCCTTTGAGCCAGTAGACCCCTGCTCCGGCGGCCAGATAGACCAGACCGATAAAGTAAGGTACCCAGAACAGGGTTGTCAGATCGCGAGAGGGGAAGGTCGTCACCGGAGCAGAGACCTGACACTCCTTCCATCCTCCAGCTTCGTCCTCACATTCCAGGGTGTAAGTAACCGTCTGCTCCGGGCCGGCCGCGGCCAGGAGGCGCCCCACTTCGTCCTGGCTGCGAACGGGCTGACCGTTGACTGCCAGCAGGCGCCTGGGCCAGGTCAGTCCGGCCGGCGGGGAGCTATGACCCTGGGTGGGGCTGATAACCAGAGTGTGTTCCAAGAACACGCCCATGAAAGGTTGTCCGGTCCAACGCCAGGCCGACCAGGGAGCAATCAGATTGACGAGCACGGCCAGGGCCAGAGCAGAGATGACCAGCGCACTGACAACTATCTGCCACAGTCGTTGTGCTGCCAGTTGTTTTTCCGTTTCCCCTATGTTAGTTATCATACTGATTCGCCTTATAGCTGTGTATCTGTTTGAGGGCCTGGGCCGAAATAAGCTGATAGAGGGGAGACGCTTTTAGCCGGCCGCCGTCGCGGGGGAATCGACCTGGGTGTAGCTAACGCTCTAAATAAAGTTTACCACAGATAATGAGCGATGTCAAGAAGCTTTACAGTTTTGCACAAGAACCAAAATTGAGGTATACTCTGTATATTACACAACTTAGCCTGGTGGCGCCGCTTCAAGTCACAGAGGTTACAGTAGACCCAGAGAAATAAATTTTTCCCTCTGTGACTCTGTGTTTTCTGTGGATGAGAAACACAGTTTTATGAACTGCTGATACCGGACGCACACCGGGTAGATGGAGGGGCAAGATGAGCAACTGAAAAACAGGGGTGTCCACGAGCTAAAAATTTGCAATCCATAAAAACTTACTTAAGGGAAGTGTAAACCATGCAAGTTAAGAACAATGTAACAAACGCGCCTCACCCAGATACGGGAAACAGGTTCTACTTTACTGACGCTTTTAGACTGCTATGCCGCATCTCGCCGGAAATAAAACGCTCCCTTTGGAGAATGTGGTATCAATACCTGGCAGCTAATGATGGGGATGCGGATTTGCTTTTCATGAATTACGGCTTTGCCAATCTCAATGCAAATGCCAAAAAGTTATCCTTGACAGATTCGGATGAAAAATACCGCTTTTGTATTCAGCTTTATCGCCACGTTGCCAGCGCTGTTAATCTGAGGGGAAAGGATGTGTTGGAGGTTGGCTGCGGGCGCGGAGGAGGTTCGTCTTACATTATGAGCCATCTTGAGCCAAAATCCATGACCGGGGTAGATTTCTCGGAAAAAGCTATTGATTTTTGCCACAGGTATTATTCTATGGAAGGACTTTCCTTTTTTCATGGAGATGCTGAAACCCTTCCTTTTGAAGATAATACGTTTTGTGTTGTTGTGAACGTAGAGTCCTCACATTGCTATGGCTACATGGAACGTTTTCTCAGAGAGGTGTACAGAGTCCTTCGTCCCAATGGACATTTCTTATTTGCCGACTTTCGTAGCAGGGAGGAGCTTTTTTCTTTACGGGAGCAGCTAAACGGCTCCGGGTTGAGATTGCTGAGAGAGGAAGTAATAACTCCTAATGTTCTCAAGGCCCTGGAGCTGAACCATGAAAACAAACTGGCTATGATTCAGCGCAAAGCGCCCCGCTTACTACGTAAATCGTTGGAATCTTTCACGGGGGCCAAGGGGTCAAGGATATACGAAGGGCTTAGAAGTGGAGAAATTGAATACCTCAATTACGTCTTACAAAGGAATAATCACCAGTGACGTATTGTATAATCAAGTCTCAGGAGGTGAAAGATGCTGGAAGAACGTGTGCACAAGCTGGCCCGCCAGCAACGGGCGCACAATCTGGACTACGTGGCCCTGCTGCCCGGTTCCAGCCTGATCTATCTGACCGGGCTGGATATGATCCTGGTGGAGCGTCCTATCGTGGCCCTGTTCCCGGCCGAGGGCCGGCCGAGCTTCATTGTCCCCAATTTCGAGGCGGCCCGCATCGAGCCGGCCTGGGGGGCCGAGGTCTTCTCTTACACCGACGAGGAGGGATATGAGGCAGCCTTCCAGAAAGCCTGTAGCAGCCTGGCGGGCAAATGCATCGGCGTGGAGTATCTGGGTATGCGTGCTCTGGAGCTTAAGCTTTTGGAGCAGTACGCTCCCGGCTGCCACCTCGAAGCTCTGGAATCCATCATGGCCGAACTGCGCATGATCAAAGATGAGGCCGAGATCGAGAACATGCGCCAGGCCGCCCGTATCACCGCCCAGGCCCTGGAGGAAGTTAAGAGCCTCATCCGGCCCGGCCTCACCGAGCTGGAACTGGCGGCCCAGGTGAAGATCGCTCTGCTAGAGGCTGGAGCGGAAGGTTTCTCCTTTGAGCCTCTGGTGCAGGGTGGGCCTAACAGCGCCTTGCCTCACGGGGCGGCATCCGAGCGCCCTTTTGAGCCTGGCGACGTGATCATCGTCGATTGGGGGGGCATCTACCGCGGCTACTGCGCTGATATCACCCGCACCCTGGCTCTGGGCCAGATCGACCCCAGGCTGGAGGAGGCTTACCAGGCGGTGCGCGAGGCCAATCGCGCCGGCCGGGAGGCGGTGCGCGCCGGCCTGCCCGCTCAGGAGGTGGACCGCGCCGCTCGCAAGGTCATCGTCGAAGCCGGTTTCGGGGAGTATTTCATCCATCGCACCGGGCACGGCCTGGGTCTGGAAGTGCACGAACCTCCCTACATCGTGGAGGGCAACGACGTGGTTCTGAGGCCGGGCATGACCTTTACCGTAGAGCCGGGCGTCTATCTCCCGGACCTGGGTGGAGTACGCCTTGAGGACAACGTGGCAGTCACGGCCCACGGCGCGGAGACTTTGACCACTTTGTCCAGGGAGTTGATCCGCCTTGACGTTTGACTGCTGGTAGCTGTTGTGATATAGTTGAATGTATGAAACCTGGCTGCGTCTGCAACCCGGCTCTGAAGGAGCACGTCAGGCGGGTGATAGAGGAGCAGGGGCCGATCACCTTTGCCCGCTTCATGGCCCTGGCTCTCTACCATCCCACTGAGGGATATTACATCGCGCCGCAGCGCAAAATCGGGCCGGAGGGAGACTTTTACACCAGCGCCCACGTCCATCCCCTCTTCGGGGCCATGCTCGCCGTGCAGCTCTACGAGATGTGGGGGCTTCTGGGGCGACCCTGGCCTTTCACCATCGTCGAGTACGGGGCCGGTACGGGGCTGCTGGCCGGCGACATCCTGAGCGCCCTGCGGAACCGCTGGCCGCTTTTCCTGGAAGCAGCCCGTTACGTCATAATCGAGATCAGCCCGCACCTGGTCGAGACTCAGAAAGAGAACCTGGCGGCGCTGAATCTGCCCGATGGAAAGGTGAACTGGTTCAGGGGCCTGGCCGAGTTTGCTTCTGGCCCTTCGCTGGTGGGCTGCGTGCTCTCTAACGAGGTGGTGGACGCCTTTCCCGTGCACCGCGTGAAGCAGGTTGAGGGCCGTCTGTGGGAGATATATGTCGTCCTATCGGGCGAGCGCTTCGTCGAACTCGAAGGCGAACTCTCGCGGCCGGAACTGGCCGATTACTTTGCCCAGGCTGGCGTCCAGTTGGCCGAGGGCCAGGAAGCGGAGGTCAACCTGGCGGCCCTGGACTGGCTGGAGGAGGTGGCGACCGCTCTTCGTCGGGGCTTCGTGTTGACCATCGACTACGGCTACGAAGCCCGGCAGCTCTACGGCCCGCGTTTCCCGCAGGGGACGCTGCTCGGCTATTGGCAACACCGCGCCACCGTCAATCCCTACCAGGTCATAGGCCGCCAGGACCTTACGGCCCACGTCGATTTCAGCGCCCTGAGACGTAAGGGCCAGGAAGTAGGGCTGAAGACCTGCGGCTTCACCACCCAGATGAAATTCCTGCTGGCCCTGGGAATTTTGGAAGAGGCGGCCCGCTGGCCGGGAGGAGATGACGGGGAGGAGGAGACGCGGCGGGCCAGGCTGGCCCTCAAACGCCTGATCATGCCCGGCGGCATGGGCGAGATCTTCAAGGTGCTCGTTCAGCACAAGGGCGTGGAGAACCCCTGCCTGAAGGGCTTGCAGGAACCGTGGTAGATCGGGTTGGTAGTGACGACTTTAGTCGTTCGACCATGAGGATAACGATTGAAATCGTTACTACTATATCTATAGGTGTGAAGGAGATTTGTGAATGACTGTAACCATCGCTATCGCCGGCAAGGGAGGGACGGGCAAAACCACCGTCGCCACCTTGCTGATCAGATATCTGATTGAAAACAGGCCGGGGGCGGTATTGGCTATCGACGCCGACCCCAGCACCAACCTTAATCTGGCTTTGGGAGTGCCTCTTGAGGATACGGTGGGCGACATTCGAGAGGAAGCCCTGGAGAGGGTAAAGGGCAGTATGGGCAGCATGAGCAAGCAGGATTACCTTGATCTGCGCATCAGCCAGTCTCTCACGGAGGAGCCAGGCTTCGATCTGCTGGCTATGGGGCGTCCCGAAGGGCCAGGCTGCTACTGCGCGGCCAATAACATGCTGCGCCTGTTCATCGACCGCCTGGCCCAGGCTTACGACTACGTGGTCATCGACAACGAGGCCGGGCTGGAACACCTCAGCCGCCGCACCACCAGGGACGTGGACCTCTTGCTTCTCGTCTCCGACCCCACCATGCGCGGGCTGCTGGCGGCTGGCCGGGCGGCTGCTCTGGCCCAGGAGCTTAAAATATGGGTGGGAGAGGTGCACCTCATCGTCAACCGCGTCCCCACCGACGAAGAAGGGCACCCGCGCCTGCCCTCACAGTTGGAGCAGGTCATCGCCGAGCAAAAGCTAAACCTGCTCGGCCTCATCCCTCTCGACCCCATCGTGGCTGAGTACGACGCCCTGGGCACGCCTCTAGCGCAGTTGCCTCCGGATACGCCCGTGTGTCAGGCCATGCAAGGTATCATCGCTTCCCTCGATGGCCTCAAGCGCTAGAAATGACCAGGAGTAGAGTGCGACCATGACCGAGACAATCCGTGTGATCCGTGACCATAATCCGTGTCTGCTGGACGACCCACAAAGGGCCAGGAAGTGGGCCGTTTTGCAGGACATCCTGGGGGAGATGGGCGGCGTGGTGGTGGCCTATTCCGGCGGGGTAGATAGCACCCTGCTTCTGAAGGCGGCCCGCGACCGCCTGGGGCCGGAGCGGGTTCTGGCGATCACCGCCACCTCGCCGCTCCATCCGCAATGGGAGCAGGAGGAGGCCAGCGCCCTGGCCCGCGAGATTGGGGTGGAACACCTGCTGGTCGAGAGCGATGAACTGGGTGATCCTGATTTCGTGGCTAATTCGCCCGACCGCTGTTACTTTTGCAAGAGCGACCGTTTCGCCAGGTTGACGGACATCGCCCGCCAGCGTGGATTTGCTCACCTGGTCGATGGCTCCAACTACGACGACCTGGGCGACCACCGGCCCGGTATGCGGGCCGCCGCCGAGTTGAAAGTGCGCAGCCCCCTGCTGGAAGCCGGCCTCACCAAGGCCGACATCCGGGCTATTTCCAAAGTGTTGGGCCTGCCCACCTGGGACAAGCCTTCCCTGGCCTGTCTGGCCTCCCGCTTTCCCTATGGCCGGCCCATCACCGTCGAAGAGCTTCGCCAGGTTGACCAGGCCGAAACTTTTCTGCGCCGCCTGGGCCTGGGGCAACTGCGGGTGCGCCACCACCGCGACACGGCCCGCATCGAGGTCAGGCCGCAGGACTTCCCGCTCGTATTGGCTCATCGAGAGAAAATCGTGGCCCGTCTGCGGGAACTGGGCTACGTTTACGTCACTTTAGACCTGGCCGGTTTTCGCAGCGGCAGCATGAACGAGGTGCTATAGTTTAGCTTATGGATATCGAACGATTGCGGCATCTGCTCCAGGAAGTGCGCCAGGGAACGGTAGAGATAGACGAAGCGCTGACCGTCCTGCGCGATCTGCCCTACGAAGATTTGGGTTACGCCCGCCTGGACCATCACCGCCCTTTGCGCCAGGGGTACCCTGAAGCGGTTTTTGCCCAGGGCAAGACCGCGGCGCAGGTAGCCGAGATCATGTCTCGTCTGGCCGGGCGCAATTCCCTGGCGATGGCTACCCGCGCCGACGAGGAAATTTACCGCGCTGTGCTGAAGGTTCTGCCTGCGGCCCGTTATTATTCCCAGGCCCACATCATCGCTGTGGGCGAGCGAGAGCCAGCAGCCAACGACCATTACGTCCTGGTGACGAGCGCCGGAACCGCCGACCTGTCGGTGGCTGAAGAGGCGGCGGTGACGGCTGAACTGTTGGGCAGCAGGGTGGAGCGCCTTTACGACGTGGGGGTGGCCGGAGTGCATCGGCTGTTGGCCCACCGCCAGATGTTAGCTGAGGCGCGCGTGGCGGTGGTGGTGGCCGGCATGGAAGGGGCGTTAGCCAGCGTGGTAGGCGGATTGGTGGCCTGCCCGGTTATCGCCGTGCCCACCAGTGTAGGCTACGGGTCCAGCATGGGCGGGCTGGCTGCTCTGCTGGCTATGCTCAACTCCTGCGTGGCGGGTATGGCCGTGGTCAACATCGACAACGGTTTCGGGGCCGGCTGGCTGGCGTCTATGATCAATCATATGTGAAGGGGTCTGGCACTTCCAGAGCGCCAGGCCCCTGGTGAGGAGAGGATAGATAGATGAAGATTGCTTATTTCGACTGTTTCTCCGGCATCAGCGGCGACATGACCCTGGGGGCCATGATCGATGCCGGACTGGAGATCGAAGAGTTGCGCCGCGAGTTGTCCAAACTGGGCCTTTCCGGTTACGAGATCGAGGCCCGAAAAGTGACCAGGCGGGGAATATCGGCTACCCTGGTCGAGGTCCAGGTCGTGGAAAAAGGGGTGGAGCGGAGACTGTCCGACATCGAGGCCATCCTGGAGGCCAGCGCCCTGGACGACGAGATAAAGCAGGTCAGTAAACAGGCTTTCGCCCGCCTGGCTGCTGCGGAGGCCAGGGTGCACCGCACCACCGTGGAGCACATTCACTTTCACGAAGTGGGCGGCCTGGACGCCATTATTGATATCGTGGGGGCCTTTGTGGGCCTGAAATGTCTGGGGGTGCGGAAGGTTTACGCTTCCCATTTGCCCCTGGGGCGAGGCACGGTAGAATGCGCTCACGGCACCCTGCCTCTGCCGGCCCCTGCCACCCTGGAACTGCTCAAGGCCGTGCCCGTCTATGGCCGTGACGTAGAGGCCGAACTGGTGACCCCTACGGGGGCCACCATCATCACCAGCCTGGCCGCAGACTTTGGCCCGCCTCCCTTGATGCGGACCGAATCCGTGGGCTATGGGGCGGGGCAAAGGGACCTCCCTACAGCTAACGTCCTGCGTCTCCTGCTCGGTTCGACCGAGGAAGCTGAGAGCGACTATCAGCAGGAAAGGGCAGTGATGATCGAGGCCAACATCGACGACATGAACCCGGAGTTTTACGAGCACGTGATGGGCCGCCTTTTCGCCCTGGGAGCGATGGACGTTTTTCTCACTCCCATCTACATGAAGAAGAATCGGCCGGCCGTCATGCTCAGCGTCCTGCTGGAAGAACAGGAATTGCTGAACGAGGCCCTGGCCCTCATCTTCGAGGAGACCACTACCCTGGGGATCAGACTTTACCAGGTGGAGAGGAGAAAGCTGATCAGGGAGCAGGTGATGGTGGAGACCGCTTACGGCCAGGTGGCGGTCAAGGTCGGTCGGGCAGGCGGCCAGGTTCTGAACGTTTCCCCTGAGTACGAAGACTGTCGAAGGGTCGCCGCACGCCAGGGCCTTCCCCTCAAAATGGTGTACGACCAGGTTAAAAAAGCAGCGAGCAGCAAGCAGGTGGGCATGGATATGCCAGGCAGCTAGGAGGCTGAGAACTCGAAAAATCCAGAATGCAGCCGAGATCAGAGACCATTTTGCCTTTTTTGGAAAAATAGGGTATTATGATTGTGCAGATAACGATCTGCCGCGTCTGAAAGACGGGCGAAGGCGCCGCGCACAGCAACGAACGTTCGTTGTGTGTACGGCGCTGGCTTTTAGGGGTACTTTTGAGCCGCCATATTTACTTCTTGACTTTAGAATTCGTTCGGGAGAAAGTATCCTCCCCTGGGGAGGGGAAAGAGTGAGGAGGTTGTTTTCGTCTATCTTCGCTAAGAGCGACGCACAACCAAAAAAGGAGAAAAGGAGGATGTGTACTATACAATCGTGTCGCTCCGAGTATAGTATACAAAGTAAAGTCATGAGGATCAGAATGGTGTTCAGTTTCGTCATTTCTATGGTTATCCTCTTTGTCGGCATCGGGCTGGTGGCTTCGGCCGCGTTCCCTACCATCCTTGTCCCGGCTGCCGACAACCCCACCCCGCCCGCCTCACCGGTGAAACTCATCTTCATTCACCACTCCACTGGTGAAAACTGGCTCCATGACGAGGGCTACGACGAGTTCAGCGGCGGTCTGGGCATGGCCCTGCGCGACAACAACTACTTCGTCAGCGACACCAACTACGGCTGGGGGCCGGCGGATGCGGACGTTGGTTACGACTCCATTGGCGACCACACCGACATCGGCCATTGGTACAACTGGTTCGTCGGCCCCAACAGCGCCACCTACCTGAACGAACTCTACACCGAATACGACCAGCACCCCGATACTCTTCCCTACTCCCGCCTGACTACCGACCCCGGCGGCGAGAATCAGATCGTGATGTTCAAGTCCTGTTTCCCCAACTCCAACATCAGCGGCAACCCCGCCGACCCACCCACCACTGGCGACAACCCCCTGCGCGGCCAGGATGCCTGGTCGGAGCACATGACGGTGGCTAACGTCAAGGGCGTCTACAACGACCTGCTGACCTACTTCGCCACCCGGCAGGACAAACTGTTTATCCTGATCGTCTCCCCGCCGCTGGTGGAGGGTGACACCGACGCCACCCACGCTGCCAACGCCCGCGCCGTGGCTAACTGGCTGGTCAATGATTGGCTGACCGCTTATCCGCACAACAACGTGGCCGTCTTCGACTTCTACAACGTGCTGACCAGCAACGGCGGCGACACAAACACCAACGACCTGAACCAGGAGGGCGGCAACCATCACCGCTGGTGGAATGGAGCCGTCCAGCACCTCGTCCAGTCCGGGAGCAGCAATTACTCGGCCTATGCCAGTAGCTCCACGAACAGCCACCCCACTGCGGCCGGCGGGGAGAAAGCCACCGGCGAGTTCGTCCAGTTGCTCAACGTCTTCTACAACCGCTGGCAGTCCGGTGGCGCTGGCCCCTCGTTGACCCTGCTCAGCCCCAACGGCGGCGAGTCCTGGCAGATGGGCAGTGCTCATCCCATCCGCTGGACCACCGTTGGCACCGTGCCCCAGGTCAGCCTGTTCTACTCCACCGATGGCTTCACCACCACCCATACCATCACCTCTCCCCTGACCAACACCGGCCTCTATACCTGGACGACGCCCCTCACCCCGACCACCCACGCCCGCGTGCGGGTAGCCAGTGTGCTCAGCCCTGCCACCATCTACGACGACTCTGACGCCGATTTCACTCTCTACCAGGCTGACCAGGCTGGCGCCTGTTACCTGAGCCTCATCCTTAAGGGCCCCGCTCTCGAACCGACGCCGACAGCTACTATAACGCCAACGGTTACTACCACGCCAACAGTTACCACTACGGTGACGCCGACGGTTACCACGACGGTAACGCCAACGGTGACCACGACCCCCACCTCTACCGTAACGCCCGGCCCGACGCCGAACCCGCCCGCCGCGCCGGTGAAACTCATCTTCATCCACCACTCGTGCGGGGAATACTGGCTCCAGGACGTAGGCTACGACACGGTGCATAGCGGTGGCCTGGGCGCCGCCCTGCGCGACAACAACTACTTCGTCAGCGATACCAACTACGGCTGGGGGCCAGACACCATCGGCGACAACACCGACATCGGCCACTGGTACAACTGGTTCCTCGGCCCCAACAGCGCCACCTATCTGGGCGCTCTCTACACCGAATACGGCCAGCACTCCGACTACTCCCGTCTGGCTACCGACCCCGGCGGCGAGAACGAGATCGTGATGTTCAAGTCCTGCTACCCCAACTCCCACATCGACGGCAACCCGAATGACCCGCCCAACACCGGCCCCGGCAACCCATTGCGCGGCCAGGACTCCGGTTCGGAGTACATGACCGTGGCTAACGTCAAGGGCATCTACAGCGACCTGCTGATCTACTTCGCCACCCGGCAGGACAAACTGTTTGTCCTGGTTGTGGCCCCGCCGCTGATAGAGGGCGGCACCGACGCCGCCAGCGCCGCCAACGCCCGCGCTGTGGCTAACTGGCTGGTCAATAACTGGCTGGCCGGTTACGCCTACAACAACGTGGCCGTCTTCGACTTCTACAACGTGCTGACCAGCAACGGCGGCGACACAAACACCAACGACCTGAACCAGGAGGGCGGCAACCATCACCGCTGGTGGAATGGGGCCGTCCAGCACCTCGTCCAGCCCGGGGGCAGCAATTACTCGGCCTATGGCAGTGGGGACAGCCACCCCACTGCGGCTGGCAATCAGAAAGCCACCGGCGAGTTCGTCCCTCTACTCAACTACTTCTACAACCTCTGGAGGCCCACCAGTTAGAGGTAGAGATGGGACCAGAGAGATAGACAACCAAGAAGCCCCCGCCGGTCATGGCAGGGGCTTCTCGTTTTTAGGGCCTGTCGCCGGAGTGTCTGTCTGCTTGCTGTCCAGCGACCTGGCTACCTGTGTAATCCGTGTGTGCTCTCACCCAAACGCCTTTTCTCCCTCAAGCCTGGCTATCTTGTCGAGCATCTCCTGACGCCTTTCGTCTCTCTGCTGCCTGGCCAGGAAGCCGGTACCGACCGGGATCAACTTGCCGATGATGACGTTCTCCTTTAACCCTCGCAAATTGTCCCGGCTGCCTTTGACCGCCGCTTCGGTCAGAACACGGGTCGTTTCCTGGAAGGAAGCAGCCGCCAGGAAGCTCTCGGTATTGAGGGCGGCCTTGGTGATGCCTAACAGAATGGTCTGACCTGTGGCCGGCCGCCCGCCATCGGCCAGAACGGCCTCGTTGATCTCTTCGAAGGTGAAGCGATCTACCAATTCGCCGGGCAGCAAATCGGTGTCTCCGGCTGACCGCACCCGCACCTTGCGTACCATCTGACGGACGATAGTCTCGATGTGCTTGTCGTTGATATTGACCCCTTGAGAGCGATAGACCTTCTGCACCTCGTCCAGGAGGTATATCTGTACGACCTCTCGGCCCTCAATGCGCAGGATATCGCGCGGGTCCTTGGAGCCTTCGGTCAATTGCTCTCCGGCCCTGACGCGCGCCCCTTTCTCCACCCGGAAATGGGCCGCCGGCGGGACGTCGTACTCACGCTGGTCTACGTCTTCACGGCGCACTATAGCCAGGCCCTCCTCCAGGAATACCTGGCCCTTCATGCGGCTGACGACCTGGCCTGTTTCTGTCCTGGCGATGACTGTGTCTGGCTCGACCTCCTGGCCGTCTTCAACCAGCAGTTCAGCCCCGGCCGGGATGGGATACTCATTTCGCACCACTTTGCTGTCGGTGATTTTGATCTTACGCTGATCGTCCTCCCAGTAGATATCGACCACCCCTTCGATCTCGGCGATAACGGCTTTGCCCTTGGGCACCCGGGCCTCAAAAAGCTCCTCCACACGGGGCAAACCCTGGGTGATATCCTCGGAGCTGACCACTCCACCGGTGTGGAAGGTGCGCAAGGTAAGCTGAGTGCCTGGCTCGCCGATGCTCTGGGCGGCGATAATGCCCACTGCTTCGCCGATCTGGATCGGACCATTTTTAGCCAGGTCGCGACCATAGCACATGCTGCACAGGCCATGGCGGGTCTGGCAGGTCATGGGAGAACGGACGTAAGCTTTATTGATGCGGCGTACCACCACGAACATGCGGGCCGAGGTCCCGGCTCGTCCGGCCTCGAAGGAGACTTCGCCTGCTACGCGGCTGACGATTTGATCCTCCTCGCTCCTGGCAATGACGGTCCCCTCTTCGATCCACTCCCCTTCTCTGACCAGCAGGTCGTATCCGAAAGGAATGGCGTACTCGTCTTTGGCTTTCTCGATCTCCTCGATGTGTCTTTCTTCGATCATCTCCCCGGCTCTGACGATGACTTCGCCGCTTTTGGGGTCTACTATGTTGGAAACCGCGGCCCGTCCCAGGATGCGCTCCCGGAAGGTCTCGCCCACCCTGGCCGCGCTGCTGGCATCGATCCACAGCCCGCTGCGGGTGCCGCAGTCCTCTTCTACGATGATCACGTCCTGGGCCACGTCCACCAGCCGCCGGGTAAGATAGCCGGCATCAGCCGTGCGCAAGGCCGTATCGGCCAGGCCCTTGCGCGCCCCGTGCGTGGAAAGGAAATACTCCAGGGCGGTCAACCCTTCACGGAAATTGGAACGGATGGGCAGGGCGATGATCCGCCCGGCGGGATCGGCCATCAGGCCACGCATCCCGGCCAATTGGCGGATAGGTTGGATGCCTCCTTTGGTGGCCCCCGAAGCGGCCATGGCCCCAATGGACTCGATGGGATCCAACTCTCTGGCTACCGCCTGGGTGATGTCGTCGGTGGCTCGCGTCCAGAGTTCGACGATTTTGATGTACTGCTCGTCCTCAGTGATCAGTCCCCGTCGATACTGGCGCTCGATCTCTTCCACCTGGGTAGTGGTCTCCTCCAGGATGTGCTCTTTGTCCTTGGGGACGGTGATATCGCTGATGGCGATGGTCATCCCTGATTTGGTGACGTACTTGAAGCCCAGATATTTGATATCGTCCACCAATTTGGCCGTCTTTTCCATACCTAGCTTCTGGTAACACTCGGCCACCACTTCTTTCAGCGCCCCTTTATCCATGACCTGATTCTTAAAGCGCAACTCTGGAGGAAGGATGGCGTTGAACAGTACACGACCTACTGTAGTCTCGATCAAAGGCTCCTTCGGTCGTTCGATCTCGAAACAACCTTTGGCCTCCAGGGCCTGCTCCAGGTCTTCCAGGGCCACTCGCCCGAAGTCTGGGATGCTCTTCAGGATTTTGGTGCGGCCTTCATCCAGTTTATCCAGGGCCTGTCCGATGGTCAGCACCCCGGCGCTCTGGAGAGCGGCGTGCACCCGCTCGCTCAGCCCCAGTTCATCTATGCTCACCTCGTCGACCCAGCTACGATAGCAAACCTTGATTCTGGCTCGCAGATCGACCGACCGCAGATCGTAGGCCAGAGCCACCTCGTCGAAATCGGCGAAGACCCGGCCTTCTCCTTTGGCCCCTGGCTTCTCCACCGTCATGTAGTGGCAGCCCAGAACCATATCCTTGGAGGGCCCCACGATAGGCTCGCCGTTGGCGGGCAAAAGCAGGTTTCTGGAGGCCAGCATCAACTGTTGAGCCTCCTTGACCGCCGCATCTGAGAGAGGGATGTGCACCGCCATCTGGTCGCCATCGAAGTCGGCGTTGAAAGCGGCGCACACCAGGGGGTGAATCTGAATGGCGCTCCCTTCGATAAGCACCACCTCGAAGGCCTGGATGCCCAGACGGTGCAGGGTAGGAGCACGGTTCAAGAGCACCGGGCGCTCTTTGGCTACCTCTTCCAGCATATCCCACACCTCTGGACTGAGGCGGTCAACCAGGCGTTTGGCGCTCTTGATGTTATGCGCATAGTTGTATTCCACCAGGCGACGCATGACGAAGGGTTTGAACAGTTCCAGGGCCATGCGTTTGGGCAGGCCGCACTGGTGCAGCTTTAGCTCCGGCCCGATGACGATGACCGACCGCCCGGAATAATCCACGCGTTTGCCCAGCAGGTTGCGGCGGAAGCGTCCCTGCTTGCCTTTAAGCATATCGGACAGGCTTTTGAGCTTACGTTTGCCCGAGCGGGAGACAGCCCGGCCACGACGGCCATTGTCCACCAGGGAATCCACGGCCTCCTGAAGCATCCGTTTCTCGTTGCGCACAATGACATCGGGGGCGCCCAGTTCCAGCAAACGTTTGAGTCGGTTGTTGCGGTTGATGACGCGGCGGTATAGATCGTTGAGGTCCGAGGTGGCGAAGCGGCCACCATCCAGTTGCACCATAGGCCGCAGGTCCGGGGGGATGACGGGCAGCATCTTAAGGATCATCCACTCCGGGCGGTTGCCCGACTTGCGGAAGGCTTCCACCACCCGCAGCCGTTTGGCGGCTTTTTTGCGCCGTTGCTTGGAGCGGGTGGTGCGAATCTCGGCCCTGAGTTCCTTGGCCATGGCGTCCAGCTCCATGTTAGCCACGATGTCATAAATAGCTTCGGCGCCCATGCCTGCTTCGAAAGCGTTCCCCCACCGGTCCTTCAGCTCGTAATAGCGGTTCTCGGTCAGGAATTGCATCTTTTCCAGGCCCTTCAGCTCGGTCATCTCCTCCTCGATGGCCGAACGCACCTTGTCTATTTCTCCAGCCAGCCTGGTTTCGATGTCTTCCAGACGCTGCTCAACCGCGTGGCGCAGGTGATCCCCTTCGGCGCTGATCAAAAGCTCGGCGTCGGCCTGTTCGCTGTGGCTGGCGGCCTGGATGTCACTCAGAAGAGTTTGAACGGCCTCTTTCAGACGGGCCAGATGTTTCTGGTCGATAACCTCTCCCTCCTGCACGATGGTGGCCCCACCCTCAAGGTCGGAAGCGGCCGGAGAGTGCAGAACGATGGAGGTGGGAGCCTGGCTATGCAACTGGCTCTCCAGGCCATCCTGCAAGCGCTTGGCTTCATTCATCAGGTTGTCGGTCAGCACCGAAGTGCGCTCTTCCAGCTCGCGCCGGGCGGCCTTCTGTTGTTCCGCCAGGCGATTCAGCTCATTCTCCAACTCCAGTTCGATGGCCTCAAGCTCGGCCTGAGCCTCTTCCTCCAACTGGCCGATCTTGGCGGCGGTCTCCTTCTCTATGCGAGCCAGAACCCGATTACGGGCCTCCTCGTCCACTTTGGTAATGATGTACTGGGCAAAGTACAAGATGCGCTCCAGGTTGCGAGGAGAGATGTTGAGCAGGAGGCCCAATCGACTGGGCACCCCTTTGACGTACCAGATATGGCTGACCGGCGAGGCCAGCTCGATGTGTCCCATTCTCTCCCGGCGCACACGGGCAGGGGCCACCTCTACCCCGCATTTGTCGCACACGATGCCCTTATAACGCACGCGCTTGTATTTGCCGCAATAGCATTCCCAATCTTTGGTTGGCCCAAAAATCCTCTCGCAGAAGAGGCCATCCCGTTCCGGTCTGAGAGTGCGATAATTGATGGTCTCCGGTTTTAGAACTTCGCCGTAGGACCAATTCTTGATCTGTTCCGGCGAAGCCAGACTGATACGAATAGCATCGAAATCGTTGACTTCCATTTTTAACCCATGACCTCCGTGATCAAAAATCCGTTTCAGGGGGCCTGGCCCTTTGGAAAGGCCAGGCCCCTTTCAGATAGCTCTTAACGCATAAAATCCGGCAGACCCAGATCGTAACCCAGCCTGGGGAGTTTTTCCTCGCTTTCCTCCTTACCGAACTGAACGGTCTCCTCGTTCTCGTTCAAGACTTCTACAGACAGGCCCAGGCTTTGTAGCTCTCGGACCAGCACCCGGAAAGATTCTGGTACCCCAGGCTCAAGAATGTCCTCCCCCTTGACGATGGCCTCGTAGGTTTTGACCCGCCCGGTCACATCGTCGGATTTGACGGTCAGCATTTCTTGCAGAGTGTGAGCTGCGCCATAGGCTTCCAAAGCCCAGACTTCCATCTCGCCGAAACGCTGACCGCCGAACTGGGCTTTGCCCCCCAGCGGCTGCTGGGTGACCAGAGAGTAGGGGCCTGTAGAACGGGCGTGCACCTTGTCTTCCACCAGGTGGGCCAGCTTCATCATGTTAATTACTCCCACCGTCACCGGCTGATCGAAAGGCTCGCCTGTTTTGCCATCGTAGAGGGTCATCTTGCCGGAGGTAGGGATAGGCTGACCGCTCTCCCTGCCGATACGCAGGGCCGCCCCAGACAGTTCCTCGTCAGACAGAGCAGTCGGGTCCTGTCCGTGAGTCTCCAGCCAGAGACGTAAACAGGCCAGGCGCGCCTTACGATCCGAAGTCTGTTTCTCGGCCAGAGAGCGTTTGTCGTCCTCGAAGACAAGCAGTTCATCGGGATCTAGCCTGCGTTCTCTCAACCACTGCCTGAGAGCCAGACGACGGGCGTAAACCGGGTTGGCATATAGCTCTTCCTGGTCAAAATCACACCCCGCTTCGTCCAACCACTGTTCCAGGTAGACAAGGCGGGCTTCATTATCGTCTACTACATCCTGGGAGTCGTACTCTTCTTCTGTCAACCACTGCCAGGCCCTTTCTGTCACCTCGTGCCAGGACTGGTCAATCATCCAGGCGCGGGCCAGTTCGGCGGCAATCTCTTCCTCATCGGCCCCATCGAAAACGGGCGAGATGGCCCGGAAGCCCAGGCGGTTGGCCGCCCAACCCAGATGAGTTTCCAAAATCTGGCCGATATTCATGCGGGCCGGCACCCCCAGGGGATTGAGGATCAGTTCCACCGGCGTGCCATCGGCCAAAAAAGGCATATCTTCGATGGGCACCACTTTGGAGATCACCCCTTTGTTGCCATGGCGCCCGGCCATCTTATCCCCTTCGGTCACCTTGCGTCTTTGGGCCACGCTGACCCGCACCAGTTTGTCCACCCCGGCCGGCAGGTCGCGGTGTTCGTCGCGGCTGAACACTTTTATATCGACCACCTTGCCTTTTTCCCCGTGCGGCAGGCGCAGGGAGGAATCTTTCACCTCCCGTGCTTTCTCGCCGAAGATGGCCCGCAACAGTTTTTCTTCGGGCGTAAGTTCGGTCTCGCCTTTGGGAGTGATCTTACCCACCAGGATGTCGCCAGGGCCTACCTCGGCCCCGATACGGATAACGCCCTCCTCGTCCAGATCCTTCAGGGCATCTTCGCCCACGTTAGGAATATCGCGGGTGATCTCTTCGGGGCCGAGTCTGGTATCGCGGGCTTCGATCTCGTATTTCTCGATGTGGATAGAGGAGAATTTATCTTCACGCACCACGCTCTCGCTGATGAGGACGGCGTCCTCGTAGTTGCCCCCCTCCCAGGCCATGAAGGCCACGATGACGTTCTGCCCCAGAGCCAATTCCCCGCCATCGGTGGAGGAACTGTCAGCCAGGACGTCGCCCGCCTGCACCCAGTCCCCCTTATTGACCACCGGACGCTGGTCGATACAGGTGCTCTGGTTGGAACGGTTGTATTTGCGCAGGTTATAGACCTGTTGACCGTTCTCCCCGGCCACGATAATGCGACGACCGGTGACGCTGACCACCTCGCCATCTTCCTGGGCCACGATCACCTGTCCCGAATCCAGGGCGGCCTGCCATTCCATACCGGTGCCCACTATAGAGGCTTCGGGGACGAGGAGCGGCACGGCCTGGCGCTGCATGTTCGAACCCATCAACGCCCGGTTGGCGTCGTCGTGTTCCAGAAAAGGGATGAGGGCCGCTGATACGCTGACGATCTGTTTGGGCGAAACGTCCATGTGATCTACCCGCTCCCTGTTTTCGATCAGAAATCTCTGGCTGCGCCGCACCGAAACACGGGCATTGAGCAACTGCCCTCTTTCATCTAGGGGAGCGTTGGCCTGGGCGATGGTGTACTTGTCTTCTTCGTCGGCGGTCAGGTAGGCGACCTCGTCGGTAGCCAGCGGCGCAATCTGCACCTCTTTCAGCGGCAAGTCCGCGAGGCGTCTGGCTAATTCGGGACCGATCACCGTTCCGGCCTCAGCCACTACCTCGCCGCTGTCGGGATCGACGATGGGCTGCTGCAAAGTTTTGTCCAGGACAGCCTGGTGCTCGTTGGGTACTGTTCTGGCTATCCGTCGATAGGGGGTTTCAATGAACCCATACTCGTTTATCCGCCCGTAGGTAGCCAGGCTGCCGATCAGGCCGATGTTGGGCCCTTCTGGCGTCTCGATGGGGCAGATGCGGCCATAGTGCGAATGGTGCACGTCACGGACATCAAACCCGGCCCGCTCGCGGCGGAGGCCACCAGGGCCGAGAGCCGAGAGCCGACGTTTGTGGGTCAACTCGGCCAGGGGGTTGGTCTGGTCCATGAACTGGGAAAGCTGACTGCCGCCGAAAAACTCCCGCGTGGCGGCCACCACCGGGCGGATGTTGATCAGCGTCATCGGAGTGATCTGGTCCGGGTCGCGGATGCTCATGCGCTCCCGCACCACTCGTTCCATGCGCAAAAGACCGATGCGCAATTGATTCTGGATCAATTCGCCCACCGTCTTCACCCGTCGGTTGCCCAGGTGATCGATATCATCGGGACTATCGACCCCGTTGTTGACCTGGATCATGTGTTCCACCACCTTGACCAGGTCCTCTTTGGTCAGAGTACGCTGGGAGAGGGGGATGTTTAGCTCCAGACGCTTGTTGAGCTTGTAGCGCCCCACTTTGCCCAGGTCGTAGCGGCGGCGGGTGAAAAGCAGCGAACTAAGAAAGCTTTTGGCATTGTCCAGGGTGGGCGGATCGCCAGGACGCAGCTTTTTGTAAAACTCCAGGAGGGCCTCCTCCACGTTGCTGGTCGGATCGCGCTCGATGGTGAGGGCAATATAGGGATGATTAGGCATGTTGTCATATTGATGGAAAAGCTCTTGCAGTTCCTCGTCGTCGCCGTAGCCCAGGGCCCGCAACAGGACTGTGACCGGAATCTTGCGCTTGCGATCAACCTTGACAGATAGCACGTCCTTCTTGCTGGTCTCGAACTCCAGCCACGCCCCCCGATTGGGGATCAGTTTAGCCATGCACAGTTGTCGTCCGGTGGAGCGGTCTTCCTCGATGGTAAAATAAACGCCAGGGGAGCGGATGAGCTGGCTGACTACTACCCGCTCCGCGCCGTTGATGACGAAGGTGCCATTGTCGGTCATGAGCGGAAAATCGCCCATGAACACCGGCTGTTCCTGGATCTCGCCGGTCTCTCTGTTGATCAGACGGACGTTAACCCACAGAGGACTGGCGAAGGTCATATCCCGATCACGACATTCCTTTTCACCGTACTTCGGTTCGTCGAACCAGAATTCCAGAAAGTGCAGTTCTAAATTTTTATTGAAGCTTTGAATGGGCGAGATTTCGTCAAAAAGTTCGCGCAGCCCTTCTTCCTGGAACCAGCGAAAGGAACCCAATTGCGCTTCGATCAAAGTAGGGAGGGGATGCACGTCGCTTATGCGGGCATAAGATTTACAACCTGAATTAATGGTCATTGGTCACTCCTTAACCATAATTGTTCGCCTGTATCGCGGCGATGGGATCGATTTAGAATTATCGCGGTGGGAGGGATATCACCTCAATTCCTTATATCCGGTGGGCTACATCGCCAAGCCAGTAGCCAATAACAAGCGGGGGCTCGTTAGGACTCCACCTAACAGGCGTAAACTCTAGATTCTTTTTACAAGATGAGTTAGGAGATTTTTGGAGACAACACCAAAGAAGCAAGCTACCTTCCAGTCGTCCCTGAAGTATCTGACCAAAATCATCTATACTCCAGGGAAGGCGGATAACCTTCCTCGACCTTACCTTGGTTATTGAGGGGGACAGCAAATTACCTGTTTCTCCTCCAAACCTCGCTTGAGAGCTGGCTGCTGCCAGCTATTCCTTTTTCACCTCTGTGAGATCCAAGCGAGGGGAACTAGAAGTGATAAATGGGGGCAAATATAAAAACCCAATCCACCGGACAGGGTTGCCACATTGCAAGCGCGTACACACCGCGATTGTATATTATACCAGGTTTATTGGATTTTGTCAAATCGAGAAAACTGGCGAAAACTGACAGCCTGTAAGATTATGGCTCTTTCTGGACATTCGGCAGGTAAATGCGAGGAGGCCCCACCTTCGGCGGCCTGGATGACCAGATCGCCCATCTGGTCCACGTACAAATAAGTTGTCAGTCCCATCGCGGCCCTGTACATTATAAAAAGCGGCCTGCGCTAACCGGGCAGCCCGCTCATGTCTTTTTTCTCACCGCCAGGTAAAGGTCCAGGCTTCGCTTTTGGGACTGATAGGCGGACCATCGGGCCGTCCATCCTGCCTGATCTGCTTTGTCTGTCTCACCTCTACCCACCAGTAGAACAAATCCTTGTCCGACTGGCCGTAGCCGCCTTCCGGCGGAAACCTGATCTTCGTCTCCTGAGTGGCGTCACCCCAATACACTGCTTCTTCGTTATAAAAATGCAGCACTGTAACGTTGTAGAACTCGTCCTCCGCCAACCCCGCCACCGGCTCCCATTCCAGATAGAGCGGTTCAAGCCGACCGATTATCAGGAGCGCTCCGTCTGGCGGCGACAACAAAGTAGGGGCCCGATGCTCGAACATCCTGGGGGGCGTGGGAGGAACCTCCGGCGTCGGGGTTGGGAGTGGGGTGGGCGTCGAAATTGGCTTCGGCCGCGCAGTCGGGGTGCCCGACAAAGCCAGGAGGCTCTCTCGTCGTTCCTGGGCGGCGCTCCGATCCTCCACTTCCTCCAGGTCCAGAGCGGCTTCGTAATCCTTCAGGGCCAAAAGCGGGTCCCCCTGCTGGCGATAAAAATCCCCTCTTTCCAGGTAGGCCCGATACAGACGACGGGCCGCCTGCCCGCTTCCGTAATCAGGCCGCTCCTCATAAACGGCCCTCAGCTTGATGATAAACTTGGTCAACTTGCGCTGGGCGTAAAGCTCCAGAGCTTCCTGGTAGAGCAGGACCAGCCCCATTTCTTCTCGCAGGCCCTTTTCTTCTGGGCAGACGTCCAGCCCTTTTCCAAAGACAACGATGGCCTCTTCCAACCGTTGCTTCTCGCTCTCGTCGTCCAGAGTCTGCACCTGGGCCTTGCCCTGTTCCAGGTAGGCCCGGCACAGCATCTCTTCCACCGCGGCTTTATGGAAGGTGGGGTCTCGGCTGCGCACCTCTTCCAGACGGGCGATGGTCTTGTCCCACTGTTTCTGAGCGTAATACTCCTGGCCCTCGGCGTACAGGTGGTCTGGTGGTTGTTCCCCGCTGGCTCCGTGGTCTTTCTGGCGAGCCTCTTCCCGTTTCTGGGCGGCGTCCTTATAGTTGGGAGCGATAGCCAGCAGGTGGTCGAACTCTTCGAGAGCCTGATCCCACTGTTCTTGCTCCATGTAATCCAAAGCCCGCTGATAGCTGGCTTCCAGAGCTTCCTGGGCGTTGATTCCGCTGTAACGTCGATAGGCGTAGGCGCCTCCACCGAGCAGCAGGATCACCATAAACGCCAGTAACCCAACCCCCAGTGCCCTGCCGTGTGTTTCGATCCATCCAGGGGTCGCAGGGGCCGTAGGGGCCGGACGAGGAGGAGGCTCTTGTACTCTGGTCTCGGCGACTACCTCTTTTTTGGCTCCAGGAAGGGCGGCGCTGGTTTCGGTCAACAACAGGGCGGCGTCACGGTAGCCCTCGTCGATAGCCACGATCCTGCTCAGTTTGTCGATGGCTTCCTTCCACCGTTTTTCTTCCAGAGCCCATCTGGCTGCTGAATACATGGTGGCCAGATGAATCTGCTGTTCTGCTTTCGCCAACCGTTCGGCCACGTCCGCGTAGCCGGGCTCCAGCTTCAAGATCTGATTGAAAAGATCGGCGGCCCTTTGCCAGTTCTCGGCCTGGCTGGCCTCTATTCCTTGCTGATAGAGAGTATCCACCGGATCTTCCATGTAAGGCTGTGGAGGAGGGATGAACACTTTTCGCGGCAGATTCCTCTCGACGAGGAGAGAGGCGATGGCTTCCAAAAACTCCTCTGGCGTCTGAAACCGATCCTCCGGGTGTTTGGCCAGGGTCTTGTTCACCAACTGTTCCACCACGGCGGGAAGGTCGCTGTCCTCCAAACGCAGGGGGGGAGGGTCGCTGGCAATGTGCTGACTGATGATCGAGCAGGGACTTTTGGCCTCGAAGGGCACTTCCCCGCTCAACATCTCGTATATCACCACGCCCAGAGAGTAGATGTCCGACCGAATGTCTACCTCCTCGCCCATGGCTTGTTCGGGAGAGATGTAGTAGGGCGAGCCGACAAAACCCGATTGGGTCAGGGAGGACAAAGCTCCTGCCCGCGCAATGCCAAAATCCAACACCTTGACCGTGCCCTCGGCGGTGATCATCAAATTCTGCGGCTTGATGTCGCGGTGCACGATGCCGAATTTGTTGGCGTGCTGCAGCGCTTTGGCTACCTGGGTGGCGATCTCCAGAACCTGGCGATAGGGCAGCGGCCCTCTTTCCTGGATGATCCCTTTGAGGTCGCAGCCCTTGATATACTCCATGACCAGATAGTGGATTTCGCGGGTGGCTCCGTAGTCCAGCACTCTGACGATGTGGGGATTGGACAGGGCGCTGGCCAGCTTGGCCTCGCGCGTGAAACGTTGCACGTAGGCCATGTCCTCGCTGAATTGAGGGTAAAGAACCTTGACCGCCACCAGACTGCGGTCGTAGGTATCCTCAGCCAGGTAGACCCAGGCCATTCCACCGCTACCGATGCCGCGCAGGATCTTATAGCGGTTACCCAAGAGCTTTCCAATCACGTCCTTCCCCTTTACCTTTTGGTGCGTTTATGCTCACGAAGCCTGAATAAACCTCTTATCTCCTCCCTTCCTCACCTTTCCTCTACTCCGATAGTCTCATTATCTTAATATGATCCATTCATTATACCTCACTTTCTCATTCTTATGGCTCACGATTTGCTCACGATTTCCATGAACGCCTCCCTGGAAAGCGCCTGGTTGGCGGTCAAGTGTGGGTTTGCGATCTAGGGTAAGCTCTAAAGGGCCCTTCATGCCTCGTGCTCCTTGAAGGTATAACCCCGCCCCCGGACGTTCACCAGGTAGTCAGGGGAGGTGGGATCGTCTTCCAGCTTCCGCCGTAAACGGTAAATGTGCATGCGCAAAAGCTCTCTGGCCTCCTCTTCATCGCACTCGTAGCCTTGCACCTCGCGCACGATTTCCTGGCAGGAGAACACCCGTCCTTCCCCTCGAATCAATAAAGTCAGGAGTCCAAACTCTGTGGGAGTCAACGCGATTTCCTGGCCCTGACGGATGGCCTGACATCTCTCCAGATCAATGGTCAGATCGCCGGCTCGCAGGCAGGGGCCGCTGATTTCATCTGCGGTCGATCTTATCTCGTCAGCGTACAGTTCACGGATCTGATGCTCCATAATGCGTAACACGTTCTGGCGACGCAAGCTCTTCTGTCGCTCCGTCAGTCCTTTTTGGATGCTGCGTCTAAGCTCCTCGGAAGCTATAGGCTTGAGCAGATAGTCGTGGGCTCCTTTGCGCAGCGCCTGGATAGAACTGTCCAGGGTGGCGTGGCCGGTCAAAAGGATGGTCACGGTATCTGGCGCATAACTTTTCACAGCGTCCAGGACTTGAAGACCGTCTATATCCCCTAACTTGATATCGGATAACACCACGTCGAACTCTTCTTTGACGATATGTTCCAGGGCTTCGGTGCCGCTAAAGACGCTGCTCACGCTATAGCCTTCTTCCGAAAGCACCCCTTCCAGGCCAAAACAAACCGCTGGCTCATCATCGACGATCAGGACTTTCACTTTAGAGTTCATCTCTCACCTCCCTCAAGACGTGCTTCCTCTTGTTCCCAGGGGCAATTTGATGAAAACCGTTGTTCCCAGCCCTTCTGCACTCTCGATGTCTATCGTTCCTCGGTGACGGTGCACAATAGCCTGACTGACGGTCAAACCGAGTCCCGTGCCCTTGGACTTGGTGGTAAAAAGGGGTTCAAAGACGCGCTTCAAATCGGTGGCCGCTATGCCCTTGCCTGTATCCTGAAAAGAGACCAACAAATGGGTAGGGTGGCGCTTCTCGTTTTCCTGTTTATGTCCCTGCCTATCGACAAAGGTGAACTCGGTGGCTACCCACAGCCGACCGCCCTGGGGCATGGCTTCCAGAGCGTTGAGAGCGATGTTAAGAAAAACCTGCTGAAGCTGATTGGGCACCCCCATCAGCACCGGTCGTTCTGGGGACAGGCGCTTTTCTACCACCACTCCCCTGGTCGAGAACTGTCTTTCCATTAACTTCAGCACTTCCTCCAGCAAGGCGTTCACGTCGGTGGGGCCTAACCCTTCTTTCGCCGGGCGATAGGTATCTACCAGCCGCTTGACCACCTCGGCTACCCGGGCCAGCTCTTTTTGAGCCACGTCCAGATAGGGCCAGGCAGTGTGTTGGGGGCCCGTTTTTAACCCCACCATCTCCAGGCAACTGCGGATGGCCTGCAAGGGATTGTTCACCTCGTGGGCAATGGAGGCGGCCAGCTTACCCGTAGCGGCCAGCTTGGCCGCCTGGATCAACTGGTCTTCCATCTTTTTGGTCTCGGTGATATCCCTGGCAATGCCTTCGGTAGCCACAATTCTACCTTCCGCATCTTTGACTGGATAGCCAGTCTGCCAGATCCATCGCTCTGAACCGTCCCGGTGAATGATCCGATAGCGAAAACTGGACACCTCCCCGCGGGCGATTTTTCCCTCTTTGTCCCTCACCTGCGACCTGTCCTCAGCGTGGATGATCTGATAAATAAACTGTGGATCGGTGTAAAAGCGTTTCAGAGGATATCCTGATATTTCCTCCATGGCCCGGTTCACGAAGAGCCAGGGGCCTTTTCCATCCTCTCCTATGGCCTTGCGCACGATGGCATCCTGGGCGTTCTCCACCAGGGTTCTATATTTCTCTTCCGATTCCAGGAGGCGTTGGGTTAGCTTCAGGGTGGCCGTGTACAGGCGGGCGTTCTCAATGGCTATGGCCGCTGACCGGGCCAGGGCATCGAGCAAGGTGAGATCGCTGCTATTAAAGGTCCCTTCTGTTTTATTTATAAGCTCTACTGCGCCGATGATTTTATCTCTGGCCCGCAGCGGAGCACACAAAAGCGATCTGGTAGTGATCTCAGTGAGACTATCAACCCCTCGATAAAAACGGGTGTCCTGGTTCACGTCAGGCACAAGCACCGGCTGGCCCTCCTGCGCCACCCAACCAGCCACACCTTCTCCGGCTGACATACGGCGCCCTTTTAGCACCTCGGCGCCAGCACCCACACTGACCTCAAACACCAGTTCGCCGCTCTCTTCATCAAGAAGCAGCACAGAACCGGCCTCCGCCCCCAGTACAGTGCTGGCCTCCGCCATGATCACGTCTAGAACCTGTTCCAAATCCAGGCTGGAGGTCATAGCCAGGCTGACGTCCAGGAGCAGGGAAAGTTCCTGCACTCGCCTTCTCAGAGCCTCGTCCGTTTGCTGATACAGTCGGGCATTCTCGATGGCGGTAGCCACCTGACCGGCGATGGTGGTCAGCAGGATCAAATGATCCACGGTGAAATGATGCGTTTGGGGATGAACCAGGGTCAGCAAGCCGACCACCGTGTTATCGCGAAAGAAGGGCACGGAGATGGCCGAGCCTTGTTGCACATCATCGTCAGGAAAGATTATCCAGCGATCGTCCTGGCAGATGTCAGAGACGATGAGGCCCTGTTTGTGTTGTCTCGCCCAGCCGGCCATCCCTCTCTCCAACACTTTGTCGATGACCCTTTGGGCTTCGACGGGGGACAGGTCCTGCCGGATGAGGATGTACCAGCTAACCTCTCCTTGCTGATCGAAGATAAAAAGGCTGCCATCGCTGGCTCCCACACTGGCCGTAGCCAGGGCCAATACCTCTCTCATCAACTTCTCTATGTTCAGGCCGCTGGTCAGCCCGCGGCTGATAGTAGACAGAACCTCCAGTTCCTTCTCTCTCTGAACAAGTCGTTCCTCAAAAATTCCGTTCACCCTTCTGAGCATTTCATTAACAACGTCATCTACGAACTCCATACTGACCAGGCCCGCCTGGGCGTCACGGGTTGCCACTTCCCTGACCAGATCGAGTAGTAAAGTGCGAATGATAAGGGCCACTTCCTGGGTTTCGTCCAAAAGAAAGCCCTTTTCCGCATGTTGATGCCCCACTTGATTGATGAACTCGACCAGAATCTGTGGCTCGCTTTCGAGCACGCTGCGCCGCAAATGCTCCACGAAAGCTTCGGCCACCTGCTGACGCAGGTCAGGGGGCATCTGGGCGTAACTCGGCCCGGCCTGTTTGATCTCCTCCCCGAAGCGAGCGATCACCCATTCGCAGCGGTCTTCCAGCAACTCTCTAAAAGGAGCTAACATTTCAGCTCTCCCGAAAGGCTTACCGACGTTCCCACTCGATCTCAGATTCTTTTTCTTTACGACATTATATTACCAGAAAGGCTAGAAAAGGGCAAGCGCAACGCCCCTGACTTTACCTCCACCCTGGCGGGCACTTTGCTGACACAGATTTTGGTCACGGATGTCGCCCTCAATTTATAACCACAAAGAGCACGAAGGACACAAAGCCTTTGCCCCCTTTGTGTTCCTGGTGTCCTTTGTGATAAAAAGTTCTGACCCCGATTTCACCCTCAATCGTGCCTTTCTCCGTGACATCCGTTCCTCTGGCCCGGATCGTTATGGGAGCAGCTTTGTTAAAATAAGTATCTCTGATAACATATATATATCATGCACTATATATAGGTAGTATATTATGCCTTCGATTGCTTCCATCTTGACAAAATCTGAAATTCGTGATATATTTGGTATATAGATGATATCAATATAGCGGCAATTGCGATGTCGTCTCAATGTAATGCCGTCCTTTTCCTCGGGTGGGAAGAGAGCGGTTTTTTTTTAACCAGTCTCTCCAGGTGTATTATACAAGGGGATGTTAAAATGAAACGTTTTGCAATTCATACTGGTATAGTCCTGGCTTTTGGATGGGGATTGGCCCTGGTTTTGCTGTGGCTGTTGAGCAATTCCAGCACGGGGCTGCCGGTGGCCCGCGCCGCCGACTTGCATGTCTGTCCCAGTGGCTGCACCTACACTACCATCCAGGACGCTGTGGACGACGCCGATCCCGGCGACGTCATCAAGGTGGCCGCCGGCACCTATACTGGCGTGCAGGCCCGTGCCGGGGTTACGCAGGTGGTCTATATCAGCCAGACCGTCACCATCCGGGGCGGCTACACCACCACCAACTGGACGACGCCCGACCCGGCGGCTAACCCCACCACCCTGGACGCCCAGGGACAGGGGCGGGTGATCTACGTCACAGGGAATATCAGCCCCACCATCGAGGGCCTGCGCCTCACCGGCGGGGACGCGGCCGGGCTGAGCGGCGGCTCATTTGGGCACGACGCTGGCGGCGGGGTGTACGTCATTACCGCCACGGTCGTCATCAGCCACAACCAGGTGTTCAACAACACCGCCTACGACGGCGGCGGGCTATACCTGGGCAACGGCGCCGCCACACTGAGCGCTAACGTCGTCACCGCCAACACCACCGCTTACGCCGGCGGCGGACTGTACCTGGACAACAGCGCCGCCACGCTCAACGCTAACGCCGTCACCGCCAACACCGCCACTAGCTACGGCGGCGGGCTACTCCTGTGGCTAAGCGATGCCACCTTGACCAACAACGTCGTGGCCGACAATCGAGTCAACGGCCTCGGCAGCGGGCTGTACATCGAGGTCTCTTCCCCCCGCCTGCTGCACACCACCATCGCCCGCAACAGCGGTGGCGACGGCAGCGGGATCCACCTAGCCGGCGGCGGGTTCCGCACCGTGGCGTTGACCAACACCATCCTTTTCAGTCACACGGTGGGCATCACCGTCGCGGCCGGCAACACGGCCACCGTGGAGAGCACGCTGTGGCACGGCAACACCACCGACGCAAACGGCGCGGGCACCATCATCAGCAGCACGCACAATTACGCCGGCGATCCGGCCTTTGTGAACCCGGAGGCCGGGGATTATCACCTCGGCTCGACCTCGGCGGCCATCGACAAGGGCGTGGACGCGGGCGTGACGACCGACATAGACGGCGACGCGCGGCCGCAGGGTTCTGCTCCTGACCTGGGGGCGGACGAGCGGCCTGGGCCTAGCCTGCCTGGCCTGGCTATCACCAAGGTCGATAAACCGGACCCGGTGAAGCCCGGCGGCTTGCTGACCTACACCCTCACCGTCAACAACCACGGCACTGCGGCTGCTACCAATCTGGTCATCACCGACACCGTGCCCATTGACGCCAGCTTTGCTTCGGCCAGCCACGGGGGCACAGAGTCGAACGGAATCGTGACCTGGAACGTGATCAGCCTGACCAACGGAGCGTCCCTCAACCGCACATTGGCGGTGACCGCCTCCGTCCCCCCGACCAACGGCCAGGTCATCACCAACGCCATCTACGGCGTGCGCTGCGCCGAGGTGCCCGCGCCTACCTGGGGGCCGGCGGTGACCACTACGGCGAAGCTGGTGGTCGCGGCTGCCCTGCAAAAATGGCCTGCGGCCAGAGTCATCACCAGGCCGCAATACATCAATTACAGCTATCTCGTCACCAACACCGGCACGGTGGTCATCTCCAACGCAACGGTCAGCGATGATAAGTTAGGTTTCATCGGCAGCACGGGGCAACTGGCGCCGGGCCAACCAAGGGTACTGATTGGAGAGGGGCTTATCGCCACCAACATCACCAACGTGGCGACCGCCACCGCCACTTCGGCCTATGGCTCAACCAGCGTCGGGGCCAGCGCTACGGTCACTTTTGAGAAGAGCGTCGCCTGCACGCCCACGATTCAATCGGCTGCCAGCGGTGATTGGGGGGTGGCCGACACCTGGAATCTGAACCGGGTACCCGGCCGCGCCGACGTGGTGCTCATTCAAGGGGGGCATACGGTGACTGGCCCTGTTTCGGCTGATGTTCAGAGGCTTTGTAACTATGGCTTTCTGCAAAGCAAGACTAACCGGCCATTGTTCATCAGCGCCACCGGAGGCATCTTCAACTACGGCTACGTTCTGGGGAGCGAAGGCGGCGTGGGAACGGGCGGCGACTGTGGGGGGCGAGGGAGCAACCTCCAATTGCGGGGCAGCCCCGTTTACAATGAGGGCACGATTCGGGCTGGCAACGGCGGCGATGGCGACCGTTGTGGTGGCGAGGGCGGCTGGACAACGGTGTTGGGGCGTGATACTACCAACGTGGGCACCATCTGCGCCGGCAAAGGCGGCGACGTGCGGGGCAGCGCCGAAGGACAGGGCGGTGACGGCGGCAGAGCGTACATCTGGGGCAAGTGGCACGGTCCTGGCTATCTAATTAATGTAGGGCTGGCCTGCGGCGGCGATGGCGGCGACGGCCACTCCAGCGCCACGCAGCCCCAGACGGGGGGACGAGGTGGTAGCCTGTCGTTCGTGGCCTTATCCTCCGTCTTTCTGAACGACGGGCAGCAATACGGCGGCCAGGGCGGAAAGGGCACTGGCGGCGGCTTTGACGGCCAGGATAGCTGGGTCTTCTTTGAACCAAACACCATCTCCCTGGCTGGCAGGGGCACGGAAGTCAGGGGTGGGAACGTCGTCGTCTTTGGCGGCAATGGCTGGGTGCTGGACTTGAGCGGCATGAGCAGGGCGGCCATTTCGGCCACCGGCCATGTCACCCTGGCGGTCGGGACAGGCGGCGTGGTGGACTTGCGGGGGAACACGAGCCAGGTGTTGAAAGCTGGCGGGCAGGTGATGATCGCCTCCGATGTCATCTCCCTGGAGGCAGGCATTGCCCTGTCTGACGTGGTGGGGACCAATTTCGTGACCGGGGCCAGCCAAATCCTGTACAATGTCTCGCTGGTTGGGCCAGGGCGGGCGAGCGGGCGACCCGGCCTCGCCTTGCCCCTCCACCTGACGATCCTCAACGGTGGCCCTGAGCCGGATACCTACACCTTGAGCCGCTCCGACTTGGCCGGCTGGAGCCTGGGCGCTTTACCGCCCTCCGTCACGGTCGAGGGGCTTGACCTGAGCGACCTGACGTTGAACGTCACCCCGCCCACGACCGCCACGCTGGGAGCGCTGGACGTCATCACCGTCATGGCCACCTCGCAGGCTGATCCAAACGTGGTGGCGGTAGTGGAGGTCGAAGTTTCTGTGGAGGCCGGGATTTATCTGCCGCTGATTCGCAAAGACTGATATCAGCCTGTGGGCGGGCGCAACTGCTCCAAACATCCAACGGGCGAGGTTATAGAGCCTCGCCCGTTTCGTCGTTGAGGATAATAAAATGCCTCCTGCTACTGCTTCTGGCCTCAGTAGGCCTGACGATAGATGTATTCTACGTCTTCCACCGTCATGTGGCGAGGGTTGTTTTTCAGCAGGCGGGTAACTTTGGCGGCTGTCTGGCTCAGCCTGGGGATGTCCTCCTGGCTGACGCCTACCTCCCGCATGGTTTGAGGGATGCCCACGTCCAGGGAGAGTTGACGCACCGCCTCCACGCAACGTTCGGCGGCGGCCCGCATCGAGAGTCCTTCCACCCTCTCCCCCAGGGCGCAGGCCATTTCGGCGAAGCGGGCCAGGTGGCTCACCATGTTGAAGGCCATGACGTGAGGCAACAGCAGCGCGTTAGCCACCCCGTGCGGCACGTGGAAAAAGCCGCCTAACGTGTGGGCCAGGGCGTGGACGGCGTTGACCCCGGCATTGTTCAGAGAAACCCCGGCGTAGAAACTGGCCCGCGTCATGCCTGCCCGCGCCTCCAGGTCCGAGCCGTTCCACACTGCCGTGCGCAGATGGAGGCCGATCAGGCGGATGGCTTCCAGGGCGTACAGCCGGGTGTGAGGAGTAGCTTTTACCGCCGTGTAGGATTCCATAGCGTGGGTCAGAGCGTCCAGGCCGGTGGCCGCCGTGAGAGAGGGTGGGGCTGTGAGGGTCAGCAGGGGATCGACCAGGGCCGAATCGGGCATCAGGAGCGGGCTGATGACCGCTTTCTTGTTCTGATCCTCAGCGACGAAGACGGCGTTAGCGGTGGCTTCCGAACCGGTGCCGGCGGTGGTGGGAATCATAATGGTAGGCAGACCCTTCCTGGGCAGGAGATTGATTCCAAAGAAATCGGCCACCGAACCCTCCTGCCCTGCCAGAGCAGCAGACAGCTTGGCGGTATCCATAGCGCTACCTCCGCCCAGGCCAATCACCAGATCGAACTCTCCGGTGCGGGCCACCTCTGCTACAGCATCGACGCTCTTCACTGGTGGTTCGGGCTGCGCTTCGGGACACAGTTCGTAGGTTATCCCTTCTCTCTCCAGAGTGGCTCGCACCCCGCGATCCAATTGGGCGGCCACGATGCCCGCATCGCATACGATCAGCGCCCGGCCTGCTCCCAGACGGCGGCTCTCCTCTCCCACTTTTTCAACCGCTCCCGGACCAAGAAACAGGTTGCCAGGGAAACGAAAAGGAAACATTTTTAAGCTCCTCCTGTATTATTTATCCTGTCCAATCTCACCCCGCCGCGTGCCCCTCAAGGAGCTACAGGCAAGCAGGAGCGTGGCGTCCACCATTATACATCGGTGGCTGGTGGATGTCAACGGCGCCGGCCGGGCGGGGTCTGGTCAGGGCCTCAGCTTGCGCCTAACAATTGTATGAGGTATAATCCGGTACCAAACGAGCGGTTAGCATGAGTCTATTTTGGGCCTTGTGGTTGTCAGCACTTGAGGGACAATGATGATGAAAGCAAGTTGTGGAACGGCCATCGCCTGGGAAAGTATGGAGAGGAGGTAAAGTGAACCAGGTACTTAACGTAATTTTGAAGTTGTTGGCTGTGGCGGCTCTCGTCCTGGCTAACGGCTTCTTCGTGGCCGCCGAGTTTGCCCTGGTCAGTGTGCGCCATACTCGTATCGATCAGTTGGTCGCTGAGGGCAATGTGGCCGCCAGAGCAGTGCGTCGGGCCATTCGCGACCCGGATCGTTTTATCGCCGCCACCCAACTGGGCATTACCATCGCCAGCCTGGGTTTGGGCTGGATTGGGGAAGCCACTATTGCCCAGTTTTTGGAACCGGTCTTAAGCGTTCTTTTTGAGACCGGGGTGCTTCCTGTTTCTTATACCATTGCCGCGCACGCCATTGCTGCGGCGGTGTCTTTCGGCCTGATCACCTTTCTCCACGTGGTGCTGGGGGAATTGGCTCCTAAATCGGTGGCCCTTCAGTATCCCGAAGAGACCGCGTTCGTGGTCGCCAGACCGACCATAATCACGGAAAATGTTTTCCGACCGTTTATCTGGCTTCTGAATGGGGCCGGTAACGCTGTCCTGCGTCTGTTTGGGCTGTCCACTCCTACTGGTCATCAACGGGTGCATTCGGTGGAGGAGCTAATGCAACTGGTCAGGGAAAGCCAGGAAGGGGGCGTTTTGGAGGCCGAGCACGAAGAGGTAGTCCAGAAAGCCTTCAAGTTCGCCAACCGCCAGGTGCGTGAAGTGATGATCCCGCGCCCGGATATTGTGGGCGTGGAACAAGGCACCACCCTGGCCCATCTTTTGGACACCTTTGCCCAATTCAGCCATGCCCGTTTCCCCGTTTACCAGGACGACCTGGACAATATCGTGGGCATCGTAGCCATTAAAGACGTGTTGATGGCTCTGGCCGCCAGTCCCGGCGCGGTTGACATAAGTATTGAGGAACTGAGCCGTCCCCCTTTATTTGTGCCTGAGAGCCGTCCTATCGGCGCTTTGCTGGCGGAAATGCGCGATCAGCGCATCCAGATGGCCGTTGTTCTGGACGAATATGGGGGCACGGCCGGCGTGGTTACCCTGGAAGAACTGGTGGAAGAGATTGTGGGCCGGCTCAGCGACGAACTGGCGGAAGCTCCCTCGCGGGTGAAGATCATCGACGACCAAACCTTCCAGGTCGATGCCCAACTGCGCATCGACGAGGTCAACGAGGTGTTGGAGCTGGATCTTCCAGAAAGCGACGACTACGAGACTTTGGCCGGTTTCATCCTGTACCTTTTGCGCCACATCCCCAAACAGGATGAACAATTGCGCTATAAGAGCCTGAAAATCACCGTGACCGAGATGAAAGGGCCTAAAATCGAACAGGTACAGATTCGTCAAAATATAGATGAGGAACGATTATGACCAGGGAAACTATCCTGGTGGTTGATGACGAGCGAAACATCATCGAACTGGCCAGGCTCTATCTGGAGAACGAGGGCTACGTGGTGGAGAGCGCCAGTGACGGGGCGGAAGCTCTGAATAAGGTGCAGGCGCTCCGGCCAGCGCTGGTTGTGCTGGACCTGATGTTGCCCCAGGTGGATGGCTGGGAGGTCTGCCGCCGTCTGCGGGCTGAGGGAGAGGTGCCTATCATCATGCTGACCGCCCGCAGCGACGACGTGGACAAGATCGTGGGCCTGGAGCTGGGGGCCGACGACTATCTGACCAAGCCCTTTAATCCCCGCGAGCTGGTGGCCCGCGTCAAAGCGGTATTGCGTCGTTCGGAGCGAAAGCTGTCCTCCACCAGCCCCCTCACCGTGGGCCATCTGACCATCGATCCGGCCCGGCGGGAAGCGACCCTGGCCGGAAAACGCCTCGACCTGCGGGCCAAAGAGTTCGACCTGTTATACACTCTGGCCGAACATCGGGGCCTGGTCCTCAGCCGGGAACAGCTTCTCGATCTGGCCTGGGGCTTCGACTTCTACGGCGAAACCCGCACCGTCGATGTCCACGTCGCCCACCTGCGGGATAAGCTGAAGGACAGCCAGGTGGTCATCGAGACCGTGTGGGGCGTGGGCTATAAGCTGGTGGTGGCCGACTAGATCACCACTCCATGTTCAACAGGGCCACGAACTGGGCCAGCGAGTAATCGCTATGCACCCGCAGACGCTTAAGCTCAAAGGGATGCTCCGATGAGTGCCAGACACCGGCCTTAGTGCTCACCGCTCCCCAGAAGTGGGCCGCTTTCAGGACTTCGATCACCGTCTGATCGTAAGAGCCAGCCGGGTAACAGAAAAAGCGCACTTCCTGGCCGCTGTGGGCTTCGATAGCCTCTTGGGGAGCGAGGATCTGCCGGGTGATAAAGTCCTGCGGTTGGCCCGCCAGGTCAGGGTGGCTGTAGCTGTGATCCTCGATGTCCATCCCCTCGGCGCTCATCAGCTCGATCTGTTCCCAGGTCATGTATTCTTTGTCCCCGAAGTCGATGGGGCCGCTGACGATGAAGAAGGTCGCCACAAAGCCGTATTCTTTGAGCAGGGGGTAGGCGTGGGTGTAGTTATCCCTGTACCCGTCGTCAAAGGTCAGGATGACAGGTTTCTCAGGCAAAGGCTGGCCGCTCTGAAGGTGCATGACCAGTTGGCGTAAGGTGATGGGGTGGTATCCGGCTTCCACCAGGTAGCGCAGTTGTTCCTCAAGGGCCTGGGGTGAGACCGACAGATCGCGACGGATGGCATCGGCGTCCGGCGGGGGGGCGGCGATGTGATGATACATGATGATCGGTACCTCGACGCTCCGCACCTGACCATCGGAGGTGGGCAGAGGGGCAGGCGTGATCGTGCTGGCCGGCCCCGCCTCTGGCTTATAGGGTAATGGAGGGGCAGCGCCAGCCGGGTAAAACCAGAAGGCGCTGACGACCATCAGCGCCAGTAAAAGCCAGAGTTTTATCAAATATCTTCGTTTATCTGCTTTCAATGTCATGGTATAAACAGATTATCCTCTTAATTCGTTACCGAAATCCGTTGCCAGTGTGGCTTCGAGGTAGCGCCAGTCGCCTCACAGAACACGGTCGAACAGGCCCCCCCCAGGGGAATCTGCGGCCTCCTCTGGGCCTCGCTCGATGAGGGCCAGCAGGCGGCGCAGCGAAGCCAGAGCGTCCTGCACCTTCTGGTCTTTCTGGTCGGCCTGTTGGGCCAATTCCAAACCCTGATGGCACCACTGGGCAGCTTCTTCCTGCTCGCCGCGTCCCCACAGAAGCCAGCTAAGAGCCAGGCTAAGGCTCAACTGCTGCGTTACGTCTCCCCTGGCGGGCGCCAGGTCATCCCAACTCAATTGCAGATGGACGGAGGCCATTTTGCCCCGCATCCGCGCCGCCTGACGACTGGCCCCGTCGTGTTTTTGGATGAGGGCCAGCGCCTTTTGATAATACTGGAGGGCGTCCTGGTAGGCCTGCTTGACTTTGGCCCGGTCTCCGGCCCGGCCCAGATAATCGATGGCCTTGGCCCATTGCTCACTCTGGCTGTAGTGATAGGCCAGGAGATCGCTGTGTTCGTCCAGATTATCGGCGTTTTTGGCCTCCAGGTAATCGCCGACGGCCTGGTGCAGTTGACTGCGGCGGGCGGCGGACAGACTGTCGTAAACGGCTTCCCGGATCGCTTCCCGCTCAAATTCGTATTGTGAATCCTCGCTCTGGTGGATCAGGTTTTCGTCGGCGAGATCTCGCAGATAGCCGCCTAAAACCAGATCGGCCGGCACGTCGTCGAGAGGAGGCGGTTTTCGACCATCCAGCAAAGCGTGGATGTAGTATAGGGCCTGGTAGTCAAATCTCTCGCCAATGACCGAGGCGATCTGGATCACGTTCCGCTCGCCCTCTCCCAGCTTGCGGTCCAACTGGCCCAAAATCAGCCCGCTAATGGTATCAGACATGGTCAGGTCTCTGACCCCGGCGGCCAGCCTGACCTCCCCATCGAGTCGCAGTTGACCGGTCTCCAGCAGGGTGCGGACCATCTCCTCGGCGAAAAGAGGATTGCCCCCGGAGTGGTGGAAGATCATGTCGCCCAACTCCTGGGAGGGAATCTTATCTTTCAGAAGAGCCTGGATCAGAGCCAGCGTGTCCTGATAGGACAGGTCGTCCAGCTCGATGACCTGACAGTGGACGCTTCTGACCCAGGCATCCAGCCTGTTTTCAGGCCGGTAAGCAGCTATCAGCAGCACCGGCCAGTTGGCCACCTTGCTGCTCAAATCGTTCAGCAGTTCCAGAGAGAGGCTATCAATTCTGTGGGCATCCTCGAATAAAATAAGAAGAGGCTCATGGTGGGCCTGGCAGTGTATCCATTTGGCTAACACGTCGGACAGGCTGAGACGTTCTTGCAGCCATTGGAACATATCGTAGCCGCTGCTGGTTGGTTCCTGGCGGACCTTGTGGGTCAGTTGCCAGAGGCCCAGGGGTGGGGGGGAAGTTTCCTCCTGGTCTTCAGAGGGTGGGGAGCATTTCCGCTCGATGCCGGCCGGTGATGAGGCGGGTAGGGGGCTGCCGGCCGGCAGAGAGCCGCCCTCCAGATGCTTCGAGGGGGCGGGAAGACCCAAAAGCTGGCTCATCATGATCTCGGCAGCCGATTCGATATCTCCCTCCATACCAATAGCCTGTAACCCGGCTGCGATCTTGGCCCGCTTTTCTGCGTCGCTCTGGGCCTCGCTCAAATCGAAGTAGTCGTTCAAAAGTTCAGTCCAGGCCAGGTAAGGCATGGTTCTGCCGTGGAAGGGACAGGATACCTGTAAGACCCGCATCCCCTTCCGTCTGGCCCAACTCACTCCCCTTTCCGCCAGACGACTTTTACCCACGCCGGCCTGACCACACATAGCCAGGAAACGGCCCTGTCCTTCCAGGGCTTTCTCTACCGCGTCCTTGAGGGTGGTCAACTCCGCCTGACGGTTCACCAGTTTCCTGGAGCTGCTGATCGAAGCCCAGCCTGCGGCTCTCCTTTTGCGTTTGCGTCTCTTTCTTTTGGCTACTACCTGGTACACCGGAATGGGTTGGCTCTTACCTTTGACGGTCACCGGGGCCAGTTTTCTGCATCTAAAGGATTCATCCACCCGCTCGTGCACACGATCGCTGATCAAGATGCGTCCTTCTCTGGCCTTGCCCATCAGCCGGGCGGAGAGGTTGACGTCGTCCCCCATCACGGTGTATTCGCACCGCCCTTTCCGTAGAGCGCCGGCGGTGGTGGCGAAGATGTCGGGGCCGGTGGTAATGCCAATGCGCTGTTGCAGGGAGAAGGTGCCGGCCCCGGTTTCGATGCGAGCGAAGTCCTTCATGGCCGCCTGCATCTCTAAAGCGGCCTCCACTGCCCGCAGCGGGGCGTCTTCAGGGTTGAGGGGCGCTCCAAACAGGATGAGCATCTTGTTGCTCCGCCCGTAGGGGTCAACCCGACTGATGATGCCCCCCTGGCGGGCTACGATGTTCTGCACCGTAGTGAAATAGCGGTCCAGGATATGGATGATCTGCCGGTTTTCTGAAGGGCCCAGAGCTTCGATGATGTCGGCCAGACCGATAAAATTAGCAAAGATCACGGTGGCCGGTCGCGCTTCTCCCATCTGGCGCTTGCGACCGTAGAATATGATCTTGTCCAGAAGGTCGGGCGCCAGGTAAGGGGCCAGCGCTTCCACTCTCTCCAGTTGTTCTTTCAACTGGTGGGTGAGGGCCTCAGGGTCACGGTCAAAGATCAAAGCTCCCCGGCCCTTGCGCCGGGAAGGGGTGAATAGCTCGTAGTCGTCCAACTCATCTTCCAGATCGTCGATGACCTGGTAGAAGCCTGGGCTTAGCTTGGGAGCGCGGAAGTCTCTCTCGACCTCCCGCCGGGTGTTCTCGTCGATGACCACCTGTCCCGACTCGGCTGTTTCTTCGGCGGCCATCGCTCTGCTGACCGCGTCGCCGGTCACTACGTATTCCATGCGTTGGGCGTCGCCCACGCTGGCGGCAAAAAAATGACCGCTGGCCAGACCGACGCTCATGGCTAACCCAAACTGCTGGAAGTCTCCCATCGCCCGTTGCATCCTCAACCCGGCCCGGATAGCCATCTCTTCGTTGGAGCTTTCTGCTCGTCCTCGTTGGTGGGGGAAGAAAGCCAGCACGGCGTCACCGGCGAACTTCAGCAGGATACTGTTGGCCTGGGCCAGAATTTCGAGCATGCGGTCGAAGTATTCGTTCATGTGCTCGGTCAGTTTTTGGGCCCCATCTCTGCTACCCAACTGCCGGGCCAGCTTTTCGGACAAAGCCGTAAAGCCGGACACGTCGGAGAAAAGAATAGTCCCTTGCAGGAAATCTCCACGTCTCTGACCGGGGATAGGCTCGGTCGTTTTCCACTCTACCAGGTGTCTGGGCAGGTAGTCGCTGATAGCTTCTTGCAGCGTGCTGAGACTTTGGAGAGCAGCCTCCAGCTCTTTCGCTTCAGGATGGACAGGCTCCATCCGAAAACGTTGTACCAGTTGAGGGGTGCCTTTGAGGTACCTCTCCAGGCGGTCCAGTTGGGGAGCCAGACTGTAGCCGGGTCTGGCTTCGGCTGGCGCGGCGCGCCTTTCGGGCCGCGAGAAGGAGCTTAACAGCCCATTTAAACTATCGTCTGATGATTCCATATTTTTTAGCCCTGGCAGGGTAAGTGCGAGAGTGTTCTTGATATGATGAGATGCGCAGTTTTACACTCTCGATTTTAACGGTTGTCTTTCAGGATACGAGAACAGCCATCCCAGGAAAAGAGCCGAGGAGCACTTTTCCTGATGAGGCTGCTGAGGCCATGGAGCGAGCCTCTATCTCGGGGTGATGTAGCCCTTGCTCTGACTATTATACCAGCTTTTGCCTTTTTTTTCAATCGTGGCTCAGGCCGGGGCGAGCTTATACAAAGGGCGCGTTTGATGAAGGGTTTTTTGCACTTTCCTGGAGATTCATGTATAATAACTTCTGATAGGTTCTTTCTGGCCTTCGCGTGTGAAGAGGAGTATGTAAAAATGAGGCTGACTGTCGCTGGTATTCAGATGGCCTGTGTAGAAGACCCGGCGGCTAATGTGGAGAAGGCAGTATACTGGCTGAAGGCTGCCGCAGACGAAGGAGCCAGGATCGCCTGTCTACCCGAACTGTGCACTACCCCCTGGTTTCCCAGAGAAATGAACCCTGACCATTACGAATTAGCCACCTCACCCAGCCACAAACTTTTCCAGCCCATCCGACGGGTAGCCGCCGAGCGAGAAATGGTCATTGTCGTCCCCTTCTTTGAAAGAGCGGCTGTGGGCCGTTACCATAACAGTGCTATGATTATCGACACCGATAGCCGCATCCTGGGCCGCTATCGTAAGAACCACATACCTCAAGCGCCTGGTTACCAGGAAAAATATTACTTCGCGCCGGGAGATACGGGCTTTCCCGTTTTTGAGACCCGTTATGGGCGGATAGCGGTACAAATTTGTTGGGATAATATGTTCTTTGAAGGGACGCGTATTTTGGCTCTCAGAGGGGCGCAGATCGTCTTTGCTCCCACGGCCACCGCTACTTTTGCCGCCCACCCCAGGTGGGAGACGATCATGGCCGCTCATGCTCTGGCTAACCAGGTTTTCATCTTGCGCGTCAACCGCGTCGGGCAGGAGGGAGATTTGCACTTTTACGGGCGAAGTTTCTGCCTCGATCCCCAGGGACAGTTTGCGCTGGACCCGGTGGGCGACCGGGAAGGAGCCTTCGCCGTCGATTTGGACCTGGCCGGCATAGAGGCCGTGCGCCGGGAGTGGCCTCTGTGGCGAGATCGACGGCCAGGAATTTACGGCCAGATAACCGAGCCATCCGCCCAAGATCGTATATTTTAAGAGTAGATTATGAAGCATTGCATCTTACATGGAGAATACCATGTCTACTGCTAAGTTCGATATGTGGTGGAAAGTGCCTCTGGTAGTAGCCACTGTTTTGGTGCCTCAATGGCTTATGTGGGGTTATGCCGTTGCTGCTTTCGGAGCGCCGGCCGGCATTTACGGAGGAGTGTGGGACATTTATTACCAGTTGTTTCTGACCACCGTGCTCCTCCCCCTGATAGCTACCTTCTTGATAGTCCCCCCTTGCGAGATTTTTTTAAACAAATCGGAGGATTTGCCTTCCCGTAACTTTCTCATTTTTCGGTTCATCGCCTACCCGACCATGGGGTTATGCCTGGGCTTCCTGGCCTACTTGTGGCAACTCAAGACGACCGGCCATCACTTACAGTATGACGTCTATGCCTATCCTCTTTTTTATTGCGTCATGACTATGATCGCTACCGCCGTTTACGCCTTTTTTGAGCGTTTTTCCTATAATCTACGTCAGAAAGAGATTTACACCGAGAACTTGCGGCAGGCCCACAAACGACAAAAATTGTTGCGCGAGATCGACGTCGCTTTCCACTCCCGGTTCGAGCTGGATGAGTTGTTGCCCGTCGTTTTCCAATGGGTTGTAGAGGCCATGCGCATCGAGGCCGGCTCTATCTGGACGCTTGACCAGGAGCAGAAAGGGTTGATCTGCCGCGTAGCCAGCGGCGAAGCTGACGCCGACCTGCCAGGAGCCTGTCTGCCGATGGGCATGGCCCTGGTCGGACACGTGGCCCAAACGGGTCAGCCCGTGAACATCCCCGACCTCAGCCAGAGCGCTCAGCATTTCACGGCCATAGACGCCACTACTGCCTCTGCCATTCGATCCGTCCTGTGCGTGCCCATGAAAATCAGCCAGGGCCAGGTGATAGGCGTCATCCAGGTGCTCAATCGTCTCGATGGTCTGCCCTTCGACGAGAGCGACCGCATCCTGCTGGAATCCATCGCTACTTCGGCGGCCGATGCCGTGGAGACGGCTACCTACATCGAGCAGTTGCGCCAGCTTAACCAGCGCATCACCACCTTGAACCAGGCGTTGGCCGAATCCAACGAACGGTTACGGGAATTGGACAGGCTCAAGTCTTCTTTCCTGGGAGTGATTACCCACGAGTTACGCAGTCCTTTTGTAGCCATCGATTTCTCCCTGCAAATCATCAGCCGTCACGGCCAGGAGAACTTTGTCCCGGAGCAGCGGGAACAATTCGCCGAACTGGAAAAGGCCGCCTCCAACATGAAGACCATGATCGACAACCTGATCAATTTCTCCAGTTTGCTGGCCCGACAGGGGCCGCTCAATCTGGAGCCTGTGGATCTGGCCCAGGTGGTGAAGGACACTATCCCTTCCTTAGAAACCATGTCCCTGTCCCGCAACCTGACTTTTTGCACCGAGTTACCAGACTCTCTGCCCACTATTCAGGGCGATGGGGAGCGCCTTTCGGAAGCTATCTATCACCTGGTGCATAACGCCATCAAGTTCAACCGCCGGGGCGGCCAGGTGATAGTCCGTTGTCGCGGCGAAGATAGTTACGTCGCCTTCGAGGTGGAGGATACCGGCGTTGGTATTCCTGAGAACAAGCTGGACTCGCTGTGGGATGGGTTCACCCAGTTGACCGATCCAATACGACGTGGAGTGGAAGGGTTGGGTCTGGGGCTGGCCCTGGTCCAATACGTGGTCAACGCTCACCACGGGGAGACGTGGGTGACCAGCCAGGAAGGAGCAGGCAGCACGTTTGGCTTCCGTCTGCCCATCAAAGATGAGTGAGGGGGCAGCCCCCACCTGCCTCTGGTCGCTTTCGTTTCAGACTCCAGGCCAGCGGGAAAACGGCGACCAAAATCCCCAGGGCCGAAATCGCTTTGCCCACTACCCGCACCGGAATGTCCCCAAACCGGATTTGGACTCGATGCTCCCCGCCCGGCGCGTCCAGGGTAATCAACCCCAGCTTTCCTTCCGGCCAGATGTGTACCTCTTCCCCGTCCACGTAGCCTCGCCAGCCGGGGTAATAATAGGTGTAGAATTGCACTGCCACCTCCTGGCTGGCGCGCGTTATAACCTCCTCCGAAGCGCCGCCGTGACGCACCATCTCCACCGTCCCTTCTCCCCGCAGGATGTGGGCCTTGAGCAGCGGCTCGGCGTTCAGGTATTGGTCCACCAGGGGCGAGCTTGTGGGTAGCTCCCGGCTCCAGACCGTCATGCCCACCATGTCTGGATGGGCCAGCTCAAAGTCCAGCACCCCCAGCGGCGTCTCCGAACGAGGCGAAGGCGGGGTGTATTCGGGCCGGGCGTAGCCTGCGCTGGCTAACGCTACGACCACAAGTAAGACGTAGAGAGAGGTTGGAGACAAGAGATTCTCCTCTCTCCTCTCTCCTCCCTCCTGACTTCCGACTCCCAATTCCCGATTCCCAATTCCCGATTCCCCTCTGGCGGCCACCGCCCCGGCCAGGATGGACAACGTCACCGCCGTCAGGGCTAACAGGCGCCAGGGGAACTGCACCAGAGCGGCGATGGGCAACACCTTCCACACAGGCAGAGAAAAAGGCAGCATGATCCATACCACGATGAGGGTCACGACCAGGAAAAAGAGGAAATAAGCCCCCACCCTCCGCCGGCAAAGGGCCGCGATGGTCAGCGTCACCGCCATCAGCCCCAACTGGAAAGGCATGGTATCCTCTATCCCTTCCACGCTAAAACCCCAGTCCCAGAAAGGGGAGAAAAGCTGCGAGGGATAAACAAAATTCTCTTCGTAGCTATAGGTGGCC
>DAOULT010000086.1:0-33418 GCA_034417895.1 Anaerolineae bacterium | reverse complement strand
CAGAGGAGAGCAGGCCAGAAGCCAGCCAGGCCAGGGCCTCTTCCGCTGCCCCCAGTGCCATAACCCCAACCTGACCCAGACGCCCCAGGCTTTGGAATGTCCAGACTGCGGCCAGCGGTGGGCCATCAAGGACGGCCTCTACGACTTCAAGGAGCCGCTGTAACCTCCTTCAGCACGGTCATTCTAACGTAAATGGGGCCAGGCGCTCGTCCTCGTATCCTTTGCGTTTGGCCGCCACCTCCCAATCGAAGGTGGCGTTGGAGGCGCCCCCCATCAGTTCCCTCACCGTAAAGCCGGTGGTGGTCTTTTCGGCCACAAACACACCCTGGCAATCGCCGGTGAGCGTGACCTGCACCAGCAGGGGATGATCCCTGTCGATGGTCACGGTTTCCAGGAACATGGGATCCAGGTCGATGGTGACCTGGCCGTTCGCCAGTTGGGCCTGGCCGCGGTCGAAGAAGTACACCTCGGCCGACTCCTCGACGTAGAGCTTGCGTGGGCCATAGCTGGCGGTGGAGACCACGGCGTGCTTGTTTCCTTCCGTATATAAATCCCCTGTTACGGTAAGGTTGCCGTCAACGATTATTCTTTTGAAGGTGGCTTCGCCCGAGGTATTGATACTCGAGGTGGTGTTACCACTAGAGAGTCCAGTGTCGGTCGTATGGAAACTCTCAGCATAGACCTCTCCTTCGGTCTCCACATCTCCCTTAAATTTTGCGGCTTTGCCCACATTGCTATTAGCAACAATACCGTAACCCAAGCCACTACTGAAATTACCACCGTTGCCAACCCCGCTGCTGCCATGGACGCCGTTGCCGCCCGCGCTCCAACCATAGACGCCGGTGCCACTATCACTGTAACCGCTGATAGCGTCACCTTCGTCGCCTTGGGCGGATACGTCGCCGGCACTCCCATACGTGCTCGTTGGCGAGTACGTATTCGTCACTGATATGAGGGTGGAACTGCTTACGCCCCTGATGACCGCCCCAGGCCGCAGGCTCAGGGCGTAAGGCACGGGCACGATCTCCTCGCAACTGACGTTGGCGCCGGTGTTGCCCACGTCTACCCCCAGCCATAGCCCCTGGCCGTCGAAGAGGCTCTGGTCCACTTCCAGCTTCACGCTGAACAGACCCTCGTTCACCGACACGTTATCTACAGGAATGTTGCCCCCGACCTGGGTGGCGCAGGCGCTATCGGAATACAGGCGGAAGGTCATGTTCCGAGCGCCGCTCACCGCGCTGCCGCCCTCTTTGAGCACTCCCTGGTAACTGATGCGGCTGCTCACCGTGCCAGCGATGGTAACGTCCCCTCGCGGCTCAGGCCCCTGGGCCATAGACCCATCCAGACCGGGACGCAGAGTGAACAAAGCAATCAAAGTAACAACCAGCGTAACAGCAAGCTTTTTGCCGTTCATGGTGTAAACCTCCTTACTCAATTCGTTCTTTCTGTTATGACTACTGACGAAGTATGAGCGGCAACACAAGGGCAGGCCCTCCTACCTCTGCCCCTCCCCCGCCCCAGAAACCAGAGCCTAGCTCCGTGGTGCCGCTCGTGCCGCTGGCAACGGCCCACTGCCCGATGGTGCTCGCCAGGGAAGTGTTGCCGCTTGACACGCTTCCCCCTCCCCCGCTGATGACCGACCAGCCTATGCTGTTCTGGGCCAGAGCCGTGCCCACCAGGAGCAGACTGACCACCAGGGCACCGAGTATCATCTTCTTTGTCTTATTCGTCATATTTGCGCCTCCTATCGCAAGATGGCAGACCGATGCCGTCCCAAACCGCCAATGGACATAAGTTGGATCATTCCACATCACCTCCTCGGAATAGCGCTATCAGCGTCTCCGGGGCTAAAAAGAAAAAAGGGGCCATTACGGTCCCTGTCTTCGACGAAGTGTAATGAGAGCCATACTCTGGTGCGAGTGGTCTGCTCTCATATTATACCACAAAAAGCGATTTTGGGACAAAAATCTGTTCAGATTCAGCTAAAATTTTCTTCGTCCGTGAAATCTGTGACCTGAATCCGTGCTGGCTGCTTTTGCCTGAGCGCCAGACGACTGACAGATCGACCGAAAATTGCTACTTGCCAAAAATGCAAAAAGGTGGTATTATATATGCACAAGGTTTCATTCAAATGACCACTGATGCACTTCTCAAATTAGAACGAGTCAGAGCGGAAAGGAGGTTCCCCATGAGGGAAAAAATCATAAAGAAAGTCCCGATCTGTCTTATGGTGTGCCTGCTGGCTATGGGCGCTGTCTCTTGCTCCGCTATCCTGAACAGACTGGGGAGAGCAAAAGCGCCGACCAACACCCCGGTCGCCGTGACGGAACTGCCCGGTTCGCCGCTGGCGATGGAATCAGAGGAGGCGATGGAAGCAGGGGAGCCACGGCCGTCTACTTCTACGCCCACACCGCCTCCCACCCCCACCCCGCTGCCCACCAACACGCCGGTACTGGTCGTGCTGGAGCCGACCAAGACCCCCACCAGACCGCTGGCGACCAGCACCCCAACCCCAACCTCCCGGCCTACTGTCACCCCCAGCCCCACGCAGAGCCAAAAAGGGGCTGGCTCTAATGCTCCAGTGCAGCCAACTTCGCTTCCTTGTAGAGACCTCCTGCTCAACGGCGATTTTGAAGGGGGCTTCAATCACGACGGAGTGGCCGAGGGCTGGTACGGTTTTCACAGTGGGTCCGGCGATTTTATATGGGGTGATACTACCTGGGACGTGGCCGTCTGGGAGGGGCAACACGCTCAACTGATGAGCATCCAGAATCCTCTCCAGGGCGACCGTTACATCGGCGTCTTTCAGACCGTCCCTGTGGAAAAAGGACAGTCCTACGAACTCGTCCTGCACGGCCTGATTCAATCCAGCGCCGGCAGCGCTCAGGTTTCCAAATGGGGCCACCGCATTCAATGGGGCGTAGACTACAACGGCGGCACCGACTGGCAAATGGTGGACAACTGGACCGACGCCGGCTGGGACGAATACCCACTTCTGGATGGCTCTTCCATTGTTGGCGATTACAGGACCACTCTCAAAGCCACCTGCCAGGCCATGACCATTTTCATCCGGGGCTGGAAGAAATGGGCCCACTCAGGCAGCGTGGGCAACTTCTACCTGGACGGCGTCAAGCTCAGGCCAAAAATGGAACCAACGAAACTCCCCACTACGGGCCTGGCTCCGGGCCTCATCCTGTCAGCCGCTATCCTGGGGTTGCTGGTCGTAGCCTTCCGTCAGATGCGGCGGCGCATCGCCTGACGCCTGACCCTTAGGGTTTTCAGCGCACTTCCAGGCTCTCAATGCTGATGGCGTCCGCCTCGGTCCAGCGAGGATCGCGGACGTTCAACCGCTCCATCGTGTCTTGAAAATATAATCCCAGTTCCAGATAATAAGTCCCGGACGGGGCTTCCGGGGCCAGGGGCAGCCAGCACTCGTCCTGGAAGGTCTGGCCCGCCTTCCAGCGGGAGGTGGGGTAGTAATTTAATTGCCCGCCAAGCTCCGAATACAGGATGCTGAGCGGCTGTTTGTCTATCTGCCCCCAGCCCTGGCCGTCTGGCCCCACCAGGTGCACGAAAAGGTGGTAATTCCTCTCCATCTCGCTCACAGCCCGCCAGTAGAGAGTGAGGTGAAAAGTTCTGTTTCTATCTACCACGCTATAATCCAGATCGTAGCCCAGAATGCGTATCTTATCCTCGAAATCGACTGCCAGAGGGAATTGAGGCTGAGCTTCCTGGTAGAGCGGTATAGGGATCATCTGCGCCAGGCCGTAAGGCGGAAAAGCGAGTTTGCTGGCCGCCAGGGGAAAATCCAGCAGATAAAGGGGCCGCCCGGCCTCCAGGCAATTATCGAACAGCTTTCTGCCCCCTTTAGAGGTCGGATTCCCAGAGATGACCACCACATCGGGGCGCTGGTGGGCGGTGTACTGGAAGTAGCGCACCGCCGCCGTCAGCCCGGAAGGGCCAAGTATCACCGCTTTTTCCTCCAGGGGCCGGGTCAAGACCTGTTGAGCGTAAGTGGCGGCGCTGTAATCCTGGCTCATGTCCAATCCAGAGTAATTGCGATACAGGAGGCCCAGAGGCACGACAGCCCACAGCAGGTAGAAGAAAATGTAAGGCGCCTGATAGCCCTGGGCCAGATTGATGACTTTTTGCCGGGCGGCCAGCAGAGACCACAGCCAGTCCAGCCCCACTCCCATCCAGAGGGCGAACACGAGGTAGGCGGGCAGGAAGTAAAACTGGGGCTCCTCATGCCCCACCAGCGGGAGGCCATAGGCCATCACTCCCAGGTAGGCCAGCCAGAGGAGCGCCGCTATCTTCCGCTTGGTCACGGTCAGCCGCCAGGCTCCGATGGCCCCCACCAGCAGGCCCAGAGGACCAAACTGGACAAACTGAGAATCTAACCACACCCCCAGGCGCTCGAAAAAGTGGGCCACGGAATATATGCGCAGATAATAGGCGTATTCTCGCCCGGTAACGACGTTGATGAAGCCCTCCAAAGAATGACGATAGTGGGCCGTGACCTGGCCCCGCAGGACAGCTTCGGGCAGGCCAGGGTACAGCTCTACGTTAGCCGGGTCAGCCTGGGCGAGCAGCACCCCGCCCCGCAGAGGAATGTAGAGATAAAGCAGCAGAGGCAGCAGGCCAGCCACAGCCGGCACCAGCAGCCGCTTGAAGCTCAGACCGGCGACCAGGAAGTAAAAGACCGCGCAGGCCGGCAATAAGAGGAGAATCATACGATGGTGGGTCAGGCTCAGGCCGCAGGCCAGAGCGAAAAGGGTCAGCCAGCGGTGACTTTCGGCCTTCTGTTCCTCTCGGAGCTTTCCCCAGCGGAGTAGAAGGTAGAGGATCAGAGCCACGAAAAAGATGTTGAGGGCGTATACCCTGGCTACCACTGCCCCCGACCAGAAAGTGTGGCTCACCGCCAGACAAAGGGCCGCCAAAATGGCCGGGGCGCGCGGGTTGATGACCTGGCGGACGGACAGGTAAACCAGGGGCACCGCCAGAGCGGTAGCCAACGCCGAGAGCAAATTTACCCGATAAGCGATATCCCCCATCGGGATGAAGGTGAACAACTTGCCCAGCAGGGTGTAAAGAGGATAGCCCGTAGGGTATAGCACCCCCAGGATGTAGCAGCCGTACTGGTGGGCGGCGCTATTGCCATACCACACCGTAGGGGCCATGGTTTGTACGTAAAGGGCCAGGCTTCCTATCGCCAGGATCAGGGAAACCAGTCCATCTCCGAAAAGATCCCCGGAGCAGACTCCCCTCCGGCTCTCGTGGTTTCGATTCCCTGCTCGGAATTCATTCACTGATGCCACTGCCCACAACGCGAATAATACCAGCGGGGGGATACTTCCTGATCGTGCTCATCGATACGCACCACGTACTCGTGCAGCTCCACCCAGCCTACCCCCTTACCGCCGGATATTACCCTCAGGGCTTTATGAGGGTCTTGCACTTTCGTTGGTTGCAGGCTCTCTCCCGTTTTCAGCATGGGGGGGTTCAAAAGTTCAAGTTTATTCTCAAACTCGGCCAGGCTCCACCTGTCTTGCGGCTGAGACTCACCGCTCACCAACAGGCCCACCTCTTCCTTGCCGGCTATGAACTGGAGTTCATAATCTCCTTGGGGGCAGGAGAGGGTAGCGGTGGGCGATGGGCTTGGAGTGGGAAGCGTCGTCGTCTGGGGGGAAGGGGTGGGCGTCCTGAACGGGAAGGTGGCAGGGGGAGAGGGCCAGCCCGTGGCCCACTCCGGGGTAACCACGTCGTGGGTGCCCGTTCGCTGGACGCCAACCACGATGTCGCAGCCCGTCGATAAAAATGAGACCAGCGCCAATAACAACCATACGATTTCTATAGCCCGCCTGTTCTTCAGCTTCAAGTTTCCACGCCCTCTTTCAGTATCATACTGGGACGAGCACCCACGGATCCACAAGTTCAGCGGCAGGGGAGCAGCCGTGAAATCCGTGACCAAAATCTGTGTCAGCCCCCTGGTAAGAAATACATGGGATCGACAAACCCCTGCCCGCCCGGCTCGAAGGGGCGGCCTGGGTTGCCGGTCCACTGCACCCCGACCAGGATCTCGAAATGCAGGTGAGGTCCCCCACTATAGCCCTCGTTGCCTATACTGGCGATGCGCTGACCGCCTACCACGTATTCCCCGGCCCGGACAAAGGCCGCGCTGTTGTGGGAGTAGGTGGAATAGACCTCCTGGCCGTGGCTGATGACTACGGCGTGTTCACCCCGTCCCACCCTGGCCCCACGTAGATACAACCAGCCCACGTAGACCACCAGCCCGTCGCCCACGGCATAGATAGGGGTGCCGGTCGGGGCGCAAAGGTCGATGCCGGTGTGATAGCCGGTCGGCTGATAATGGATCGGATTGCCAAACCGCTGGCACAGCCTGGAGAAGGGCACCAGTGGGTTGTGGGTGATGTAAGCCAGCCCTTCGTATTGGGCCAGCACAGTCTCGATAGCTTCCCGGTCGGTGACGTAGCCCCGGCCCAGCCTCTCTTCCGGCGAAGCCAGCAGGAAGGACAACCCATCCAGAAAGGTGACCACTTCTTTGGGGCCGACCTGGGTAGCCAGCAGGCCAGCGCATAGCCCCACGATCAAAACCACGTCCAGGATCAGCGTGCGGCGTCCAGGCCCAGGCCACGTCATCCCCACCACCCCCTAAACGCCCCAGTGTTTGCGCAGGTCTCGTACCTCGGCCAGCGGTTTGCGGGAGAAAAGTTGCATCTCCCAATTCGTGGGGCTGGAATGCACGTCCCGCAACCATTTGCCTACCTGGAGCACAAAGCGTCCCTTGAAAGGAGCGGACGCCCCCGGCGGCCAGAAGCGGCTGATCATGTGCACGATGTGCTCATTTTCCAGCAACTGCAATTTGGGTAAAATCGGATAGTCGTAGGTGAAAAAATCGCAGAAAATCTGGGTAGTAGCCATCAGCGCCGCCATGCGCATCGGCTCGTCAGGGCGGTCGAGCATGGTTAGCGCCTGGGTGGTCCAGATGCCGACCGTATCCTTGCCCAACCCCTGAGATAGAATTTCGGCCAGAATCAAAAGACGGTCATCGGTCGCCGCCGCCCAGGGGAAAACTTCATCCACCACCAGCATCATCGGTTCCCCTTTTTTGGAGAGGCTCTGCACCCAGCGCAGGAAAATAATATCCAGCTCCGGCTTGTGTTTCTGAGCCTGATAAAATATGTAACGGGCCTGATCGTGGGTTTGCAGGCGGCGGTCGAAAGCCTCCTGCTCCGTGGGGGCTTCGTCGGGGGTGATGAATACTCCCCCCAAACGCCAGAACAATTCCCACCATTCCGGATCCTCGCCCGGCACCAGGGTTTTGTTGTTGATGACCACGATGCGCCTGGTCAGGCCCAGCATCCACAGCCGATAAAGAATGGTCTGGGCCAGGGTGCTTTTGCCCACCGTGGTCATGCCGATGATCCCCATGTGGCCGGTTTGCCAGGGAGCCAGGGCCACGGGCCGGTTGGTGCGCTCCTCCCGTCCGATGAGGATGGCCTCCCTGGGCACGACGTAGCCGTGGAAGGAGAGCATCGTTTTAGCCCGTTCCGAGTCCAGGAGCGTGGTCTCCTGGCCCGACAGGCGATGAGGCACAGTGGGCAACAGGGCGGCCAGGATGCGCTCGTTCTGGCGCTGTGAACGCCATTCCCGGTAGCGGATGCGGTCGTTGTTCAGGCTGTAGAGCGTATCGCGGTACATGGTCTCCAGGCGCTCGGCGGTGTAGGCTTTGAGGATCAACTCGGCCTGCACATCGACCGGCATCTTTCCCTTGCGGATGCTGTCCACCACGGCGCGGCGCTGTTCAAACTCGGCCCGGCGGTCTTCCGGGAACTCGTGGAGTTGGTTGCGTTGCTCGTCGCGCGCCAGGGCCATTTCCTCCCGGCGGATAGCCAGGGCGCGGTTGCGCCGGGGAAAAACGGTCCATTTCAGAATTATCTCGTCGCCGCTCTCAGCGATGCGATCCTGAAATCTCTCGCGCAATTGGGGGACGGTCACGTGGCCTAAGTGGAGCAGGGTCAGACCTCGCAGATAAGCCGAGGGCTTGAGGGGCGCCCCGGTCGGGGTCTCTTTGAAGATGACCCCCTGGGAGGCGATCTGCACCCAATCGGGCAGGATGAGCCGCACGCAATCGTCCTCCGCCTGGCCCGGTTCCCGGCCCAGGGACACAAAAGCTTCCACCCAACGCTCATCTTGAGGACGGCGCAGGAGGCGATAGAAAATAGCCAGAAACTCCACGTCGCTCAGGGAGGAGTGTAGCAGACGTTGCTGGACGTAAGACGAAGGATGGCGGTCGAGCGGCCAGGCGAGGAAGGTTCTCAGCATCTTAGCCTGCTTACTCAGACTTTGCAGCACCTCCTGATAGCTTTCCCAGGCCCGCTCGATTTCCTGGCGGACTCTCTTGTCTCGTATGTGCTCTTTATGCTCCTCCACCTGTTCTTCGGCCCAGGTGCCGTGGGTGGTCAGATCGGGGGTCCCCATCCACATCAGGTCGAAGACGCACAAAGGAGCGCCCAGCACCCCCACTTCCTGGCCGACCTTATCCAGGTCTTGCGCATCCAGATAGGGAAGCCTATACAGGGCCACCTGACGACCATCGGGGCCGGCCAGACGCTGCGGCGTCCCCCTGGCCGGCCAGCGTTCGTAGACGCCATCCAGCCGGCGCTGTCCAGACTCCGACCAGCGCTGAACGGCCTCGTCCATCTCCGTCACCCGGGTCGCCAGATGCACGCCCAATTCCTGCACCTGGTCGGCGCGAGGCTGAATCTGAGTGGCGGCTTTTCGGGCTACTTCAGAAGTCAATACCCGGACGCGGGTCGTGGAGGCGTCTAAGAGCTTGGCCCCTTTGGTGCGCCATTCCACGTCTACTAAATCGATGCGCTTCACGGTCGTCCCCTACCGATTTCTCAGGCTGAAAGCTCAAACGTGCTCCAGGCACGTTTCACAACGTACAACATCCAGCCAGTGCTCTTACGATTGGTCGCCTCCCCTTCGACCGGGAATGCCAGGCGGGAGGGTGACGCCGGAGGGCATGAAAAGGGTGGTGCGGCCTTCGGCGCTTTCGGCAATCTTTTCCATTGTCTCGATCGTGTAGATGGCCTCCGCATCGCCCTTGTGTATCAGCCAACTCACCTTCTCCAGAACGGCTATATAACGTTGCAGCAGTTCGGCGTCTATTTCTCCCCCGCCATCGGTCACTGCCTGGAGGAATTGTCCCAGATTCTCGGCCATAGCAGCATTCATGATCTGCTCAAATCTGCTCTGGGCTTCGGCCCGGAACTCGGTGGCCTCCTGCACTCCCTTGGCCTCGATGACGCCGACCAGCCGCTCGGTTTCGGCCCGCAGCTCGCCGATAGCCCGTTCCCAGCTTACCTGGCGATAGTCACGCACCGGCCTTAGAGCCTCGTTCTGCACTTCTACCTTCTCGATAGCCAGGTCCAAAAGCTCTACTCCCCAACGGGCAACGTCGTTATCCAACCGCCGTCTTATCTCGTCCACCACTTCCTCGCGCGGGCTGGAGGCTCCGCTGGTCGTCCGTCTCATGGCCGGATCGCTGATATCGTCCAGAGTGTAGCGGGCCACGACCTCCTGGGTCAGAAGTTTGGCCTGGTCCCTGACAGCCTGCTGCCAGTCCTTCACCTTGAAGGCCGCATCCAGGACGGCGTCCGGGTCGTAGGCCAGCCGGTCTTCCCAGGTAAATTCGTCGCGGCGTCCATCTACGGCCCCCCGTCGGATTTGATAACGCACCATAAGCTCAATATCGACTTCAACCCCATCCCTGGTCAAAAGGTCTTCCACTTCCACGGGATCCGTTTGGGGACGGACGTTGATGGCGGCCATGGTATACTCGAAAGGCTCGGATATAAAGAAGCGATCTGCCACCCGTCTCAACCTTCCAAAGCGTTCGGTGACTACCACGTCTCCTTTATTCACCACCACGAAGGAAGGGCCCAAAAGACCCAGAGTATCCCCAGGAGGGAACCTTGATTTCCCTTCTTTGATAACATGCACAGAAAGGGGATACAACCCGGTAGCGACCATAAAGGCTCGGCCCATGCCAATAATAGGAGTAAAGGCGCTCAGAAGGTGTTGTCCCAACCAGCCGTGTCGCAAGGCGGCGGGGTGTTTCCCGTCATCCGCGAAATAGCCAGCCTCTACGTATATCAGGGACGTGAAACCATAGACGGCGTAGTTAATCGCCAGCCCCAGGCCCATGAGCAGCACCCCATCCAGCAAAGCGACGAGGAGGTTCTTTTCCGGGGCAGCCAGGGCCAGCCTTGCGCCGGCTGCCGCCAGAAGAATGAGGCTGAAAAAGGTAGCCAGAAAGTAGCCCAGTCGATCATCTTGTCTGTAAAGGAGATAATATATGGATATGGCTGAGCAGAGAAGAAATATCAAAAGAGGGAACCACCACAAACCCAGCACTAAAAGCAGCAAGGCGCAGATAAAACCTAACCACAGCAACACCTTTGGCATGATGATGCCTCCTCACCATTATATAGCCTATCCGCTGACGGGGCAAACTCCTCAAATGCGGATGGTGATCACCAGATCGTACAGAGACGAAGCGTACAGGATCGCGACCAGCCCGATGGTTGCCCCCAGCAGGATAGCCAGGATGGTCAGGATCCTGACGCGGCGGAATATCCAAAATTGGAACAGCACCCAACAGATAAGCCCCACCCCCAGGGCGATGATAAGCAGGACCTCGATCCTGGTGTAGCCCACCACGGGCTGAAAAACGCCATACCAGAGGAGGAGGCTGCTCTCCAGGCCCAGGAAGATGGAGACCGTTATCTGCTCCCAGGGCTGGCTGATGGCCCGCACCCGGTGCTCATCCCGGCGGCTCAAAACGGTCGGTTTGAGACCCAGCCAGTAGAGAAAATCATAAGCCCAGTTCCGCCAGGGCACGGTGTAGCGGATAATATCGGCCACGATGACCACGGCGGTCACAATGAGCCAGCCTTTGAGTCCCCGCGGATCGGTTGGGGTGGCAAACCAGTAGGTCAACCCCAGGGGCCAGCCCAGAAACATCAGAAAGGTCACCAGGAGAACCTCAAAGCGCAAAGGGACGTGCACGAGGGGTAAATAAAACCATTCGTGCTCCAGGGTCAAAATAGTAGACTGGATAAACATATTCTCATCCCAGGCCTGAACCAGCCGCGCCCATATAGTGCTCCCCTTTCTTTCTTCGGATTTTGCAGCCATTGAAAGACTCTCTACTCTTGTTTATCTTTGGGCAAAACCTGGGCCATCATCTCCCGGCCTATACTTTCCATAGAGGAAGCCAGTTTCTCATCGGTAGCGCGCAAACGACCGGCCTGCGCTTTGGCCCGCTCGACGGCCTTCTTGACGGAGATGTATTCCACCGTGCCCACCACGGTGGCTGCCACGATGGCCCACACCAGCGGGTCAGGCAGCCCCACCAGCGCATTAATGAAAGGGGCAGGCAGGTTGAGCGTTTTCCCCGAGGCCCGGATGAAAGCGTCCAGACGGGACACCTTGCGGGGCGGCGGCGCATCAGATGGACTGGCCGGCTTCGATGGCCTGGAGGAGCCCGGCGGGGCCTGAGGCTCCGCCGGAGCAGGCACAATCGCCTCCACCGGCGAGCTGACGGTGGCCTCCGCCGGCCACTGGTGGGCCATCTCCACGGGGAGAGTGGTGCTGATCTCTCCTTTCTCCGCCGGGCCGGTCACGGTATATCCAGTGCGGTGGAGGGTTTCTTGCTCGCCGCGAAACGTTGCCAGGGAACGGCGCAGTTGCTCGATCTCGCTCTCCTGGACGGTCTCGATGCGTTGCTGCCTCAATCGATCCAGGAAATCGGCTATGAAGTTGACGACCACCGGAAAGGTCGTACCGGCCACCAGGCCAGCCAATAGCGGCGAAGGAGCAGGCGCGGCAGGCGCGGCCTCTGTGGGAGGTGGCGCCCCTCTGACCTCCCCGGCCATCCGTTCGGCGGCGGCGGCTGCTCCCCCCACTATAGTATCGGGCAGCCGAGCCCAGGAATAGACCACCGCCAATAAAGCGAACGGCCCCACAAAACTGAAAGGCGGAGTGTGAACGATGATGGGCGCGATCATGATCAGCCCGTAGAGCAGAGCCTGGGTAGAGACCACCCGCAGAAAGGCGGTCAACGAGAGCGACATTTGACGGGTGCGATTCAGGCCCAGACCAGTGCCCACGTCCCAGGGCAATTTGGCCCCGCGAAAGACTATCTCCAGCAGACGATAGGTGCCCTGCCAGAGCGTCACCCCCAGAAAGTAGACTACAAAGACGCCGACCACGACCGTAATCCACACCGTGGAGGCGCTCAGCAGGTTGGCTACCGCCTCCCACAGCAGCGTCCCCGGCGAAGGCCCAGGGGTCAGCGCATACAACTGCTGCACAATGACGTGGACGCCAAACCGCGCCGCCCGGATGACCGCCTCGTATAGCTCCAGCCCCAACTGGGTAAAGGCGATCAGGATGATCAGACGGGCCAGAAGCTCGAAGGGCGTTTCTATGCCCTGGCCCTTCCAGATGATATCCCAATCGGTCATCTGCTCTTCGGACACCCCCGATCGTCTCAAGCGCAGGATGGCTTTCCTGGCCCGCAAGGGATAGTATACCAGAAAGATGGCCCATCCATACTTGAAGACCCATAGCAGCAGGTTGAAGATGACCCCCCAGGGATTATCGGGCGTCATGCTGGGGAAGATCAGGACTTTCTCCGTCCAACTGTCCCAGGCGGCGGCCAGTTGCTCTCCACCAAGCAACGTCACCAGGTCGCCGGCCCTATGATCGGGGTCGAGAGCGAAGGCCAGGGCGGTCTCGACAGTTTGATCGTCCACGCCCATCAGTTTGGCGAAACTGGCTATGGCTCGCAGCAACAAATTGGGCTGACGGGATGGAGGAGAACCAGGCCCCAACGGAGCAGCGTTGGTCACGGTTACAGTAGTGGTGATCTGTCCCCGCGCCTCCAGAACCGGCCCATGTTCGTAGGGGACCGCCCGCGATTCTGCCGCCCAGGTCGCCTGGGGGCCCAATATCAGGAGGACTGACAGGCCGATGATCCCGCCCCATACCAGTATCATCTGAAAAGGACACCCGCCGGCCTCCCTTTCCTGGTGAGGGTGTTCCTTTCCCCAAGGCATTGCAGTCAGAGCGCTACCCCCCTCCAAAAATGCTGATGACTACTGGCTTGACGAAGCTGGTTACCGCGTTCCGCACATCGTCTCTTAAAAGCCAGGCCACCGGAATGGCTACCGCCGTCAGGCCCGCAGTCAGGAATTGATCGCGCACCCCTTTCCAGGCGCCAGAGGCCACAGGTTGTCCCGCCGTGGCTGCGTCTTTTTGCACCTTGTTGCTGAAACGCAGCGCACGCCACAGCAGCCAGCCAGTGAGAATAGGCGGACCGTAAGTCATCAAGAGGCTTACCAGCCTTTCGATGCCAGCCAGGACACCGCTGACACCTGAAACCAATGGCTCCATGTCCTCACCTCCCCTCAATGAAAACTCACGCTCAATTATTTGATACCTGGAGTGTATTCCCCCTTATTATACCTGTAGTTTACTATTAAGTCAAGAGCCAGAAGTTGCGAATTTTTGCAACCAGCAGTTCATGGCGGAAGAAAGAACAGCGCGCAAAGAAAACTGTCAACGGATAATGGATAGTCGAACAGGACTAACGTACTATTGTCTGGAGGCTACAAAAGTGTTATAATAGTCTTAAGATGGCCGTTCTGTGCTTCTGTGCTACTTGTAACTTTATTACTAAAGAGGGAAAGGAGGTGATAAAAAGTGTATAGCTATTTAAACAACCTGATCACTTCACTTTATTTGCTGTATCTATTAAGTGTCATACTTTTATATTTTAAGGATAGATGGCTAAGAGTGAGTGTGGCCGGGTTGGGTATTCTCAGAGGGTCAAGTGGGCAAGGGCTGGTGGAGTACGCCCTCATCCTGGTGTTGGTGGCCGTGGTGGTTATCGCCATCCTGCTGTTGCTGGGGCCGTCCATCAGCAACGTCTTTTGAGAGGTCTACCTGGCCCTGGTTCAGGGCCAGGCCCCTCCAGGTTGGTTCAACCCTCACAACCCCCATAATCCATGCAAGGGCTTCTCCGGCGGCACTCCGTAAAAGGCTGCCAGCGGGCCCTGGAGCTATGCGCTTCCGTACAAAGACTAAAGCCGATCACTTATCGTGACCGGCTTTTTTGGTCAGACTCAGGCCGCTAATTGAGGTCTGAGGACACAGGTGGGGGAGGTATTTCCCTGGGCAGGAAGCAGCGGACGGTTGTGCCCTGGCCCGGCTGAGACACGACCTCCAGCCGCCCGCCAAGAAGCTGCACCCGCTCCTCAATGCCCAGCAGCCCGAAACTACCCAGGCTGGCCAGGTCGGTGGCTGTTTCGGGCACGGCGAAGCCTACCCCGTCGTCTGCCACGGAGATCTCCACCTCCTGGGGAGTGAACCTGGCCCGCACCGTCACCGTCCCTGCCTGGGCGTGTTTGCGCACGTTCTGCAACGCCTCCTGGACGATGCGATAGATGACCACCTCCAGATCGGGCGGCAGGCCCTGGGGAGAACCGGAAGTCTCCAGCCGGGCCTGGATGGAGTCCGTGCGAGCCACATCCTTGACCAGAAATTGCAGGGCCGGGATCAGCCCCAGGTCCTCCAGGAGCATGGGGCGCAGGTCGCGGCTGAACTGGCGCAGGTTTTCGACGGTCTCGGTGATCATGCGCCGGATGTCGCTCAACTGGGCCAGGGCTTCCATCAAATCTGTCGGCGAGGGGTCATCTCGCAGAGAGGCGCGACATAGCTCCACGCGCTGGCCGATGGCGATGAGACACTGGATGGTATCGTCGTGCAGGTCGCGGGCGATGCGTTTGCGTTCCTCCTCCTGGCTGTAGGTGACGGCGGCCACGTAGCGACGCAGGCCAGCCCGGTAGCGGTCCACCTGCTCCACCATGGCGTTGAAGGCCAGACCCAGTTCTCTGATCTCTCTGATGGTCCCCAGCCGCACCCTGGCGCTGAAATCTCCCCTGGCTACCTGAGCGGTCTGGTCTACCAGGTTATCGATAGGCTCGGTGATGCGCCGCACTCCCAGAGAGGTCATAACCACCGTCAGGACGAAGCCGCCCATGAGCACCAAAACGATGATCCGCAGATAGGGGGCAATCGGAGCCACCACCTGCGCCCAGGGTTCTTTGATGACCAACCCCCAACCGGTGGCCGGCACAATGGCAAAGCCGAAGACCGCCCGCTGTCCGGCAGGGTCCTGGGCTACCAGCGCCCCTTCTTCGGCGTGCATCAGATGCTCGACGGCCAGCCGTCCGCTGAAATCCTGGCCGATAGCCTCCGCCTCCGGGTGATAGATCACCCGTCCGTTACGATCCACCAGGTAGACCAGCCCCCTGTCGCCGACCTTGAGCTTCAGCACGGCCTCCCCCAGACGTTGATGTTCAATGTAGAAAGTGCCGGCGATAAGCCCCTGAAACCTCTGCTCTCGCAGGATGGGAGCGGCCACCACGATGACGTTCTCGTTAGAGCCTTTTTCCCGGAAGATGTCCGAAAAAGTAGGCCGCCGCAGAGCGCGGGTGTTCTGAAAGTAGGGCCGGATAGCCATATTCTGCCCCATGAGGGTGGGACGATAGGGATCGCTGACCGTCACCAGGCCCTTGCCGTCCAGGATGATCACCCCGCCGTCAAAGGCGTCCAGCAGCCCTTGAGAGTGGGCCAGGGCCAGGGCTTCGCTCTGACGACTGGCCTGGCCGCTCTTGATCTCGTCGCCGCCAGCCAGGGCGGTCAGGATATCGGCGTAGCTCTCCATGTTCTCCGAGAGACGGCCAGCCGAAACACGGGCCAACTCCTGGTCGCGGGCCTCCACCAGAGAACGCACCACCCGCTCGTAGGCGTAGACACCTGTGGCGGCCCCCAGGGCCAGGATCAGGGCCAGAGGCAGCACGAGCCAGGTCAAGGCTTGCAGGCGGAGCCCCTGCCACCATCTCCCTACGTCCATGCGCTTATCGTTCATGTCCATTACTTCCTCATTATTGAGGATAGCACCATTTCAGCGGGCGGTGGTTGAAACGATCCAATCTTCGATATGGAAGTCAGCGGCAAAAGGATTCACAAAACGAACGCCTTCGGTGCTGGCCCCCGTCTGGAAATCTTCGCTGAAGACCACCGCAATCTGATGCAGCCGCGCCGTAGCCCAGATTTGAGCGTCCCAGAAATTGAAGCGATGGTCACGCACCCCGCGAGCTGCTTCCAACACGATCATGCCCGTCACCTCCACCACCGTCCAGGATTGGAGGTAGTTCTTCACCCGCTCATAGGCTTCAACAGCACTCAGCGGAGTGGCAATCCTGGACGTGACAGCCACGAAGAACTCGGCCATAACCTGGGTGCTGAGCACCCCGACTCCCGTTACCGCCAGGCGGTCCAGCGCCTCCAGAGCACGCCGTTGCTTTCTCGGCTCGGAGCGGTCGTAGGCGTATACCAGAACGTTGGTGTCCAAAAAGACCCTACCGCTCATGCAGAGCCTCCCGCTGCCAGGTTCGCTCACCGGGGACAGGGCCTTGCTCAATCAGGTGGGTGATGAACGCCTTTTCTTCCTCCCAGGCGGCCAGATCGCGTTCAGGGGAGCGGAAAAACCGGGTTTGGCGGTCAATGGCCTGCCGGATAAGCTCCGCCTCAGTCACATTCAATTCAGCGGCCAGCCGCTTGAGGAGCGCTTCTTGCCGGGGTTCGAGGTAAACTTGCTTGCGTATCTTCATCGCCATAGCATCGCCTCCGTGGTTGTATACATCATATTATACATCATTTTGCCGGGGAGTCAAACAGCCTCCACCTGTTTTCCGTCCTTCCGTGATCTCCGCGCTTCAAAAGTGGGGATAAAGCCATGAGACTTTTGACTTGCCAGGGCGCTGTGGTATAATTATGCATATTCATCTTTAGAGGCGTCTGATTCGGATGGAAGAGTTACTCGATATCGTGCGGGTGCTGGCCGTCGAGATCGGGCCCCGCCCTTCAGCCTCGGCGGCGGAGAGAAAGGCGGCTGAGTACGTGGCCGGGCGTTTAGAGCAGGCTGGCTTCGAGGTGGAGATCGAACCCTTTCGGGCGCTGACCACTTTCAGCCTGCCCTATGGGCTGCTGTACCTGGGCTTCATCGCGGCCTGTCTTCTCTACCTGGTCAGCCCGCTGGCCTGCTTCGTCCTGGCTCTTCTTTCTCTGGCGGCCTTCCGGGCCGAGATCCGGGCCAGACCGATTTCCAGCCCTATACTACCCTTCAAGAAACCCAGCCAGAACGTGGTCGGCGTCCGGCCGGCCCGCCAGGAAGCTACCCGCCGGGTGATCTTGACTGCCCACCTGGATTCTTCCAGGGCCGCGCTTCTTTTCCATCCTAAATTAGTGCCCGGTTTTCGCCTTTCCTTCCTGGTGACAGTGGACGCTATGATGGTTATCGTCATCCTGGCCTTGATAGGTCTTTTCAGACCCCTGGGTTGGTTTTGGTACATCCAACTGGTCTGCGCCCTCTATTTGGGGGTGGGGCTTCTGGCTCTGATCCATCGCGAGCTATTTATGACTCATACTCCTGGAGCGAATGACGATGCCTCCGGGGTGGCGGTGCTGGTGGTCGCCGCCCAGGAACTATCCGACCTGCAAACCACGGAGCTATGGGCCGTAGCCACCGGCTGCGAGGAGGCCGGCCTTTACGGGATGCACGCTTTTCTAAGGGCTTACTCCTTTGACCGAGAGAGCACTTATTTCATCAACCTGGACAACCTGGGGGCCGGCCAGGTAGCTTACATCACTGCGGAGGGCGTGTTGTTGGACCATCCCTCCGATCCGACGTTGGTGCGTTTGGCGAAGGAGACGGTGAACGAAGAGGGCCTGGATATCATAGGGCGCTCTTTCCACACTCTGACTACCGACGCCGTGGTCCCCCTGGTGCGTGGCTACAAAGCCATGAGCGTCATGGCCTTTGACCAGCAAGGGGTTTTGCCCCACTGGCATTGGCCTACGGATACGGTCGAAAACCTGGAGCCGACCGCCCTGGAAAACGCCAGGAGATTGGTGACAGGGGTGGTCAGGAGACTGGATCAGGATGGACTGTAGCGACCGATGGGCTTGTGGCGCAAACTGGTAGCTTTTGGTTTCCGTCTCTTATATAATGAATTGGCCTGGACCTACGACTGGGTGAGTGGGGCTGTATCGATGGGGCGGTGGCGAAGCTGGCAGCAGGCCGTTTTGCCCTACCTGGCCGGCCCCCGGCTTTTGGAAGTGGCCTTCGGCACGGGCGATCTGCTGCTCGACCTGGCCGCAGCCGGATATCGGTGTTATGGGGTCGATCTATCGCCCTACATGCTGCGCATAGCCTGGCACAAGTTGCGACGGAAGGGCCTGAAGGTCCCGCTGTGTCGGGCGCGGGCGGAGGGGTTGCCCTTTCGGGGCGAAGCCTTCGACTCTATAGCCATCACTTTTCCCACCAATTTCATCCACGACCCACGCGTCGCCTGCGAACTGGCCCGCGTGCTGAAGCCAGGAGGACGGGCGGTGATCGTGGAGGAAGGCTATCTCGGCGGTCAACACCCCTTGAGCCTGTTCATCAATTGGCTCTACATCGTCACCGGCCAGCGGGGGCCATCGCTGCTGATGGACGACCAGTTCGTTGTTGCCCTCGGCCAGGCCGGGTTAATAGCCCGGCAGGAGAAAAGCGCTGATCACAGCAGCCAGGTAAGGCTGATTGTGGCTACTAAAAAGTAAGTGTGGAGAAGCCAGTGAATCCCTACGTCACCAGCCGACCGATTGGCGATGAAAAGATGTTCTTTGGACGGAAAGAGGTTTTCACCTGGCTGGCGGAGAATCTGCTCAGGGGCCGCCGCATCTTTGTGTTGTATGGCCCCAAACGTATCGGTAAAACCTCGCTTCTCAGGCAGTTGCCTCGCCATCTGCCGTCCCATTATATTCCTCTCCAACTTCAGCTAAAAATCGAAGGACGGCCAGACGCCGACGCTCTGCTCCGCCAGGTGGTCGCCGACCTGAGGCGCAAGCTGCGCGAAGAAGGCTGGCTTTTTCTGTCCGAGCCTGCCTGGGAAGACAGCGAACTGAACAACGAACTGAAAGGCAGGCAGCTCTCTTCTGTGGCCGACCGCCTCCTGACCGACATAGAGCAGAAGATGGAGGACCAAACCCTGGTGCTGATCTTCGACAACGTGGATGCTCTGCTGGAAGACGAAGTGGGCAGGGAGTTGTTCTGGTCCTTCGCCGCTCAGATGGCTATCCGTCTGGACAAGGGTTCCAGCCAGTGCTTTATCTTCGCCCTGGATGAGACCGATAGCTCAAAGTGGGAGAGTTTCCCGCTTTTAGACCACGCTCTTCATATTCGTCTCGGCCCCCTGGAGAAAGAAGAGGCGGCGGCCCTGGTGACCAGGCCGGTAGAAAGGCTATTGGATTGCGACCCCAGAGCGGTCAGCCGCATCCTGGAACTGACCTCCGGGCATCCTTATTTCCTCCAACTGTTTTGTTACCTGCTTTTCAATCGCTGCTTCAAGAGTGGCCGGTACGTCGGTCTCCACGACGTGGGACTCGTTTTAGACGACCTGTTGGAGCTGGAGATTTCCTATTTTGAAGGGTTGTGGAAAGCTTCCACCGCCAGGGAGAAACTCGTTCTGGCGGCGCTGGGCGTTCTACGCGAAGGACACGGCATCGCCACCCGACAGGAGGTGGGTAACGCTCTACGCAAACAAGGAGCGCGCATCAGCCAGACAGAGGTGAACATCGCCCTGGAGTCGCTGGTGCGTCGTGGAGTTTTGGAACGTCTGGGGGCCTTGAGTTATCGCTTCAGCGTGGATATGTTCCGGGTGTGGCTGGGCAGGCGCAAAGAAGTGGGCAGGGTGATAGAAGAAGTACAGCCCCCGGCCAGAGGGCCGGCCATTCTGCCTCGTTCGCGCCGGGAGTTCTCCTTTATGCTTGTGGCCCTGATCGTTCTGGGGCTGGCCGCGTTTGGTCTATGGCGGTTGATAGCGCCGCCAGGGCCGGGAGCGGAGCCAACCGCCACGTCCTCGCCGCTCCCTTCCCCGACCCTGACTCCGACCCCAGAAGAAGTGGTGGTTACTCCCATACCCACTCCACTGCCAGCGGCCACCCCGACGGTTACCCCGCCCCTGGTGGTGGCTCGCCCCATCCCTTCCATCGCCTATATGGTCAAAGTTATGGAGAATGCTCCCTGGCAGATATACGTTATGGATAGCAACGGAGCTAACCCTATGCGCCTGACCGACACCATGAGTAATGAGACCGCCCCCATCTGGTCGCCTGATGGGAGCAAAATTGCCTTCGTTTCCGACAGGAACGGCGACCGGGACATCTACGCCATGAACAACGACGGCTCCGAAGCGGTGAACCTGACCGACAATGCCGCTGACGATTTAATGCCTGCCTGGTCGCCGGATGGTGAGCAGATAGCCTTCGTGTCGCGCCGCGATGGCAACTGGGAGATCTACGTTATGGAGGCCGATGGCGCGGAGGTGGTGCGCCTTACCTACAACGAGGCCGACGACTGGACGCCAGCCTGGTCGCCTGATGGAGACGAGATCGCTTTCGCTTCCAATCGGGATGGCAACTGGGAAATTTATCTCATAAACAGCGATGGCTCGTATGCGGCCAGGTTGACGTATAATTCGGCTACGGATATTTCCCCGGCCTGGTCGCCTCGGGGAGACAGGATGGCCTTCGAGACCACCCGTGACGGCGACGCCGAGATATACCTGATGAGAACCGATGGCAGCGGCCAGACTAACCTGAGCCGTGATCGTACTGCTGATGACCACTGGCCCAGTTGGGCGCCCGATGGGGCCAGAATTGCCTTTTGCTCCAACCGCCGAGGCGACAATTGGGATATCTTTGTGATGAGCGATCAGGGCAGCGACGTGGTCAACCTGACCGAAGGCAGCGCCGCCAACGAGCAGGGGCCGGCCTGGCGACCTTAGCCCCCAGACTTCTTTATGAACTAAGCCTGCTCGGCGTGGTAAAAGCTGATGAAATGCTTGTTTACGATCAGCATCTCGGCGGTGGGCGTTATGGTGGCTTTGGGGGTAAACAGTGGAAAAATCTGAGCCTCGGTGACCGGGACGAAGGTGGTCGTTAGAGTGTCAAACAGGTCTCGGACACGCATCTCGCCGCCCAGATGAAAATTAGCCCGGATCACGAAAGAGGGCGTGTAGACAATGAGCCGTTCGACGGTCTGCAACAGGCGCACCGCGGCTCGATTTTCTTCAGACAGCAGGCTGAAAAAAACGATGTCGTTTTTGTTCAGAATGGCTTCTTTGGCGCTGATGGTGCCCAGAGGACTGGCAGCCAACAAAGGCGCTGTAACAGCTTCGTGAACGAGCAAATAGTTTTTCCTGTCGTCGTTAATGACGCTTAACAGTTCGCCAAGGGGTTCTATCTGGCCGTCGATGCGAGAGGAAGTGGTGTATATCTCCGATGGGTACAGTCGACGGGGTGGGGCGATGTCTTCCATTTGCGCTATTTCCTTCCTTAAAAAATTTAGGGCGGACGGTTCAAGCAGGGCGCAGAACAAAGGGCCGCGCCCCTGGGAAGCGCCCGGCGCTTTTTATGAAATACGGGGCAGAGTGATAACGAATTCGGCTCCCTGGCCGGCCTGGCTTTTCACTGCAATATGGCCGCCGTGACCCTCGACAATCTTCTTGGAGATAGCCAACCCCAGGCCGGTGCCATACGGTTTATTATGGGTGACGAAAGGCTCGAAGAGTTTGTCCATGATCGCTTCGGGGATGCCAGGGCCGTTATCAGACAGACGAAATTCCACCTCGTTCCCCACCAGGCGAGTGGAGATGGTGAAAACCCCTCCTTGACCCAGAACGTCGCCGGCGTTTACAGCGATGTTGTAGAGGGCACGCTGTATCTTTTCCTGAGCAGCCGTGAGCAAGCCAGTGAAGGCCAGGTCGGTCTTTATCTCAACGCCTTTTTGGGCGAAGTCCCTTTGCAGAAATTGGCACAGGTCCTCTATCAGAGTCCCCACCTCGAAGGGGGCTATAGCCAGAGTGCTCTCCCCGCGAGCGTAGTCGAGTATCTCGTGGGTCATGCTGACAAAGCCGTCGATGGCCCGCGAGATGGTTTGGGAGTAATGGCGTCGAGACTCAGGAGTTAAATCGTCCATTCCCAGAATTTCGGCAAAGCCCTTGATAGTAGCCATCGGGCCTTTGATATCGTGGATGATGCTGCTAGCCATGCTGCCCACCGCCGACAGTCGTTCGGCCTTGATCAGTTCGTCCTGGGTCTCCTGCAACTCTGCCAGGGCGGCCTCTAACTGTCTGTTTTTGGCTTGCAGGTTGTCGTAGGTGCGAGCCAGATGAATGGCGATGGCCGCCTGGTTGGCTACCCCACTCAACAAAGCCAGATCGCTTTCCTGAAAAGTACGGATTTGAAAGCGGGTATCAACGTAGATGGCCCCGATGAGTTCGTCCTTAAAGATCAGGGGAGCAGCCAGCACCGAGCGGATTTGATAGGTGACGATGCTTTTGCTCTCCTGAAAGCGGGGGTCTTCCTGGGCGTTGGTGGTGATGATAGGTTCTCGCGTGTCCAGAACGCGACGGATCAGGAGACGGCTGATTTTGACTTGAGGATCGTCTGACTCTTCGGGAGCGAATTGACGGGATACGGAGATGTGAAAGCCGTCGCTGTCCTGATCGTAGAGGACGATAAAGCCTCTTTCGGCCTGGAGCAGGATGATAATCCGGTCCAGGATAAGCTCCAGAAGGGGCATGAGGTCCAGAACGGAAGCAATGTCTCGCCCTATTTCGTAAAAGGTGTCCAGTTCTATTTGGCTCTGTTGCAGGCCGGCGATCTCCTGGCGCAAATCTTTAAGAAGGGCGAAAGCTTCGTCTAAGGCCCGATTGTCACCCTGGTCAATACGAGTTAAGGCCCATTCTAGAGATTCCACCCGCTCCTTTGGTTGAGTCATTATCTGCCCCCTGATTATTCTCTTTTATTTTACACCACTACATGCCCCTTGTCAAAGCAGTACCGCACGGTCCAAAAGGATTCCCCCTGTTCATGGCTCATTGACACTCAGCCAGGAGTGTGTTACAATAAAGGTGCACCATTATCTACATGGTGTGATGCGCCCGTAGCTCAATGGATAGAGCGTCTGACTTCGAATCAGCAGGTTGCAGGTTCGAGTCCTGCCGGGCGCGTTAAATTTGGGGATAAAAAGGCAGGCCGCTGTGGGCTCAACGGCCTCTGTCTGGCGGTCATAGGTGGCGGTGAGCGTAGCCCTATTGGCCTGACAACTCCTCCACCAGTTTCAGGTCGAACTCAGCTCCTATCTCGGCAAAGATGTCCCTGGCTTTTTCCAGGTATTTTGTGGCTCGCGGGTCTTCGTCCTGGAGCAGCCAGCGACCGGCCTCGTAACAGGTGCGGCCCAGCTCGTAGCGAGCTTCTAACTTCTGGGCCGTCTCGATGCTTTGTTGGAAGTACTTTTCTGCTTCGGGGCGGTTGCCGCTCAGGCGCTCGTAGGCGCCCATCACCCGGTAGACGTAAGGCTGCCCAATGACGAACATCCCGGCCATCTTGAGGGCCTGCTGGCAGGCCGGTTTCGTCTTCCTCAGATAGCCTTTTCTCTCCTCTGGGGTCAGATTGAAGATCGACTTCTCTGCGGCGGCCCGATAATCCTCCCAGTGTCGGACGTAGACCTCGGCCAAGCCGGCATAGGCCCAGACCATGAAGTAGTTGCGCAAATCGTTATCGACCACGACCTGCATACTTCTCTCTATTTCTTCGATGGCCTCCCGGCCCTGGCCGTCTTTCAGGTAGGCCTGGCCGAGATGCAGCCTGGACAAGACGATCAACAAGTGATCATGGCTATTTTGGCCGACCTCAATGGCCTGTTGCAAGAGAACCAGGGCTTTCGACACCCGGCCCTGAGCCTGGTGAACCAGGCCCAGCAGACAATATCCCCAGGCCACGCCCCACTCGTGTTGAAATTCCCCTTCGGTGGCTCTGATGAACAGTTGACAGAGGTCATGGGCTTCCCGCAGATCGCCTTTCAGGTAGTAAGCGAAGGTCAGATGCGCGGCGGCCAAGGCCGCTTCCAAGAGTTCGCCCTGTCTCTGGGCATAAATGGTATCGAAGGCGCTTTCCAGATATTCAACAGCTTCGTCCAGGCGTCCGGCCGCGTAATAAGAGGCGCCCATGAAACTATGAGACTGGGCGATATCGCCCCGGTCGCCCAACCGTTTGCGAATGTCCAGCGCTTTTTGAGCGTAGCTCTCGGCTCTTTCGTAGCGGCCCAGATTGGCGCAGATCAGAGCGTGGACGCTGTAGGCGTGGGCCAACTCCCTGGATTCCTCGAATCCTTCGGCCAGGTTCAGGAGTTTCAGGTGAGCGCTGATTGCCTTTTCCGTGTTCGTCCACAGATAAAGGTAGGTCAATTCCCGGTAAATCCTGAGCGCCTCCCAGTTCCGACGGTCGTCCTCCGGCTTTTTCCTGTGCAGGAAAAGGTGCGGTTGCCAGGTGTGGCCGGCCTGGATCAGGGTTTGCACGGCGATGGAGGGCCTGACCTCCCACCGACCGCCGGGCAATTTTTCGCCCAACAACTGCAAGCCTTTCTCGCCGTGCTCCATAGCCTGGTCTAACTTCCCCTGGCGGAAGAGGGTGGCGCACAGCTTGCCTTCTAAGCGAGCCTTTATCAACTTATCGGTGGTGTGACTGATGACTGTTTCGTAGCGGGCCAGGGCCTTATCCCACCGTCCAGCGTAGAAACAGGCATCCCCCAGACTTTCCAGCAGGCGCAGCCTGGAGATAGTCGGCTCTTCTTTTGGCTCCCCGATATCTTCAACCAGGGCCAAAGCCCGCTGGTAGTAACCAATGGCCTCCTCATTAGCGTATACCCGGCGCGCCTGGTCTCCGGCCTGTGCCAGGTGGACGAGGGCTTTTTGGCGGTTGCCTCCTTCCAGATAGTGAGTGATCAGAGTGGTGCGCTCCACCTTCCCCTGAATTTTTTCTTCCAGAGTTTCGGCTATGCGCACATGCCACTTGCGGCGACGGAGGCGGTTGAGGTCGCGGTATAGCACCTGTCGCACCTGTTTGTGGTTAAAGGCCAGCACGTCGCCCATGCCCAGGTCTCGGATCAGATCGGCCTGGAGGGCTTCGTCCAGGCTGTCCATGATCTGTCCTTCGCTCATCTCCGGTTCCAGGACGGCCACCAGCACCTCGAAATTGAAGTCCTGGCCGATGACCGCCGCGCAGCTAAGGACGGTGGTGGTCTGTTCGGATAGCCGGCCGAGCCGCCTGTTGATCACTTCCTGCACACTGCGTGGAATCTCCAGGGCGTCGGTGTCGGCCCGTTTCCAGCGACCGTCCTCGCCACGATAGACTTTGCCCTCCTCGATCAGAGCCTTGAGCACCGCCTCCACGAACAGAGGGTTGCCCTCGGTACGAACGTAGATGGCCGAGGCAAAGTCGGCTGAGACCTCCTCCTGGAGCATGGCTCGCAGCATGGCCCGCACCTCAGCCGGGGAGAGACGTTCCAGGCGAATGTCGGCGCACAACCCCTGACCGCTGAGGTCTCTGATGGTTCTGCGCAGCGGATGGTCGGAGGCTAATTCTTCGGGACGGTAAGTGCCCACCACCATTAGCGGCGTGCGTTGGGTGTTGCGCACCAGATAGCGCAACAACTCCAGGCTGGCGTGGTCGGCCCACTGCAAATCTTCCAGGACGAGAAGCAGAGGAGTATCGGCCGCCGCAGCGCTCAGGAAACTGGTGACGCTGTGGAAAGGGCGGGTTTGTTTGGCGGTGGGGTCCAGCAAGGGCACAACCGGCTCGACATCGGGCGCCAGTTGCCCCACCTCGGAGACGAGTTGAGCCAGTTCGCTGGCCGAACTGCCCAGTTGTCGGCGCACCCGCTCTCGCAGGATGGCGTCCGAGAGAGCTTTGGTAATGTAGCCCCGCAGAGCCTCGATGAAGGGCTGGTAAGGTGGCGCTCCTTCTATCTCGTAGCAGTGGCCCTTGAGCGCGGTCACTTTTTGCAGCCGAGCGTAAACGGCCAGCGCTTCGACCAGATAGGTCTTGCCGATGCCGGCCTCCCCACTGACCAGCGCCAGGCGTCCTTCCCCGGCCCGGGCCGTATCCAGGTAATTCATCAGTTGTTGGTACTCTTTCTCCCGACCGACCACTTCCTGCTTACGACGGGAGAGCAAAGCGGGCACCATGATCTCGGCCGCCATCTCCACGTCCACGCTTTCCAGGTTCTCCAGCACCTCTCGCACCCTGGCCGCCGACGGGTAGCGATCGTCCGGCTTTTTCTCCAGCAGTTTAAGGATCAGATACTCCAGCGGGCGGGAGATTTGAGGGTTAAAGTCGCGAGGGCTGGTTGGCGTCTGGTGCAGATGCATGAAGGCCACCAGCTCCGGTTGGGGAGCGACGAAGGGCCGCCGACCGGCCAGCATTTCGTACAGGATAACTCCAAAGGCGTATAGATCGGTGCGCCCGTCAATCGGTTCGCCTGTCAACTGTTCGGGGGGCATGTAGGTGGCGGTGCCCATCAGGGTTGGTTGGCGGGTGATGGCCGTCTCGTCCTGGATGCGGGCCAGGCCGAAATCCATCAGTTTTACCTCTTCCCCGGCCACCATGATGTTTTCCGGTTTGAGGTCACGGTGGATGACCTCCTGGCCGTGGGCGTACTCCAGGGCATTCAGGGTGCTCAAAGCGATGTGAAAAGCAAAATCCTGGGGCAGAATCTTTTGCTTGTCTGAGTACCCCAGGATACCACGTAGCGTGCGGCCCTCAAGGTACTCCAGAACCAGGAAATGCTCCCCGTTCTCCTCGTCGCAGTCGTAGATAGCCATGATGTTGGGATGATTCAAGCGGGCCACCGAGCGAGCCTCGCGCATGAAGCGCGCCACCGCTTCCTGGCCGAAGGTAGGGGTCAGGATTTTAATAGCCACCGGACGTTGAAGGCGAGTGTCCAGGGCCTTATAAACGATGCCCATGCCCCCCTCGCCTAGCTTTTCCTCAATCTTATAGCGACCCTTAAGGAGTTCCATCCTCAGCCTCCTTTCGAGCCAGGGCGTTCCCCTGGACACTGACGGCCAGCACTTCGCTCCCCAACTGTACCAGTTGCTTTTGGCTGTGGTTTCACCTCCCGACTACCGCCTGTTTTAAGGATACACCATAAGGGGGAAAAAGGCAAGCGCAAGCCAGCAATTCGCCAAAATCTGGCACCTGTGTTATAATCAGGCCAAGATGAAATACCTGACTGCTGACCTGCCTGGCGTCGGCGGGCGGCTCAAAGTCCAGCCTGCCGACTTTATGGTAGAAGAGATACCGCTCTATCAGCCTCTAGGCGAAGGAGAGCATACCTATTTCGAGGTGGAAAAAACGGGCCTGTCCACCTTCCAGGCGGTGCGGGACATCGCCCGCGCTTTGAACCTGAATCCCCGGCGCATGGGCTACGCCGGGCTGAAGGACGCCCGGGCCGTCACCCGACAGGTGATGTCCGTCCAGGGCGTGCCGCCGGAGAAAGTTCTGGCCCTCGACCTGGCGAACATCAAAGTGCTGTGGGCCACGCGGCACAAAAACAAGTTGAAAACCGGGCACCTGAAGGGCAACCGCTTCACCATTCGCCTCCGGGATGTGGACGAAAATCAGATGGAAAACGCCCGGCGCATCCTGGCCGTGCTGGAAAAGCGCGGCGTGCCGAACTACTTCGGAGAGCAGCGTTTCGGCCGGCGCGGTGATGCCCATCGGTTGGGGCGAGCCATCGTGGACGGCCAGGTGGAGCAGATGATTCAACTGTTCCTGGGCCGCCCCCACCCCGCAGAAAACCCGCTCATATACCAGGCGCGAGAGCGTTTCGAGGCCGGAGATTGGGCGGAAGCGCTGGCCCTGTTCCCCTCGAACATGAGCGATGAACGAAAGGTGTTGCGCGCTCTGATTAAAAGCGACGGTTCTTACCCGGAAGCTTACTCTCACCTGCCCAGGGACAAAAAACGTTTCTTCATCTCGGCCTATCAATCGTATCTTTTCAATCTGGCGCTCGACGAAAGACTGGATACGATTGATCGGCTCTTCGTCGGCGACCTGGCTTTTATCCACGCCAGGGGAGCTTCTTTTCTGGTCGAGGACGTGGCCGCCGAACAGCCCCGCGCCGCCCGCTTCGAGATCAGCCCTTCCGGGCCGCTGTACGGCTACAAGCTGTTGCTGGCCGAAGGGACACAGGGCGAGCTGGAGCGGCGCATCCTGGCCGAAGAGGGTCTGAGCCTGGAATCTTTTCGCCTGAAAGGGGGGCTTAAGGCTCCAGGAGCCAGAAGGCCGCTGCGCTTTCCGCTGCTTGGGCCGAAGCTGTGGTACGACGAAGGGCTGATGTTGGCTTTCGAGCTGCCGAAAGGCTGTTACGCCACCAACGTACTGGCCGAGATCACCAAAGCCGGGTGAGGAGCTTTTGGTGCACACTATTCTGGAGCGGGTCTAATCTCCAGACCTTCAGTTTGAAAGGAAGCACACTCATGGAAGCAGATTTGAACCCCCTCTCTTTGACGCGTAAATTGCTGGCCTTTAACACCATCAATCCCCCTGGTCAGGAACGCGATTGCGCCGAATACCTGGGCAAACTGCTGGAAGCGGCTGGATTTCAGACCGATTATTACGAGTTCGACGAGAAACGGACCACCCTCCTGGCGCGCCTGAAAGGTGACGGAAGTAAGGCCCCTATCTGCTTCAGCGGGCACACAGACACCGTGCCTCTGGGAGCAGCCGCCTGGAGCAAGGATCCGTTTAAGGGCGAAATCGATGGCGACAAAATTTACGGGAGAGGCTCCTCGGACATGAAGAGCGGCCTGGCTGCTATGGTTCTGGCCGCCCGGCGGCTGGCTAAAGCGTCGAAGGGGAAAGCAGGTATGATCCTGGCGCTCACAGCCGGAGAAGAAACAGGTTGCGAAGGGGCGCATCACCTTGCCAAACTCGGCAATGCGCCGCGAGAAGTGGGGGCCATCGTCGTCGGCGAGCCTACTTCGAACTATCCCTGGATCGGTCACAAAGGCGCAGTGCGATTGGAGATTCGGACCAGGGGCGTCACGGCGCACGGCTCCATGCCAGAACAAGGCGACAACGCCATTTATAAGGCCGCCCAGGTTATAATCAAACTCCAGAATTACGATTTTAACGTCCCTCCCCATCCATGGCTGGGAGCGCCCACCCTTAACGTAGGCACTATTTCGGGGGGCCTGAATGTCAACTCCGTTCCCGACCAGACGACGATGGGCATAGATATCCGAATAATCCCTGGGCAAGATTATGAGGAGCTTCTCGACAGTCTGCAAGCTGCTCTGGGAGAAGAAGCGGAGATCGAGTGCCTGGAAAAAGCGGGCAGCGTGACCACCGATCCCCAACACCAGTGGGTACAGGAAGTATTCGACATTATGGACACGTTTCTGAAAGAACTTCCCGTAGCGGGCGGAGCCGCCTATTTTACAGACGCCTCTGTGCTTACGCCGGCCGGCGGTAATCCTCCAACCATTATCCTCGGCCCCGGAGAGCCTGCCATGGCGCACAAGACCGACGAATTTTGTTACATCTCTAAAATTGAAGAAGCTACCGAAGCCTACGTGGAAATTGCTAAAAAGTGGTGCCGGTTATAGTCTCCGCTCGCTATCTCGCCGAGGAGGGATACCTTACCGCCTCGAAAAATTAGACACCAGGCACTTGTAAATTTGGTGAAAATAGGTTATAATAGAGGCTGCTGGTCAGTAACTTTCTGACCAGGACGGGGCGTAGCGCAGTCCGGTTAGCGCGCACGGTTCGGGTCCGTGAGGTCGGAGGTTCAAGTCCTCTCGCCCCGACACGACCGACCGCAGTATCCCTCCGCCAAGATACTGCGGTTCGGATTTTGGACGCTGCTCACTTGAAATAAGGGCTGTGGGTCTGTAGGTCGGGCCTCTGGCCCACTATAGGCTCTAAGGGGGCATCATCATGGCGCACACAACTCGCCAAGAACGGCTGACGGCGGCTCTGGCTCATGGCCTGGTCATCACCTATGGCCTGGGAGTGATCGGAGGGACGGTCATCTGGCAGATGCAAAAAGAGAAGTCCAGGTACGCCGCCTTCCAGGCCGTGCAGGCGGCCGTTTACCAGTTGGTGGGGATGTTTCTCTACCTGGTCAGTTGGGCCTGTTGGGGTTGTTTCTACAGCGTTTCGTTCATCCCTATCGTCGCCCAGGCTGAGAAATACCAGGACGCTCCGCCACCGATCTTCTGGATCGGCATAGGCTCGATGGTCATACCTATGATCCTGATGGGCGTCTGGGCGTTGTACGGGCTGTGGGGCGCGCTGCGGACCTTGCAGGGCCGAGACTTCAGATACGCCATCGTTGGTCGTTGGCTGGAAAGGTTCCTGGCCGAAAAGTAGTAATGATTTTAGTCGTTTTTAGCGCAGTAAATACGCGGAACTAACGACTGAAGTCGTTACTACAATCTGTTCGTTGATTTTAAGTCTTGGTTGCTTCCCACAGGTCGTCCATTTCTTCCAGGGACAGATCAGCCAGCTTTTGGCCTCGTGTGCGGCAGGCGCGCTCCATCTGGGCGAATCGTCGGGCAAAGCGGGCGTTGCTCTCTCTCAGGGCGCTCTCGGCGTCGATATCCAGCCAGCGAGCCAGGTTGACGATGGAAAAGAGCAGGTCGCCCATCTCCTCTTCCTGTTCTTCTAAACTGGGGGCGGCCTGTAGCTCGGCTATTTCCTCGGCGATTTTGTCAACCACGCCCACGATATTCGGCCAGTCGAAGCCCACCCGCACCACCCTTCTCTGATAGGCTTCAGCCTGGGCCAGCGCGGGCAAGGTTTTGGGCACGTTGCGCAAGATAGAGTCATCGTTTTCATCGCCTCGTTCGCGGCGCTTGATCGCCTCCCAGTTGTGCAACACTTCGCGTGTGTCGCGCACCACCGCCTGGCCGAAAACGTGAGGATGGCGGCGTTTTATCTTGGCGTCGATGCTTTCTACCACCTGGGCCAGACTGAAATCGCCCGCCTCGACTGCTATCTGGGCGTGGATTATAATTTGCATCAGCAGATCGCCCAACTCTTCGCGCAGCCTGGCCGGGTCGTCGGCGTCCAGGGCCTCCAGCACCTCGTAGGCTTCTTCTAATAAACAGGGGCGCAAACTCTGGTGGGTCTGCTCCTGGTCCCAGGGACAGCCGCCAGGCGCCCGCAGACGGGCTACGGTATCCTGAAAGGTCTCCACCGCGCCCGGACGGGGCAGGGGAGGGATGTACAGGGTGGTCAGATGGTCGAGGTCATCGACGCGGTCCAGCTCGTAAAGGGGCAACGTCCTGACCGTTTGCTCCCCGGTCCCGGCCCCGCGCACCAGGGTCAGGGGGTGCTCATCGGGCAGCAGGTTCATCAGGGTCAGCTTGACCTCGCTAGCCAGGCGTCGCCCGTACAGTTGGCCGACCAGGGCCGGGACGTCAGGATTCAAAGGCGGATGATGACGGGCCGCCAATTCGGTGGCGTCGGCGATCTGCAAGCCATCCAGGGCGTCCGCACCCAGGCAGGTCAACACCGGCTCGATGAAACTCAGGCCCTCCACCAGACGCATTTCCAAACCCTCCCCGGCGGCCAGAGCCAGAATACGCTGCACCGAAACCTCACCCACCAGAGGATGGCCGGGCACGGCGTAAATTACTCCCTGTGGACGCCTGCCCAGGGCTAATACCTGGGCCGCGATGGCCTGGTAAACGGCGGCAAAGTTGGCGTTTTCTTCGTAAAGATGATCGAAGGAATGAAGGATGAGATGGGCCGGCAGAGAAGCTACCGTCGGATGACGCTCAGTGCGTAAATAAACCTCCTCTGCTTCTTGTAAAACCTGCCAGGCTTCCATAGTCAGACAGGCCGGATTGCCTGGCCCCAGGCCCACAATGGTTATACTCATAAAATCACCTCACCTGGCGAAATTACAAAATATTATACCGCGAAAGACCGTTTTAGGCCAGCAGGGAGCAGGGGGCGGAGAGCGGAGAGTAGGAGCATTGACAGCGATTCAATTAAATGCTACAATGTAAGTAATGAAAGAAGTCAGGCTCTTAAAGGACGAGGGGAATTTTGCAAGCGAAGAGCGGAAGGAGGCACAAAGAGGATACCCCGGCCCAGATGCCTTCCTATCAACAACCTGTAATAACCCTGATCATGCAAGACGGCCCCCATACAGGTCAGAGATTTCTCTTTGACGAGGGCCCCATTTCCATTGGCCGCATGGAGGATAACGATGTAGTCCTCGAAGATCCGCTGGTCTCGCGGTATCACGCCTTTCTCTTTCGAGAAGACGAGCATTTTGTCATCGAGGACCTGGGGAGCGCCAATGGTACTTTCGTCAACGACGTCAGGATCGATACCTCCCGCGCCCTGCATGACGGGGACGTCATTGGCCTGGGCGATGTCCTGCTCGTGTTCGAGGCTTCAGAGGCCCATGCTCCATCGGCCAGGACCGTGGGGAGCGACCAGAGCCTGCCGCTATGGCCCACGGCGGTCGATGTGGTACTGTTTCTGGCCTTCGCTGCTCTCATCGCCGCTACTTTCTGGTTTGCTTTTGGCCGTCCCAAAGCCCTGCCCAGGGTAAGCATCACTTCGCCTCCGGCCGGCGCCCGGCTCAGGGTGGGCGAAGAAGTGTTAGTCTTATCTGTGGCCCGTGATAGGAAAGGCATAATTCAAGTGGAATTATGGGTCAACGACGTTCTATATCACAGTGTAGCCAGTTCCACCCCTCAGGGTCAAGCCCTTCTTTACGCCCAACAACCCTGGAGGCCGGCGGTGGTCGGCCATTATAACCTGAGGGTCAAAGCCTATAACGCCGCCGGTCTGAAGGCCGAGTCGGAAACTGTGGTGGTGGAGGTCTTGCCTGCACCCGCTGGCCCTGGCCCAACGCCCAGAACCAGACCCACCGCCACGCCGACAGTGACTCAGATACCCATGCTGTCCACCACGCCGACAGCCACCGCCACGCCTGGGTCCACGCCGACGGCCCTGTCTACTTGCGTGTCCGACGCCGCCTTCGTGGCCGACGTCACCGTCCCCGATGGCTCAGTCTTCAGGCCAGGCGACCACATCGATAAGGTCTGGCGTTTGCGGAACAGTGGCACCTGCTCCTGGGGAGAGGGCTACACCTGGGTATTCATGGCCGGCGATCAGATGGGCGCCCCGCAGACTCAAGCCCTGCCCCCCACCGCTCCCGGCGACACCGCCGATGTGCGGGTGAGCATGTATGCGCCCGACGTGCCCGGCACTTACCAGAGCCTATGGCGCATGAGAGACCCGGCCGGCCGCTTTCTGGGCCCGAGGGTGTCCATCGTGGTCTGGGTGCAGATTCCAACCACCTCGACGCCCCCCCCCCCCCCCCCCCCCCCCTGAACTC
>DAOULT010000085.1:0-20502 GCA_034417895.1 Anaerolineae bacterium | reverse complement strand
GACGAAAACGAGACCTGGACTCCCGTTGTCCCCCACATCGAATCTTCGGCCGCCGAGGCCGACGGCAAGGCCCTGCGTCTGATGGTGGCCGCCGGGGCAGGCATCCCCCTGCACTTCCTGAGCGAAGGGGATAGCGCCACCCGCGCCACCGCCGCCGAGATGGGCGACCCCACTTTTCGCCATTACTATCACCGCCAACTCTTCTTTGTGGAAATGGCGAAAGACATCGTGAGGACAGCCTACGAGCGGGCCGCCTCCATTGGCAAGGTTTGTCCTTACAACGACCTGAAACTGAACCACGCCGTCACCGACCTGACCACCAAGGACAACCGCGAACTGGCCCAGGCGGCCAAAGATATCGTGGAAGCTCTTTCCACGATGAAGGACAAGGGTTGGATCGACGACCAGACGGCCATCAGTCTGGCTCTCAAATTCGCAGGCGAGATCGTCAATCCCAAAGAGATCATGGAAAGAATCGGGGCCTCACCATGCGCATCCACCTGACTCCCGACCAGCAGAGAGACCTGATCGTGCGTATCCGGGCCGGCGACCGTCAGGCCCTGGAAAGGCTGTACCTGGCCTGCGAGCCTCTCATCAAGGCCCGTTCCCGCTACGCCGTCCACCAGGTGAGCAGGTTCGCCCCGGCCTGGTATGACCTGGACGACCTCTACCAGGACGCCTTCCTGATCTTCGTCGAGCTGGCGCATCACTACGATCTGGAAGCCGGAATCCCGTTTCACGGCTATCTGTCCGCCGTGATGAGCCAGCGGCTTATCAGCCATCTACAGAGCAAACGGGCCGGGCAAACGATGGGCCCTCGTCTCTACCGCGAGGTCCCCACCCCCCCTGAAGATTTCGCTCTCGACCCCGAAATCGACTCCGAAAATGGAAACGCGGCCCTGGCCGACAGGCAGCGGCGTCTGGCCGAACATCCTGCCCTGCGCTCCGATCCTCCTTCCGCGGAGCGCCTCCTGGCCCTCGATCTGCTGGAGGCCCTGCCCACCAACCGCCACAAGACCATCGTGGCTATGTTCACCCTGTTCGGTTATTCACATCCCGAAATTGCTCGCCATCTGGGCTTGCAGATAGATACTGTCCGCCAGCAATACCGCCGTTGTCTGGAATACATGCGGGCCACAGCCGAGGGACGCTGCCCCCCGGCTCTGCCCCGCACCAGCAGCTACCGGGCTAATCCCCATCTATTCCTGGCGGCCCTGGTGCGGGTGGTCAAGGTCTCTTTTGAGCGGTTCGATGGCCGTCTCCCGCCTCGCTCCCACGTTGCCGACTACGGCTGGACGCATCCTTTTATCCGCTTTGCCTGCGAGACTTTCGCCGCTCTCCAACTGGTGGCTAAAGTCCGCAGAGCGGGGGAGAACACCGCCGCCTGGCGTTTCACCATCTCGCAGGAGAGAGCCATCCAGGTGCTGATAACCTGCCTGCGAAACCCCTGACCAGGAATGTCAGACCCTTCGGGTTTCTAAAACCCGAAGGGTCTGTGGTCCCACCCCCTCAATGGAGCAGTAGCTCCTGAGCTATCTCCCCATAAACCCTCTCCCACTCCTCCAGGCTCAAGGTTTGGGCCCGTCGGCGGCTGTCCACTGCGGCCCGCTCCAGGGCGACAGCCACCCTGGCCGGGGGCAGCGACAACCCGCCGGCCAGAGCATTGCGCAACTGTTTGCGTCTCTGGCCGAAGCCGGCCCGCACCACCTCGAAGAAACAAGCCGCCTCCTCTGCCGGGAGCAGGGGATGGCGGTGGAGGTCGATGCGCACCACCGCCGAATCCACCTGGGGGGCGGGATAAAAAGAGCCGGCCGGGATGCGGGCCACGATGCGAGGCCGACCGTAAAATTGCACGCTGACGGCCAGCAGGCTCATCTGGCCGGGAGCGGCTACCAGCCGGTGGGCCACCTCGCGCTGGACGGTCACTACCAGCAGGGTGGGTTTAACGTCTGCCTCCAGGAGATGACGCAGAATGGCCGAGGTGATGTAGTAGGGCAGGTTAGCCACCACTTTGTAATGGAGGCTCTGCACGTCAGGGCCGAGAAGCTCAGCCGGGTCTAAGGCCAGGATGTCACCCCGCACAATTTCCACGTGGGGATAAGCGGCTACGGCGCGCCTTAAAATTTCTACCAGACCGCCATCCAGCTCCACGGCCACCACCGCCCTAGCCTTTTCGGCCAGCAGGCGGGTCAGGCTTCCCGGCCCTGCTCCGACCTCCAGGATGGTATCCTCTGCTCCCACTTCCGCCGCCGTGACGATGCGCCGCAGCATCTTCTCGTCCAGGAGAAAGTTCTGCCCCAGTTCCTTCCTGGGCCGCAGCGCCCATTCTCTCAGGAGCTTTTTGATGTTCATGGCCCCCTCCTCGTCAGCGGCTCTCCCTGGGCCAGTTAGGCAGCACCCAGCGGATCTGACTCTCTGGCGGCGGGGAGCCGAGGAGGTAGACATCTACCCATTTATACCACATGACCAGCTCGTCGTCCTCAAAGCCCAGGTCGATGTGTCGGCCTTTGATACTGCCTCCGGTATCGCCGGCCATGCCCCGACCGTAGCCAGGCACGTACATCTCGGCCCGCAGGTTGATCACCGTGGGATCGACGGCGATCACCCCTTTACCGGCCTGCAAACCCAGAGAGGTCTGGCCGTAGTGAGGGTTGTCGGGCGACACTCCGGAGGTGGCCGGGGAATAAGACGTAGCCAGCACCCGCATCTTGCGCCAGTAGCTCAACCTTCCGCCCGGGGTATCCACCAGGCGCGGCGCAATCCGGGTGCCGTAGGAGATGATCTTGGTTTGGGGCTGGCGCTCCAGCCATTCATCCTCCATGACCCGCTGCACTTCCCTGGAGTCTTCGTACAAAATTCGGATGCGACGTTTGGTCAGTCCTTCCTCTCCTTCCTGATCCAGACGCCTCTGATCGAGTTCCATCTCCTTATCGGGCCGCCAGACGGTCTCAAAAGGAGTGACGTCCTGCTCCAGGGCTATCTCTTCCCGCACCCGCACCACGCCGATGAGCAGACCATCGACGACCGGCTCATCGTCTCGCAAATTGAGGTAATCCTTGCCGATCAGGGCCACGCCCATCTGGGCCAGCACCCCGGCCACCGTCTTCTCACGGGTGCGGGTCCTGATCGAGCGGCCATCCAGCACGATCTCTACCGGCCTGGAACGTTGGATGTAAATGTGCATCCCGGCTGAGATGCGCCTGTCCAGGCCGGGATTAACCTGGTCGCCCAGATAGAGAACGATATCCTGGGCGCGCAGGGCCTGTCCCACGGTGTCGGACGTGGTATAAGCGGTGAGGGGCAGCCCATCGTCGTCGATGTGGATGGGCACCGCCCGACGCAAAGCGACCCGCAGAGACGTGAAACCGGAGGAAGGTGGAGGGGAGTGGCTATCGGCAGCCAGGCTGGTCTCCAGATCGACCTCTTGCCCCTCGACCAGGATCGAATCGCAGGGTTTGAGCCGCACCCCCACTTCGCGCAACAGAGCGGCCACGGTACGGCTGTGAGTGCGATGGTGAATGAGGCGGCCATCGGCTTCCACCACGACTGGCCGGGCCTGACGGACGACGATCTTCCTCCCTGGCTGCAAAGGAGCGTCCAGGGCCGGAGAGACGATATCCTCCCCGTGAACCTCCAGGCCCGCTTCCTGCAAAACGGCCCTGACCGTCGTTTGGTGGGTGTAGAGGCGGCGCGCTTGCTCGTTGACCACCAGGGTCACTTCCGTCCGGGTGCAGAGATAGGCGAAGACCATCAGGCTGCCCACCAAAATGACGAGCGCCACAACCGCCGGCCCCCGCCAGGGCCGGAATTTTTCGATGAAGTTGTCATAGACGGGAGAAATGTCCATTGGAGTGATCCATTTATCCTGCCTGCCTGGCCGCCGCTTCTCCGGCCAGGTAGCCGGTGGAAAAGGCCGCTTGCAGATTATAACCGCCGGTATCGGCGTTGACGTCCAGCACCTCGCCGCAGAAAAACAGGCCCGACACCAGGCGCGAGGCCATGGTGCGGGGATCGACCTCCGCCGTGGATATTCCTCCGGCTGTAACGATGGCTTCGGCCAGGGGTCTGGTGCCGGTCACGGTCAGGCGGAAGCTTTTCAACAGGGTCAGGAGACGACGACGGGACGGGGCGTCGACCTGGTGGCCCCGCCTCTCAGCCGGAATGTCCGTCAGGCGGATGAAAGTCTCGATCATCTTGCGGGGCAACAGCCCCCCCAGGATGGCGCGATAGGTTCGTTTGCCAAAGCGGTCGAAGTCCCTTTGCAGCCGGCGGTCAAGTTGCTCCTCCGAGAGCGCAGGCTTGAGATCGATGGTCAGCTCCAGGCGGCCCCCTCCCAACGCTTCGGCGGCCCGACCGCTGAGGGTCAGGATGACAGGCCCCGACACCCCAAAGTGGGTAAAGAGCATCTCCCCGAACTGGCGAGCCAGCGGTCGGCCCTCCAGCCACAGGGAAACCTGGACGTTCCGCAGGCTCAAACCCTGCAAGTCCCTGACGTAGCTCTCCCTGACCACCAGGGGTACCAGGGCTGGACGAATGGGCACGATGGTGTGGCCGACGGTCGCCGCCAGACGATAACCATCACCGCTGGAGCCGGTGGCCGGGTAAGAAGCGCCCCCGCTGGCTAAGACCACGACCTGGGCAGGCAGGCTTTCCTCCCCCAGGCGCACTCCCTTAACCCGCCCCTCCTCGACGATTAGCTCCGTCACCCTGGCCCCGTAGCGCACACGCGCCCCACTCTGGCGCAGGTAGCTCTCCAGAACGTCAACCACCCGATGGGCATCGCCTTCCCTGGGAAAAACCCGTCCTCCCCGCTCCACGATGGTAGACAGGCCACGCCCCTCAAAGAAGGCGATCAGGTCCCGGTTAGAGAAACGGGTGAAAGCGCCGTACAGGAAAGGGCCGTTGAAGCGCTCGATGAAATCCTCCAGTTCTGCCGTGTTGGTCAGATTGCAGCGCCCCTTGCCGCTGATGCGCAGCTTGTTGCCCAGGCGAGCGGTCTTCTCCAAAAGCAAGACCGTGGCCCCACACTCTGCTGCCCGCCCGGCCGCCATCAGGCCCGACGCTCCTCCTCCCACCACAACGATCCTTCCGCCCATCTCCCCACCCCTGAATAGAGAGAAAGGAGGCCAGGATTTGCCCCCTTTCTCTGCTCGATAATGATAATGAGACCTGGTCGTGCACCCCCCTTCGACGAGGACTTCCCGGCTTACCGCAGCCAGCCTGCTCCAACCAGGTATTCCTGCGGCACCCGGGAGTGACTGCTTACCGCTGCTTCCTTCCGGACCTGACGGGTTTCACAGGCTCCCGCCGCGCAGGGCCCGATTTTCATCGCCGCTTTGCTCCGGCAGTCCCGACAACTCCTGAGCCTCTGGGGGGAATTCGATCCCGCTATAGCGGATTGCGGGTACAGGGCACCGCTAGCTCCCCATCTAGCACGACCATCAAAATGTTACCCCATAAGGGGCAAAAAGTCAAGTGTCGCTCAGAGCCAGCTTCGCCACTCATCTTCGGCGGCCAGAATTTGCCGCAGCGAGGGCGGCGGCTCCTGCCACAGCCACTCCACCCGCAACCAGAAACCGGGCACAACCTGGGCGTGGTACACCCCTTCGGCCTCAGGCGACACAAACCGGAAAAGACCATCTTCTCCCAGGTGATAGAACTCGGCCCGCCGGCGCTCAGGGTCGATCAGCCAGTATTCGCCCACTGCGGCCATCTCGTATTCGTAGAACTTTTCGCCCCTGTCGCGCGCCTCGCTCTCCGGCGAAACTATCTCCACCACCAGGTCGGCCGCGCCGTCCAGGTAAGTGTCCTTCAGCCTTTCCAGGTGTTCGTCAGCCACGAAGATCAGATCAGGCTCACGGCCCGACGGCCTGGTTTCCAGCCTCATCTGAAAGGGCGGCGTTATAACCTCACCCAGATTATGAGCCTCGACGTAAAAAGACAGCAGCGAAAATAAGAGTTGCATTATTCGTTGATGCTTTAATGAAGATGGAGAATACATAATCACCTCGCCAGCGACCCATTCGGCCAGGGTGTCCTCGTTGGCCCAGGTCAGGAATTCTTCGTAGGTCATTTTGCCGGGTGGAGGTTGGCGGCTTTCCTCTTCGGTTGTAACTGGCAACGGCTTTTGCTCTACAACCATAGCCCACACCTTTGGTCTCTAAAAAATGGCGGAGAGGGTGGGATTCGAACCCACGGAGCATTTCTGCTCACGCGATTTCCAGTCGCGCCGATTCGGCCTCTCTCGCACCTCTCCGCGTTATTCCGTCCATATTATACTACCAAAGCCCGGATCTCTCAAACTCCAGGACGCTGACCAAAGAAAGAGCTGATGTCAAACAGGAATTCGACCTCCAGCCCACATTTCTGACATACGGCCTTTATCAGATCGAAGTAGTGGTCGCCATCCTGCAAAAGAGTCTGGGAGGTGAGCTGCCATCGTCCCCCGCAGACACAACGCTGCGAACCGATGTGAGTGTACTCCTGAGAGATGCTATTCACTTTGATGGCCGCCCTGGAATTCAAACCCACGAGATGATACCTCCTCCACTTAAATGCTCGTAGACATTGCTATCGGCTCCCACAACCACAGCATACGTGAGCGAGCGGCTGGCCCACCACCTGGCGATGCGGCTGATCCACCACCTGGTGATACAGCTCGACGATTTGAGTAGCTACGGTTGTCCAACTGTAGCGCTGCGCCCCCTGCGCCGCTGCCTGACCGAGCTTTTGTCTCAGGGCTTCGTTTTTGAGAATCAGCCCTATTTTATGAGCCAGAGCGGTCGGATCATCGTGGGGCACCAGGAAACCGGTCACCCCGTCCTGCACAATGGACGCCAGCCCTCCCACCTTAGAGGCGATAACTGGAGTACCGCAGGCCATTGCTTCCAGGGCCACCATCCCGAAAGACTCGTAGTGAGAGGGCATGACCACCACGTCGGCGGCGGAATAATAATAAGGCAAGGTCTCCTGGCTCCTGGCGCCCAGAAAAGTGACCAGCTCGGTGACGCCCAGCTCGGCTCTCAAGCGGCGCAGACGTTCCAACTCCTTATTTTCTGGCCCCGGATCGTCTTTGGCATGACCGCCCACGATAGCCAGGCCCAGGTTCTCTGGCCGATAATCTTGGGCCAACAAAGCCATGGCCCGGATTAAGGTATCGATCCCCTTCAAGGGTTCGAGGCGGCCCACAAACAACACCATTCGTTTTCTCCCGGCCAGCTTCACGTCCGATTTCAGATGATTTCTGGCCGCGGTCTGGGGAAGAGGCGAAAAGAGGCTCAGGTCCACCCCACAGGGAATGACCTCGATCTTGGACGGGTCGGCGCCGTAGAGCCAGGTCATGTGAGCTTTCTCCACAGGCGTGGCCGCCACCAGCCGGTCGGCGAAACCCATGATCTGGGTCTCCACTCCGATGCGTCGGGGGCTTTCTTTTTCTTCCTCTCGCCGGGCCACCATGTTCTTCAGATGGCCCAGGGTGTGGAACATCTGGATGATGGGCACATCCCACTCCGCCTGCAACTGTCTGGCTACCCAGCCGGAGAGCCAGTAGTGGCTATGGATCAGATCGTAGGAGATTTTTTCCTGCTCCACGAAACGTTTCACTCCGGCCACGAACTGCGGCAGATAGTCGAAGAGCTGGTTTGTGTCGTAAGGGGCTTCTGGTCCGGCCTTGATGCGGATCACCCGGCCATTAGGCCCCAATCGACCACACACCCGAGGCACAGCCGGATCCTGAGAACGGGTGAAAACATCGACGTGTAGACCCCGGCGTCCCAACTGGCGACTGACATCCCGCACGTAAACGTTCATCCCTCCTGTCTTTTTGCCACCCAGCGCAGCTAAAGGACAGGTGTGTACGCTCAACATGGCTATTCTGTACAAATTGTCTTCCCTTTCTCCAGTTTAAGACACAACATCTTTCAGGGGCCTGGCACTTTGGAAGTTGCTATGAAAAACGATCAACAGCGAACAGTAGAATTTAACGAACTGATCCGTTTTTCACACGCCCGGATGAAACCTACAGACGCAATGAGCAATCACAGTCTTGAGGAGAGATACTATTATTGATAGCATTGCCAGCGTTCGTTCAATTCTCACGTTCGTTGTTGATCCTTCGGTTTCATAATAGTGCCAGGCCCCTGGGAGTCACCTCTGGACGATTTTGAGGCCATTCTTTCTTCACTTGCTGAGGATCAGGCGATAAACTTTGGTTTCCCTGGCTCCAAAGCGGTACTTGTAAACCTCGTCTCCTCTCAGAAAATCGAAGTGCGCCCGACCCAGGTTGATGGCGTGCTCGATGCAGTAAGCCAACAGCACGATGCCAGGGCTTAAGTGAGCGTAACTATCTGGATCGTAGCCGGAATTATAGACCAGGATATCGTGGCCGTAATCGAAGGACAGTATACTGGCCGCCTTGTGGCCGTTGAACTCGATGAAAGAGAGCTGTAACCAGCCCCGTTGAACCATGAGGCGGCACACGGCGCGAAAGAAATCTTTCATCTGCTCGTCCATGAAATCGTCCTTGTCGGCGCTGCTCTTCTGATGCAACTCAATGAAAGCCTCGACCTCTGGGGCCACGTCGTGCTCTGCGCCCACGATGTGCCACTGAACCTGGGCCTGGCCTTCAGCCCTGCGCACCTTGCGCCGTATCTCGTGGCGCTGCTTTTTGTCCAGCGAAGCCAGGTACTCGTCCCAGGTGGCGGGCAGCGGGATGACAGGACAGACATCCTGCACTCCCAGCCAGGTCTCGTAACCCCGCTCCTCAGCCATAGTCCCCATCAGGCTAAAGGTAGGCGAAGCCCCTGGGATGTTACACATGATAGCCACGTCCCAGGAAGGGGCCTGTTCGCCCTCCAATGAGTCCAACACGGCGGTATAGACCGCTTCTTCATGCCCCCCCGCGGCGATGATGTCCAGGTAATCCGACACTTCAGCGCAACCTACCACCGACAACCGACGTTCGCCCGTTTCCGATTCTGTCCTGTACAAAGGGGCAAGCCCTATCAAACGATCTTCGTCGTCCCGCACGGCGATCAAAAAAAGGTCGCCCTGGCCTAAATAAGACCACCAGGTGGTCTGCCACTCCCAGGTCAGGAAGATGGTATCTGGGACGCTCCGTTTCAAGAGCTTATTCCATTCCCCGGCCAGAGTGGTGAAGCCCTCGGCTTCTGTATAGACCTCTACCCTCATCCGCTCTTCTCCTGCTTTTGTCGATACAGGGCCTCAGATTCATTATACACATAATCTCGGAGAAGCGCAAGAAGAACGCGGCTCGCCGACACGGATTAAGGTCGCGGATTACACGGAGAATCCGTGAAGGAAATCCGTGTCTGCGGATCAAAAGCGGTGAGGCGTCCCAAGTTGAAAAGAGAAGGTCGTGGGTATCTCGCCCTGGTAGGTAGTCACGTCCAGGCTCAGAGGGCCAAAGACGCCGGGCAGCAGCGCCAACACCAGGACCGTATCCAGATTCTCTCCAGGGGCGAGGGGGCGCGCGGCCACGACAAAATGGGGGATGCCCTGGGCTTCGCAGTAGAGACGTGTGGGCTGAGCAAAGCCCTCGACTCCCAGATAGGCCGCCAGGCGTCCTTCCTGATCGTGCAGCGAGAAACGAGCGTAATAATGGCTATCCACTGTTTGGGGTTTAGAGCCGGCGTTCATCAGCCTGAGAGGGATGATCAGAAAGCCCCCATCGTTCCATAGCTCCTTATCGGGGCCGACGATAGAGGGCTTCCACTGCGGCTCGGCGGTGACCGAGTATTCCCATTGGGTGAAGGAATCACGCACTGTGCCCCCCACAGGCACCACCACAGGGGTGGGTTGAGGGGCATCTTCAAGGGCGCTGGCCTCCTGACGCAAAAAGGTTAAAAGCGTATTGGCCTGTTCGTTATACCCTTCGACGCTGCCGGCCACCGCGTCGGCCCAGAACTTATAGGCTGTCGGTCTGCTGTTCTCCAAAAAATTGAAAGTCACGATCCATTGATCGTTGCCCTGATCCTCAGCCCACCAGCCCTTGACGCTCAACTCGTTGCCCATTTGTTCGCTGGCGGCTAACAGGGTGGCGATGAGAGCGGCGATGGTTTGCTCCTGGCGGGGGTCGTATTTGTAGTTCTGCACCAGGGCGATGGCCTGGTGGGCCGTCGTGGTGGAGGGGCGCCAGGCTGGAGGAGTATCAGTCGGGGGGGCAGGCGGGACGTAAACAACGGTGGGCACGGGCGTCAGCTCCGCCCGCACCAGGGCCAGCAAAGGTTCGAACATGGTGTACACGTCGCTCACGACCAGCAAACCCAGGGCGCAAAAGACGAGGATGACCGTTAACCCTAAGGCCAGTATGACGCTCCATTGTTTCCTGGTCATGGTCCAGCCGTCCCCTGCTACTCTAAGCCACTTTCAAGCCTCGCCACAAGCTAAATGAAGAGTGCTGGATTTCATCATGAGGCGTTGAGCATCCTCAAACAACTGGGCATTCTCGATGATGACGCCCACCTGATCGGCCACCAGGGTCAGCCATTCCATGTCTTGGGAGGTAAACCAGCCAGGCTGGCGGCTGTAAAGGCTCAACACCCCCAACACCCGATCTGTAACCCGCAGGGGCACCCCAAGAAAAGAGCGCCACCCCTTCTTTCGCCCTATCTCATCTTTCTCGAAGGTGGGATCATCAAATATGTCTTCACTCAACAAGGGCCGTCCGTTATGGGCTATCAGGCCCACAGGGCCTTCGCCCATTCGAGGCTCAAGCATCTCGGCCAGTAGTTCTTCAGGAAAGCCGCACTGGATACTGAGCTTCAACTCAGGAGAACGATCATTGAGCATGAAGACCGCTCCTCCATCTGCGACCATGACCTCCATGATTCTGTCCAGGCTCTTCCCAAGCACCTGTTTGGGAGCAAGGGTCTGGCTGGCTGCTATCAGGATGGCGTTGAGGGCCGCCAATTCTTTATTGTGCCGGATCAGGGCTTGAAGCTTATCCTTCATCAGCAGACGAACTTTCATCTTGATCAGCAATTCATCGGAGACAAGAGGTTTGAGCACGTAGTCATCGGCCCCAAACTGGAGGGCCACGAGCTTGCTTTTCACATCCTCCAGGGCCGTGACCATTATAACCGGGATGTGGAATAATTTCTCGTCGGTTTTAACCCTCTGACACACCTTGAAGCCATCGATGCCGGGCATCATGATATCCAGCAGCACCAGGTCGAAGCCAGCCCGGCGCCAGCCTTTGGCCTGGGCGCTTTCCCGCTCGATGATCTTCAAAGCCTCCTGCCCGGAGCAGGCGCCGATAACCCTGTAGCCTTCCATCGTCAGCATAAACTGAAGTATTTCGATAGCGCTCTCGTCATCATCGATCACCAGCACCGTATATTTACCGGGTTCGCAATCGCCCATTTTTTCCCCCCGTTCTCCTTATTGCCGGTTCTACCGCGTTGTTTTTCTACCATTCCATCATTCCCGTCAAGAGCAGGAATAATCTATGCTGGGGAGTCTCCCTATAATTTTACCATAAACTGTCATGCAAATCAAACCTCGTCCCCTTGAGATAAAAGCCTAAATGTGCTATAATCTGGTTCGAAGGGAAAACGGAGGAAAGACTATGGAATTGACGCACCTGGACGAGCGAGGCCAGGCCCGCATGGTAGATGTCAGCGCTAAAGCCGATACCAGACGCCTGGCGGTGGCTAAAGGGCGGATAACCATGAAAGCCGAAACTCTGGCTCTGATCCAGCAGGAGCGCATCGCCAAAGGCGACGTGCTGGCCGTGGCTCGAACGGCGGGCATCATGGCCGCCAAACGTACCTTCGAGCTGATCCCCATGTGCCATCCGCTGCTCTTGACCAATATCAGCCTGGTTCTCCAACCTGAGGAGAGCACGGAAGATGATCGACCGGCCTCTATCGAAATCACCGCCACCGTCAAGACCACGGGCAAGACCGGCGTGGAAATGGAGGCCCTGATGGCCGTCAGTATCGCCGCTTTGACCATCTACGATATGTGTAAGGCGGTGGATCGGGCCATGCGCCTGGAGAACATCCGTCTGGTCAAGAAGAGCGGGGGCAAGAGTGGGGAGGTCGTTCTGGAATGAGAGAAAAATGAGAGAAGCTCCTTTATCTCTCCACTTAGAATCCTGACCAAAGGATGGGGTTACACTATGCAAGGAACAGTTGTGGCGGTATGCGCCAGTGACAAAAAAGGGACGCGCAAGAGGAACGTGCACGAAGCCGAGTTAAAGGTCGATTGGGGATTGCAGGGAGACGCCCACGCTGCCAACTGGCACCGCCAGGTAAGCCTGCTGGCCGAAGAAAGTATCGCCAAGATGCGGGCCAAAAGGCTGAACGTGGGGCCAGGTAGTTTTGCCGAGAATCTGACCACCCGGCACCTCGATCTGCTGGCTCTGCCCGTCGGTTCGCGGCTCCGCGTCGGGGAGGAGGCTATCCTGGAGATCACGCAGCATGGTAAGGTCTGTCACGAGCGGTGCGCCATCTATTACCAGGCTGGCGATTGCGTCATGCCGCGAGAGGGCGTCTTTGCCAGAGTGGTGCAGGGCGGCCGCGTTAAGGTGGGCGACGCGCTTATCCCTGTCGGCGACTCATAGCTCTATATCCATATATTCACCCGGCCCAATGATGTGCTGGTCGGTAACCACCATCCTGGTCGTATCCAGGTCTTCGGTCAGGGACCGTTCGGTAGCCAAAAACTGATCCAGGGCCCGGCGCACGGCCTCGGCCAGAGAGATTTGATGGGCGGTGGCGTAGTTTTCCAGAGCCTCATGCTGATCTAATGGGAGATCAACTGTTAACCTGGGCATAATCACCTCACCTCCTGCACAACGGCCCTTATACCATACCACGCTTTGCCTGAAACGTCAACTATACATCTTAATCTCTTAATAGAAGGAGACAGCGTTGTGACCAAACGTGTGGTAGTCACAGGGATGGGAGCCATCAGCCCGGTTGGTCTGCACCTGGCTACAACCTGGCATAATCTGGTGGAAGGTCGCTCTGGGGTGGCCCCTATCACTCACTTCGAGGCCGCGGATTTCCCGGTCAAATTTGCGGCCGAGGTGAAAGGGTTCGACCCAACTTTGTATATGAGCGCCAAGGAAGCCAGGCGCACCGATCGCTTCGTTCAATTTGCCATCGTGGCCGCCAGGCAGGCCGTGGCCCAGGCCAGGTTAATCGTCGATGAGCACAACGCCGATGAGGTGGGGGTCATTATCGGCAGCGGCATCGGCGGAGTGGGCACTTACTCCGTGGAGGCCGGGATCATGGGGAAGAAGGGAGCCAGACGGGTCAACCCTTTTCTTATCCCTATGATCATCATCAACATGGCTTCGGCCCGGGTGGCTATCGACGTCGGGGCCAGGGGGCCTAGCCTGGGGGTGGTGTCGGCCTGTTCCACAGGCTCAGACGCCATCGGCCAGGCCTATGAAACCATCCGTCGAGGCGACGCCCAGGTGGTCATTGCGGGTGGGTCTGAGGCGGCGGTGGTGCCCATCGGCATAGCCGCCTTCGACCGCCTGAAGGCCCTTTCACACCGCAACGCGGAGCCGGCACGCGCCAGCCGTCCCTTTGACGCCCAACGCGATGGCTTCGTTCTGGGCGAGGGAGGAGCGGCGATGGTGCTGGAAAGCCTGATCCATGCCCAAAAACGAGGCGCCATCCCCCTGGCCGAAATGGTCGGCTACGGCACTACCACCGACGCCAGCCACATTACCGCCCCCCTGCAAGGGGCCAAAGTGGCCGCCAGAGCGATAGACCGCGCTTTGCAGAAAGCCGGGCTCCGACCGGAGGAGGTGGATTACATCAACGCCCACGCCACCGCCACGCCCGCAGGCGACGTGCACGAGACCCTGGCTATCAAACAAGCGTTCGGCGATTACGCTTATCGGCTGCCCATCAGTTCCATCAAATCCATGATCGGCCATACGATGGGCGCGGCCGGAGCGTTGGAAGCCATCGTCTGCGTTATGGCTATCAACCAGGATGTCATCCCCCCTACCATCAACTACGAACATCCCGACCCGGCCTGCGACCTGGACTACGTGCCCAACGTGGCCCGCCAGGTCCCTGTTGGGGTAGCCCTGTCCAATTCCTTCGGCTTTGGGGGGCATAACGTGGTTCTGGTTTTCCGGTCTTATCCATAAGTTATGGAAGTTAGAAGTTGGAAGGTGGAGGATCGAGATAACAACGAAGTTCGTTCCAAACCTCCAACTTCCAATCTCTAATTTCCAACCTCTAATTTCCAGGTAAATTATGTCCGATCCATCCGAGTTAGAAGAAGCTCTCAATATCACTTTCAAAGACAGAACGCTGCTACAACGGGCCCTCACTCATAGCTCTTACCTCAACGAGAACCCTGATTTCCCTTTGGAAGACAATGAGCGTCTGGAGTTTCTGGGAGATGCCGTGCTGGATTTCATCACCGCAGAGCACCTGTACCACCGCTTCCCGGAGGTAAGCGAGGGGCAGTTGACCAGCCTGCGGGCCGCCCTGGTGCGAACCGAGACCCTGGCCCGCTTTGCCAAACAGTTGGAGCTGGGCCGCTATCTTCTTCTGGGCCGGGGCGAAGATGAAAGCGGAGGACGAGACCGACAGGCTACTCTGTGCGCCGTCTTCGAGGCCCTGGTGGGAGCAATGTACCTCGACCAGGGGCTGCAAACAACGTTTGAGTTCGTCACCACTCTCACCAGGCCGGAGATAAAACGAGTGATCCAGGCCCGATTGGATAAGGACGCCAAAAGTCTCCTTCAAGAGCTAAGTCAGGGTCTTTTTCAGTTGACGCCTGTTTATCGCACCGTGAGCGAAACAGGGCCGGACCATGCCAAAGAGTTCACCGTCGAGGTGCTCATCGGCCACCAGGTCTATGGCCGGGGCGTGGGACACAGCAAACAGGCCGCCGAGCAAGAGGCCGCCCGGGCGGCTCTGGCGCGAGGATTAGGCCACAACAACGAACGTTCGCTGTAAGGCTCAGGTGATACCCTGGTAAAACTCAGGCTTCAGGACGCGCACGTCGGGCAGGTCGCGATATAACTCGTCCAGATCCAGGCCGTAGCCGAAGACGAACCTGTTAGGGATGTTGAAGCCTACGTAATCCAGAAGGATGTCCACCTCACGCCGCTCGTACTTGTTGAGCAGAGTGCAGACCTTGAGGCTGGCCGGGTTACGGGTGCGCAGGTTGCGGGTGATGTAATCCAGAGTATGCCCCGTGTCGATAATATCCTCCACGATGAGCACGTTGCGCCCTTCGATGTTGGTTTTCAGGTCCATCAGCAGACGCACAATGCCGCTCGATTCCCTGGTCGCCGCCCCATAGCTGGAGATAGCCATGAAATCTATCTCGTGCGGGATGGTAAGGCAGCGCATCAGGTCGGTCAGGAACATGATCCCCCCTTTGAGAATGCAGACCAGGAGCAGGTCCTTACCCTCGTAGTCAGTGGATATGGCCCGCCCCAATTCGGCCACCTTGTCCTGTATCTCCTCTCCGCTGATCATAATTTCCTCGGTGCATTCTTGATAGCTTCTAATCATTTGATTACCTCCTGAATAGGATATAAGCCCCTGCTGCCAGAGGCTCTAGCCATCTTTTCGTCGCTCACGGCGCACCAGCAACGTGCCGGCCAGAGCCATCAGAGCAAAAACGAGCAGACCCAGCCCCACAACAGCCTGCAAGCACAATTTGACATCGGGCGTGGGCGCCACTGTCGGGGTGGGGGTTGGGTCTGAAGCGGCGGTGCTGGTCGGAGCGGGCGTGGTAGTGGGCGTCAACGAGGGGCTGGCTGTGAGTGTGGGCCGCTGAGCAGGCGTGCTCGTCCTGGTGGGCGTGGGGCGTCGAGTAGGGGTGGCCGTCCTGGTGGGGGTGGATGTCCTGGTGTAAGTGGGCGAAGGGATGACGGTTGGCGTTGAGGAGGGAGCAGCCGTAGCTGTTGGCGGCGCAGGAGTGGCTGTGGCCGGGAAGACGTTCACCTCCTCAGAGGGGATGATAGAAGGGACGACGGAAGGGCTGGCAGTCGGCGGGACTGACGGGCCGGCCTTGAACTGCGCCGCCCATTCCCTGGTCAGGTCCAGGTAGAGTTCGCCGTAGCTGACGCTGGGTTCTATCTGCGACCCCTCGACCCACTCGTTCCAACTGGTGATCAAAATCCAATCGGCCCCGCTGTCCATAGCCGCCTGCCACGTGCGGCGATAGAAATTGCCACCCTCCCGATCGCGAACGAAAGCCTCTTCCCGCCCGGTCAACAGATCGTTGTAGCCAGGCATGACTGTAGCCACCCACAATCGATCCAGGCCATGCTCAGCCTGGTACTCTCGCACCCGATGGCCCCAATCGACCAGAGTGTGGTTTACGTCAGACGACCAGGCAATGCTATAAAGATGATGACCGTCGAAGACGGCCTGATACTCGATATCAACCCCTTCGGCGATCCAGATGGTGGCGTGGTCAGGATCGACCTGATCGCGGATGGCGGCCCAGGCCCGCAAAGGCGTCTGCCCGGCTGCCAGGGGCACGGCCTCCAGGCGCCAGAAGAAGATGACCGGCCGGCCCCCGTAACGCAGGAAGGCAGGTTGAGCGGCGTGAACGTCGATGACGTGCCGTAAGGCGGCTACGATATCCTCCTGGCTGTGGAAGAAAGAGGAATCGGTCTCGAAGTAGACGCCGGCGCGGAAATCCTGGGCCTCGGCTACGGAGAGAAGGGCGGCCAGGTTATCTTCGGTGGGATTGCCTGGCCCCAACCAGGAGAGGGCAAAGGCGTCGATACCTGCTCCTTTAGCCTGTTGGACGTGGCGGAGGATGGTTTCTCGGTCGCGAGAGGCGTAGGGTATGGTCGGCATGTCGGACACTGTGCCCGACGTCCAGGTATTCTCGTCGTACCAGGCATAGTAAACAGCCAGCACCAGGGGCGGTGGATCGGGCAGTGGCTCCTCTGCTTGCACTTTCAACCATAGACTCAGAAAAAAACCGATAAAAATAACCCCACCGATCCGGTAATGCAAACGCATCAAGCCTCTCTTACGAGCGGTTAGTTGGGGCTAAGTATAGCACAAGTCAGGTGTCATGGCAAAATCACGTCCCATAGAACAGGGAGTGCTATCTTTGACGCTTTTGGCAAAAAAGATTATAATGGATATCCAATACGCCTGTGCAAAAACGAGGAGAGCCGAAAGTGTAGAGAACAATTTAAGAGCTTTGGGAGGTGAGAGATTATGAAGGTAGAAGCCGCTGATCAGATGATCGAACAAATAAAAGAAGCCATTGTTGAGCATTTTCAACCGCAAACAATCGTCCTTTTCGGTTCTCACGCCAGTGGGCATCCTACACTCGATAGCGACATCGATCTTTTTATCGTTATGCCTTCCTCTTTGAGGCCCGACAAACGGGCGCGCCAGGTTCGCAGCATTCTAACCCCCTGCCCCGTCCCTCTGGATATCGTGGTTTATACCCCCGAAGAAGTGGAGACTTTCGGCCCCCTGAAAGGCTCCTTCGCTTACGAGGTACTTCAAAAAGGCAGGGTCATCTATCGTGGATGAAATAGAGTTCAGGCAAAAACGGGTCTTGCAGTGGTTTGCTAAAGGCGATAACGACTTGCGCAACGCTCAAATTGTTATCGCCGCAGAACAGCCCCCTACCGATACGATCTGTTTCCATTGCCAACAGGCTGCTGAGAAGTATCTCAAGGGCTTCCTGGTGGCAAATGGGGTTGACTTCTCCAGAGTTCATGATCTGAACTATCTGCTAAGCCTGTGTCGGCAGGTTAATGAAGACTTTGCTGCTATTGTAGAGGAAACCTCGACCCTGACCGGATACGCTGTCCTGGCAAGATATCCTCTTGATATACCCATCGAATATTCTTTGGAAGAGGCGCAGGAGGCCCTGCTGGCCGCGCAACGGGTAGTGGATTTTGTGAGACGGAGAGTTCTGACTGATTAAAAGGAGGATGATCCAAATGCGAACACGAGTTATTTATCTGCTATTATCCATTGTAGCGGCCACGCTGATTTTAGCTCCAGGGCCAAAAGCGACGCAGGCCGCCGTCCGGCCTATGGCGGGCGGTTGGGGGTATTATCCCTACGACGAAGCCATTCCAGCCCTGCTTGCGGAGGGCGATCACCTGTGGCTCGGCACCGCAGGCGGGAACCTGGTGCGCTGGCAGGTGGCCGATGGCAGTTACGAGCTGTACCCCTACCCTCGCCAGGGTGTGCCCGGCGGGGTGCAGACCATCTTTTCGGACGGCATCGGCCATCTATGGGTGGGCACTGGCGGAGGAGGGGTGGGTCGCTTCGACGGCCAGGAGTGGGAGGTCTACCAGTCGGCCAACTCCGGCCTGGCTGGCGACGACGTGCGGACGGTGGCTATCGACAATCTGGAACGCATGTGGTTCGGCACCGAAGCCGGGGTAAGCCGCTTCGACGGCCAGAATTGGACCACCTACGACGCCCAAAATTCCGGCCTGAGCGACGACGACGTGCGGGCCATAGCCGCCACCGAAACGGGAACGGTGTGGTTTGGCACGGCGAACGGCGTCAGCCGCCTGGTTGGAGAGGTGTGGACCGTCTTTCAGGCCACCAACTCTGATCTGCCCGATAACGACATACGAGCCGTTGTGTTAACCGGGCAGGGAATCTGGCTCGGCACCGCAAAGGGGGCGAGCAGATCTGAACCTGGCTACTCCGGGTGGGCGGCGTGGGTCAGCTACAAAGCCTCTAACTCGGGCCTGGGCGGCGACGACGTGCGCTCCATGCTCGTCGTTGACCGCCGGGGAGCAGTGTGGTTCAACCTGGGCGACCGGGTAAGCGTTTTTGATGGCTGCGCCTGGATGACTTACGACCTGGCTGAGGCCGGCCTGCCGGACGGCGACCGGCTGCTGGCTATAACCGTTGACCACGTGGGGCGGATGTGGGGCGGAACCAACAGCGGCCTGGTCGTTCTTTATCCCAGGGCCATGCGCGGTAAATGGAACGCCCTGAGCAGCGACTACGTGCGGGTTCTGGCCTCAGAAGAAGAGCACCTGTGGATCGGGACGGAAGGCCAGGGCCTGATAGACCTGCACCTGACCAGCGGGCAACAAAGACGATACGGCCAGGGCGAAGGTCTGCCCCACGAGCGGATCAGAGCCGCCGCTATCGACGGTCAGGGGCGCCAATGGGTCGGCACGGAGGGCGGCGGAGTGAGCGTCTTCGACGGCCAGAGCTGGACGACTTACGACACGGAAAACTCCGGCCTAGCGAGCGATAACGTGTGGGCTATCGCCATCGGCCCAGGGGACGCAGTATGGTTGGGCACAGGGGCCGGCCTGAGCGTCTTCGACGGCCAAAGCTGGACGACCTATACCACGGAGAACACCTCCAACGGCTTGGCCGACGACCGGGTGCTGGCCCTGGCCCTCGACGGGGCCGGGCAGGTCTGGGGCGGCACCTACGGCGGCGGAGTGAGCGTCTTCGACGGCCAAAATTGGACGACCTATACGGAAGATAACACCTCCAACGGTCTGGCAGGCGATTACGTGCAAGCCCTGACGATTGACGAGCAGGGGCGCGTCTGGGTCGGCACGGTGGGAGGAGGAGCAAGCCTGTTCGACGGCCATCAGTGGGAGACTTATAGGGAGGGCCTGGGCAGCAATTTCGTCTACGCCCTGGCCGTTGACAACCAGGGCCACGCCTGGTTTGGCACCGAAGGCGGGGGCCTGACTGAGTTCGACGGCTGTAGCTGGACGATCTATAACACCGCCAACTCCGACCTGCCCGCCGATAACGTCTATGCCCTGGCCGTGGGCGGCGATGGTCGTCTGTGGGTGGGCACCGAAAAAGGGCTGAGCGAGTTTTCCCCGGAACGGGAAGGCCCCACCCCCATCCCGGCCAGAGAGATACCCGTCAGCGAACCCCAGCCGGTCAGCGTGCCTCAGCCGCAGATCACGGCCCGGCCCTCCGCTTCCGGCGAACAATGGATAACCTACAGCCGGGGGGTGAGTGTCCACGCTCTGGCCCTCGAGGATCATTATCTGTGGGCCGGCACCTACGGCGGGGGCGTGATACGCTGGGACCTGGCCGACGGCAGCCTGGTGCGTTACACCCATCCCCAGGATGGCCTCTCTTCCAACATCGTGGTTTACATCTTCATCGACGACCAGGGACGCAAATGGTTTGCCACTCACGGCGGCGGAGTGTGTGTCTTCGACGGCCAAAATTGGACGGTTTACAACACCCAAAACTCGGGCCTGCCTTCTGATACCGTCAATTCCATCGCCAGGGACCGGGAGGGCCGGATGTGGTTCTCCACTCTGGGCGACGGGGTATGCTCTTTCGACGGGGAAAACTGGACGACTTACAACGCCGAAAACTCCGGCCTGAAGGACAATTTTGTCTGGTCTGTGGCTGTTGACGATCAGGGGCGGGTCTGGTGTGGTACGGCCATCGGTGGGCTGTGCGTCTTCGACGGAGAGGAGTGGATCAATTACGAGAGGGCCCCCCATGTGCACGCTATCACCTTCGACGAGCAGGGGCGGGCCTGGCTGGG
>DAOULT010000084.1:0-12289 GCA_034417895.1 Anaerolineae bacterium | reverse complement strand
TCCACAAACATGGTTCGTAGAACTTTCACTCGCCGCTCCATAGGACACCACCTCTCCTTTCGTTTTGTGATGCCCTTATTGTACCTCAACTTTTCCCCTGCCCCAAAACTGAAATGCACCCAAGGCGCTGGCGCTGGTGGCTTACAATCCTATCTACCCACCACACTCTTGACTTTCCATTTTCCTTTCACATTTGGTATAATATTAATACAGTGTGACTTCGTGTGAGTAGCAATTCGAGCCGGGAGATAAAGCATGAAACGAGAATATCCGGCTGCCCCCATTGCCGGGGTAGGCGTCGTCGTTCTGCGGGATGGCGGTGAGGCTGGTGATGGAACTGGCCTGGAGGTGCTGCTGGTTCAACGAGGCAAAGAGCCTGGCCGGGGCCGTTGGGGGCTGCCTGGCGGCGTGGTGGAGTTGGGCGAGAAGGTGAGGGAGGCTGCCATCAGGGAGGTAGGCGAGGAATGTGGCATCCAGGTGCGCCCCGACCGGCTCATCGAAGTGCTGGACGCCATCCGCCCTGACCAGGCGGGACGGATTCAGTATCATTACATCCTGATCGACCTCCTGGCCGAATACGAGAGCGGCGAATTGACTCCCGCCTCCGACGCCCAGGACGCCTGCTGGTTCAAGATGGATGAGCTGGCAGAGATCGACGTGCCAGACATAACCGTGCGGGTCATCCGTGAGGCGGCGGCCCTTCGTGAAAAATTGCCGCCCGAGGGAGAAAGCGTGAAGCTATGGCGGAGAGAATTCTGGTAATCGACGACGAGCCTAAGATCGTGTCTTTCATCCGGCGCGGTCTGGCCTACGAAGGTTACGACGTGGAGGTGGCCTACGACGGCGAAGATGGATTGGCCAGGGCCAGAGATAATCCGCCGGACGTGATCATCCTGGACGTGATGCTGCCCGGCCTGGACGGCCTGGAGGTGTGTCGCCGTCTGCGGGCCGGAGGCGACGTGCCCATCCTGATGCTCACCGCCAAGGACGCCGTGCCCGACAGGGTGGCCGGGCTGGATAGCGGCGCCGACGATTACCTGGTCAAGCCCTTCGCCTTCGAGGAGCTTCTGGCCCGCGTCCGCGCCCTGCTCAGACGCCGTCAACCGCTGGAACAGGAGATATTGCGCTTCGCCGACCTGACCATGAATACCGCCACCCGCCAAGTGCAGCGGGGCGAACGCGACGTCGAGCTGACGGCCAAGGAATACGACCTGCTGGAGCTTTTCATGCGCCATCCCCAACAGGTGCTCACCCGCGACATCATCTACGAGCGCATCTGGGGCTACGACTTCGGCGGCGAGTCCAACATCATCGAGGTCTACGTCCGCTATCTGCGCGCCAAGTTGGAGGCTAAGGGAGAACCGAGGCTGATTCATACGGTGCGCGGGGTGGGGTACGCGTTAAGGGAGAAGTGAATCGCGGAGGAGAGGAAAGGAGGGACGGAAAGAGCGGAGGTTTCCGCAGTGCGTGGTGGGGCAGGGGAGTAGTTATCCCCATCGCTTTGAGGGAGGCGCCCGGAGATAGGCAGAAAAGGAGGTAATACAATGGCTACTTACATCATGTTATTCAACTTTACGGAACAAGGGATACAGAATATCAAAGATGCTCCGGCACGGGTTGAAGCGGCTAAGAAGGCTTTTCGGGACATGGGGGCGGAAGTAAAAGAGTTCTATCTGGTGATGGGCCGCTACGATACGGTTTTCATTGTGGAAGCGCCGGACGATGAAACAATAGCCAGGGCAGCTCTCACTGTCGGCTCGTTGGGCAACGTCCGCACCGAGACCCTTCGGGCCCACACAGAGGATGAATTCAAGAAGATCGTTGCTGCGCTGCCCTGAGCAGGTGTTTAGGGCACCTTATTGAAAAAAGTTGGTGCGCCTCCCTCAAGCGCTTGACTTTTGCCTGGCTTTGTGCGAAAATGAAAAAGCTCAACGGGGCTTTTGGGGCTGCTTCAGCGAACTAACTCTCAAGGAGGAATGAGAAAAAATAATGAAAAAGCACGTATATTTCCTGGCGATCGGAGTTCTTTTGGTCAGCCTGCTGGCTGCCTACAGCCTGCCCATGCCGGCCACAGCAGAGTTCACCAGGGAGGAGCCGACCGAACAGTCCAGCCAGGTTGACGCTATCTTCGCCTCTTTTGTGGATGAGGATTCTCCGGGCGGGGTGGTCATCGTCATCCAGGATGGTCAAATCCTGCACAAAGCGGGCTACGGCCTGGCAGACCTGGAAGGCGAGATTCCCATCACCTCTGAGACCATCTTCCATCTAGGCTCGACTGGCAAACAGTTCACCGGGCTGGCGATCATGATGCTGGCCGAAGAGGGCAAGCTGAACTACGATGACCCGATTGGGCACTATTTGCCTGAGCTGGCCCGCTTCGGCGACGACCTCACCATCCGGCACCTGCTGCACCACACTTCGGGCATCCCCGATTACCACGAGGATGAGGAACTGTTCGAGGAGTTGCTTGGCATGGCAGACATGCCGACCAACGAGGAGGCCCTGGCCCTGTTATCCGAAAGGGGTGAAATGCTATCTACTCCCGGCGAAGAGTTTTTCTATAGCAACACGGGCTACGAGATGCTCGGCTTGTTGATCGAGCGCCTGTCCGGCCAGCCGTTTCCCACTTTCATGCAGGAGCGCGTATTTGGCCCCCTGGGCATGAAGGACACTTTCTCACAACCGAACCCGGACAGGTTGACCGACCCTGACCTGGCCCACAGTTATATTCGCGATGATGATACCGATGAGATCGAAGCCTGCGACTCCGACCCGCTGGATTACCTGGTCGGCTCCGGCTCTATCTACTCCACCGTGGAGGATATGTATCTCTACGACCAGGCCCTATACACCGATGAGCTGGTGAAGCAGTCCACCCTGGCCGAAGCGTTTAAGCCAGCGTTGTTAAACGATGGCAGCGAGTCAAATTACGGGTTCGGCTGGGACTTGGGGACGCGCTCAGGCGAGCGGTACGTGGCCCACGACGGGGCGTGGCTTGGCTTTATCTCCTACTACGCTCGTTTTCCAGATCAACGTCTGGCGGTCATCGTGCTGCTGAATCGCGACTATGACCTGCCGGACGAGGATGTGGCCCTGGAGATTGCAGATTTGTACTTGCCTGAATAATTCATTTACGAGGTAGGGTTTTGATCGTTGACTTTCATACCCACATCTTTCCCCCGGAGATCGTCGAGAACCGGGCGCGTTACCTGGAGAAAGATGGCTGGTTCCGGCAGCTTTACTCGAACCCCAGAGCCGCATTGGTCACCGCCGAACGCCTGGTGGCCGAAATGGATGCCGCCGGGGTAGATGTGTCCGTCACCTTCGGTTTTGCCTGGGCTGACCTGGGCCTCTGTCGGGCTATAAACGACTACGTTCTGGAGGCGGTGGCCCGTTATCCCGACCGCCTGATCGGTTTTATCTCCGTCAATCCCTGCGCCGGTCGGGAGGCTTTACGGGAAGTGGTACGCTGCGCTGGAAGGGGGATGCGGGGCATCGGCGAGTTGATGCCCGACGGCCAGGGCTTCTGTCTGGACGACGCAACCATCATGGCTCCCCTGGTGGAAGCGGCCTCCAGCCATAACCTGATCGTCCAGAGCCACACCACCGAGCCTGTGGGCCACCGCTATCCAGGCAAGGGGACGCTGCCTCCCTGGGGCGTCGTCCGTCTGGCCGAGCTTTTTCCCCAGGCCACCTTCGTCTGCGCCCATTGGGGCGGCGGTCTTCTTTTCTACGAGCTGATGCCCGAACTGAAGAAAACCCTGCGCCACGTCTATTACGATACAGCCGCCTCCCTCTATCTTTATCAGGACCACATCTTTCCCCTGGCGGCCCAGATCGCGGAGGACAAAATCCTGTTCGCCACCGATTATCCTCTCATTGGGCAGGGACGCTTTCTGACGCGCATCCGAGGTTCGGGGATGCCGGCAGGGGCCCAGGCGAAACTGTTGGGCGGAAACGCGGCCCGCCTCCTGGGTCTGTAAGTATTACAATTAAGGATACGTGATTATGGAACAGATACGCAGCTTCATCGCCATCGAACTGGATGAGCCGACAAAAACCAGCTTGATGGAAGTCCAGAAACGGCTCAAAGGGGAGATGCCCGAACGCGCCGTCCGCTGGGTCAGAGCGGAAGGCATCCACCTGACCCTCAAATTTCTGGGCGACGTGCCTGCGGTACGCATCGAGCGCATAGCAGAGGAGTTGAAGGAAGCCTGTCGGGGCTTTGCTCCTTTCGGGCTGAGGTGCGTGGGTCTGGGCTGTTTTCCCAATGCCAGGCGTCCCTGCGTAATCTGGGTAGGAATCGAGGAGGAGACGGGCAGCCTGGCGCGCTTGCAGCGGACAATCGAAAAACAGTTGGCTCCGCTAGGCTATCCACCGGAGAAGCGGCCTTTCAATCCCCATCTGACCCTGGGACGGGCACGGGATCGGGCACGCTCCAGCGAGCTACGTCGCCTGGGCGAGTTGATCGAAGCCGCCGACGTCGGCCTGGTAAGCACGATGGAGGCGCAGGCCGTCAGGCTGATTCGGAGCGATCTACAGCCTTCGGGAGCAATATACACCCCACTGGTAGAAGCGCCTTTGACCGCAGAGAGGTAAGATACGCCACTTGTTCGGAGCCTCCCCTGACAATCGAACCCAGGAGGTGAAACGTTATGCGTTTTCGTGACCGCCACGAAGCAGGCCGTCTTTTAGCTGAGAAACTGGATTTTCTGCGAGGCAGGGAAAACCTTATCGTGCTGGGCGTGCCGCGTGGCGGAGTGGTGGTGGCCTACGAGATAGCTAAAGCTCTGGACGCGCCCCTGGATGTCTACATCACGCGCAAGATCGGGGCCCCTTATAACCCGGAGTTGGCTATTGGAGCGGTAGCCAGCGACGGCACGGTCATCCTGGACGAGGAGCTTGTGAATCGGCTGGGCATCACTCCAGATTACATCGAAGCCGAGACGGCACGCCAGCGGGCGGAGATCGAGCGCCGTCTGGTTGAATATCGCCGTGAGCGTCCCCCGCTGCTTATCGCAGAGCGGACGGTCATCCTCACCGACGACGGCGTGGCTACCGGCGCCACCATCCTGGCGACTATCCGGGCCCTGACGGCTCAGCACCCTGCGGAGCTAATCCTGGCCCTGCCCGTCGGTCCGCCTGATACCATCGCCCGTCTGAAAAAGGAAGTCGATGAGCTTATCTGTCTGTCCGCTCCTCGTCTCTTCTGGGCGGTAGGAGCTTTCTACGTCGATTTCAGTCAGACGACGGATGAGGAGGTCAAAAGCCTGCTTGAGAAGCGTCAGGCTCAAGCAGACACGGATTAGGGTCGCGGATTTCACGGACTGGCCCGCGCTCGTGGTGACGGCTTAAGTCGTTATTACAAGTCCCCTCTCTGGGTCCTCTGTGGTTGTGTCTTTGCGTGGCTAATCCGTGTCTGCTACCGGCCACGATACTATGGATATTTACCTGGCGCTCCGCGTGAGGCCGATAGCCAGCACCCTGAAGAGGAGCCAGGCCAGAATAAAAGCGAAGAGACCCACAGCCACGGCGCCAACCAGTTGAGCGTAAAGTTGCCCTGTAGGGTCGGGCTGGAAGCCGCTGGCGGTCAGATAGCCCGATACTCCCTGGCCGGCAATGCCCAGGTACTCCGTGGCCCCCACGCCGTTCCAACCCAGGCCATACGTGCCATCGGCGAAAATGCTCAGGGCCAGCAGCCCCCACAGCCCGCTTATGGCGTGGACGGAAACGGCAGTTGTGGCATCGTCCAGCCCCAGACCGTATTCAATGAGGTAGATACTCAGGGGGAGCAGCAGACCGGCCACCGCCCCGATGATAAAAGCAGCCCAGGCCGGCACAAAAGGACAGGCGGCGCTGATCGCCACCAAACCGGCCACCGCCCCGCGGCTGACCAGCAGGACGTTGGCCCGCCCCAGGGTGAACCAGGCGTAGAAGAGAGCCAGCAGCGTTCCGCCCGAGGCGGCCATCAGGACGTTCACCGCCACCACCGCCAGCGATACGTCGCCAGAGAGATGCAAAGGATTGGCCGTCGCCAGACCTAACCAGCCCACGACCGTCAGCAGGGCGCCTAGAACGGCGAAAATGGGCAGATGCACGGGCGGCATCTGGGCCGCTTCTTCTGCCCATGGCCGGCGGTTCAGAGGCGCTCCAAAAACGAGAATACCAGCCAGGGCGGTCAGGCCGCCGATCCAGTTTACCATACCCGCCCCGGCAAAATCGATAAAACCGTGTCCCCATGCCAGGTTTTCCCCCAGGTGGGCCAGCCAGCCGCCGCCCCACACCCAGTTGCCGGCCAGCGGATAAGTGACCATCGAGACCAGTAGCACGCCCGATACCAGCACAAAGGGCCTGACCCGGCCTCTAAGAGCCAGGGTGGGGATGAGCACCGCCGTGGCTACTGGCGCCAATTGAGAAAAGAAAAGAGTATACGCCGCCGGGTTATAAGCCTCCTGGCCGAGGAGAAAACCTTTCAGGCCGGCCAGGCCCCAGCCCGGCCCCCAGGCCACGTCTATCAGCGACCATTCCCAGACCAGGTCTTCCACGCCCGGCCAGGTGGTGAAAAGACCGATGCCTCCAAATTGAAGGGCAAAACCGGTCAGAAAATAGCCGACGGCGGCCAGTCCCACCGCCACCAGCCCCATCAGAGCGGCGGGTACGGCCTGCTCTTCCGCCAGGCCGCCGCTGGTCAGCACGGCCAACCCAATTGGCACCAGAAGAGCCAGCCCGCTGGCGGCCAATGACCAGAGCAGCCCAGGCTCGATCAACTCCGGGGTGAAAGCCATTCCCCCCACCAGACCAGCCACAGCCAGGCCAGTCAGCCAGTAACGGCGCCCTCTGTCTGTCAACGCTCTCCCCTCCTCGGCCTATTTATGTCGCCCGTATTTTACCCGGATTGGGGCAAAAGAGCAAACAGGGACCAAACCAAAGGAGGAAAATGGGCGATGGGGGCCGACCAGCCACCTCCTCCGCAATTCTTGACAAGCAGCAGAATCCGTGATATTATGAATAAGCAGGCGCGTTGGAACCAGGTGGCAACCGTTGCCCCATTGTCCGACAGGCCAGGCGACTCAGACAATGTTGCTCTTCATAGACCCAAAGTTTTAAGCGATAGGAGGTGATAAACCAAACCCAAAAGCCAGGTCGTAAATTTTTATGATATTGGACACCAAAGGAGGTAAGACATGTCCAAGACAAGGATGTTCTTAGCATTGTTGGCCGTCGCGATGCTGATTATTCTTCCCCTGGGGAGTGTGTTTGCTCAGGAAGGGCAACTGACCATCTACCACTGGTGGACGGCAGGCGGCGAGAGACAGGCCATTGACGATCTGTTCAGGACCTTCAATGAAAAGTATCCTGACGTAGAGATCGTCGATAACCCCATTGCGGGCGGTGGGGGCATCACCCTGAAGACGGTGCTGATGGGTCTGTTGGCCGCCGGTATGCCTCCCGACACCTTCCAATCCCTCAGCGGCGCAGAGCTGAAGATGTACGTGGACGGAGGCTACATCCAACCAGTAGACGATATATGGGAGCAAGAGGGCCTGGAAGAGGCCTACCCGGCAGTCATCGCCAAGATGTGCAAGTTTGGGGGTAACTATTACGGCGTGCCCATGAATGCCCACCGCGCCAACTGGTTGTTCTTCAACAAGCCCCTCTTCGACGAGCTGGGCCTGGAGCCGCCCAAGAGCGTGGACGAACTGCTGGCCGTGTGCGAGGCCATCGTGGAGGCCAAGCCCGAGGTGGCTCCCATCTCCATCGGGACGCGAGAGAAGTGGCCTTCGGTCTTCCTCTTCGACGTCATCCTGCTAGGCGTGGGCGGGCCGGACCTGTACGAGAACTTCTACACCGGCAAGGTGGACGTGACTACCGACGCTGACTTCCGCACCGCGGTGGAGAAGTTCGCCGCCCTGGTGCCCTACCTCTACCCCTACCACGGAGCCAAGACCTGGAGCGAGATCATTGCTCCTATGATCGAGGGCGAGGCCGGTATGATGGTCATCGGCGACTTCGCCCTGGGCTTCCTGGCCGCCGCGGGGTACGAGTATGGGGTGGACTGGGACGCCGTTCCTTTCCCGCAGGAGCCTGAGGAGCCGTTCCTCCTGATCGTGGACACCTACACCATGCCCACCGAAGCCAAGAACCCGGATATGGCTAAGCTGTGGCTGGCTCACCTGACCGACCCGGCGGTTCAGGAGTCGTTCAACATCATCAAGGGTTCGCTGGCTATTCACCAGGACGTGCCCTCCGACGTGTACCCGGAGGCAGTGCGGATCAAAGGAGCAGAGGCTTTCAAGACCGTGCGCATCGTGCCTAGCTCCATTCACGGGGTGTTGGCCCCGCCTCCCTTCCTCAGCGACCACCAGGACTTGCTGACCAGGTTCCTCTACAGCCCTGACGTTGACCGCTTCATCGGCGAAGAGGCCCTGGCCCTGGAGTTGCATAACGTCGCTGAAGCCAGCGAGTGGTACTGGGCCGCGGAGTAGACTCTTCATTAACATATAAGACCACAGAAGAGGGGAGGGAGCGATCCCTCCCCTCTTATCAATATGCTGCTGAAAGGACCGGCGAAATGAGGTATAACTTTGGACACGTGGTCCTGTTTCTGGCCCCCCTGATCGCTATTGTAGCTTTGATGTACTTCATGGTGGGCTGGACGATCTACGTCTCCATGAACGATTGGGTAGGGATGGCCCCCCTGTGGAAATTTGTGGGCCTGAAGAACTACGGCACTCTGCTCGGCGTGGGCGGAGCCAATCCCCTCTCAGGGCGTTTCTGGGTCAATTTTCGGAATAACATGATCTGGTTGTTCACCTTCATCGTGCCGGCCGCGGTAGTGGGGCTGATCCTGGCCTATGGGCTGGAGCTTATCGGCAAAGCCGAAGCTATTTTTCGCCCCATCTTTCTCCATCCTCTGGCCCTGTCCTTCGTGGTCACCGGCACGCTGTGGGCCTGGATGTGGGACCCCGGCGATGGGGTCATCAACACCATTCTGCGCGGCCTGGGGCTGAAGTTCCTGGCTGGCCCCTGGATCGCCGACCCTAAAATTGCTGTCTATTGCATGGTTGCGGCGGCCATCTGGCAGTACACGGGTTTCGCCATGACCGTCTACATCGCCGCCATCCGCGATATCCCGGCCGAGATCATAGAAGCGGCCAAGGTCGATGGGGCCTCCATCCTGGGAGTGTTCTACTACATCATTGTTCCCAACGTGATGCACGGCTCCATGATCGCCGTCGCCATGCTGACCCTTTTCTCCCTGAAGGTGTTCGACCTGGTGTGGGTGATGACCATGGGCGGGCCAGGCTACGAAACAGAGGTGCTATCCTACTATATGTTTGTGGCTACTTTCAGACAGCAGTTGGTGGGCATCGGATCAGCTATCAGCGTGGTCGTTTTGTTGCTATCTATCGCCATTATTATCCCCTATTCGCGGTGGATTATGCAGAGGTGGATGCAATGACCAGAACCGGAAAAATTGCCCTTTATGTCGCTTTTACCCTCCTATCCCTGGCCTGTCTCCTGCCTATGTACGCCATGATAAATACTTCTTTTAAAGACCACCGCGAGGTGGCCCAGAGGGAATTCCTGAACCCACCCAGAGCGCCGCACCTTGAGAACTACCTGCAAGCCTTTAACGTCCTTAAGATAGGGTTGAAGAATAGCTTTTTCGTAGCCACGATAGCCACGTTTCTGTCAATTCTCTTAGGCTCCTGGAGCGGCTATTTTCTGTCCATGTTCAGGTTTAAGTATTCTCAGGCCATATTCTTCCTGACCGCCATCGCCACCTTTCTACCCTATCAGATCATGCTGGTGCCCTTCACCCAGGTCATGGCCCGGCTGAACCTGGTAAACACTCACGCCGGATTGGTAGTGGCCTACGTCATCCTGAATACCCCCATGGCCGCTCTGATCACCGCCACCTTCTTTCAAGCCATCCCCGTGGAGTTGCAGGAGGCCGCCGCCCTGGACGGCTGCGGCCCCATAAACTTCTACTTCAGGATTCTGATCCCTGTGTCCCTGCTGGGGCTGGTGTCCGCCACCCTTCTGACCTTCACCATGATCTGGAACGAGTTCCTGATCGCCCTGACCCTGACGCAAGGCCCTTTCGTCCAGATGGCTACCCCGGTGCTGGCCGGCATGAAGGGCAACTACGCCGCCCTGTGGCACATCCAGATGGCCGGGTCACTGCTCACCTCCCTGCCCCCGTTGTTGATATTCATCTTGCTCGGTAGATATTACGTCAGGGGGCTGATGGCCGGGACGTTGAAAGGCTAAATATTATAAACCACAAAGAGCGCAAAGGACACAAAGATTGTCTGCCCGATGCTCTTAAGTGTGCTGATTTTAGGAATCTGGGATGGCTAAACAGTTGAGTTTTTTGGACGAGGCTCAAACGAATACGTTTATTGGGGCAATTGGCGGTGCAGAGCGTCAGCGGCTTGAAGATAAGTTTGCTCACCTGTTGCGTGAAGAACTTCGATTAGCCCGTTTGGTTTCCTATGTTGGTAACAAGGATGTACCCATCCTTCGGCTTTATCGCTATAAGGAAGCTTTTGCCTTTCGTTTCGTCGAAGAATTTATTTCACGGCTCGGTTTAAGCGAAAAGGATTACATTTTCGATCCTTTCTGTGGGATGGGAACGACGCCCTTTGCCGCCTCTCGGAAAGGCATTTCATCTATTGGCATAGACAAACTTCCCATCGCCGTCTTTATTGCTCAAACTATGCCTGCTTTTTTTAGCATAGAACCCGGCGAAATCAGAAATACTTTTGAGAAGTTCAGGAAGCAGGTCAGACGAGCAAACCCCGCTTCTGTCGCTTTGGATGTGTCTATTATGAAAAAAGCTTTCCCACCCGAGACGCTGCTTGAGTTGCGGCAATGGAAGGCCGCCATAGATGACCTGAAACCTCCTATGCGGGACGTTTTTCTCCTGCTATTTTTCTCCATTTTAGAGCCGTGCAGCTATACCTCCAAAGATGGTCAATTCCTGCGTCTGCGGCGGAAAAAGAAGGTTGCAGATCCCGAGGAGATGATGCAAAGCAAAGTTCAAGAAGCCGAAAGGGACATCGAGCTAATGAGGGAGCTTCGGGGGGACAGGGAATCGAGGTTGCCCGTCATTCACCCTGGGGATGCCCGGGACCTCAGCCATGTTCCTTTCGAGCGGCAGCCAACGGCAATCATCACCTCTCCACCTTATGCGAATCGCTACGATTACACGCGCAGCTATTCCCTGGAGCTTTGTTTCCACTTCGTCCGAAACTTCTCCGAGTTGAAGGCTCTGCGGTTTGGTATCCTCCGCTCGCACATCGAATCTAAGGTAGCAGATCATGAGCAACCTCCGCACGCGGCCGTCAGGGAGGTCGTTGATATTCTCAAGGAAAAAGTCAAGGCCCTTAATAACCCACGCATTCCAGATATGTTAACGGCCTATTTTGTGGACATGGAGAAAGTAATCCAGGAATGGGCGCGGGTTCTGGCTCCTGGGGCGAAGGTGGCTATGGTCGTTGACAACGTCCGGTTTGAAGGGGAGTTACTACCTGTTGACCTTGTGCTCTCCGAAATGGCAGAGGAGGTCGGATTTCAAGTTGAGGAGATTATTGTCGCCCGTTACAAAGGTAATAGCTCCCAACAGATGAAGAAGTATGGGAGAGTTCCGGTGCGAGAAAGTATTGTGGTATGGCGGAAAGGTACGTAGTCTATGAACTCGCCCGAAGAATACAAAGCCTGGTCCCTTGATCAACTCACAAAAAGCGAGTTCTTTCACCAGAAACTCCACGAGTGGGGCTTGTTAGAGATAGCCGAGCGGATTGAGGAAATCAAAGGCGAAACTTTGGAGTGGGATTTAGACTTGTTGGGAATATCAAAACGGGCATGGGATAAGGCTATTCATAGAGGCATCAAACCGGTCGTTGTTTTTGCACATCCAGAAGTTTTGATGAGTATATCTGGTTCTGTTGGTTACTATCGGATGTTATCAATGGTTTCCCAGAAGTCGATGAGGTGAGAGAGCAGACGGGTTAAGGATGCAATTGGTAGATGGAAGAGTTGTGATATTCGCCAGCGAACCTGACGTGGCAATTTACCAGGACAACAAAATCCTCGCTGCGGTTGAGATTAAAGGAGGTATAGACGCGGCTGGCACTTTAGAGCGAGTTGGAGCGGCTATCAAAAGTCTCCGCAGAGCCAGGGAAGAGAACCCTGAATCTGTCACCATCCTCATCCTCCAAGGAGTCTCTATGACCGACCAGGCCAGACACGATTTGACCATCAATCGCGACGCTGTCAA
>DAOULT010000083.1:0-35838 GCA_034417895.1 Anaerolineae bacterium | reverse complement strand
CCATGTACCTTCTCATCGGGGTCTGGGGCGGAGAGAATCGCCTCTATGCGGCCATCAAGTTCTTTCTGTACACTCTGGCGGGCAGTGTGGCTATGTTGCTGGCTATCCTGGGCCTCTACTTCACCACCGGCTCCTTCAGCATCATCGAGGCGGCCACCAAATTCCCGGAAGCGATGCCTTTTGCCCAGAATTTCGGTCTGGTCAGTCTGGCTTTCTGGGCCTTCTTTATAGCTTTTGCCATCAAGGTGCCCAGCTTCCCCTTCCACACCTGGCTGCCCGACGCCCATACCGAAGCCCCTACCGCCGGCAGCGTCATCCTGGCCGGCGTGCTCCTGAAGCTGGGAGCCTACGGTTTGCTGCGCATTGTGTTGCCCATCTTCCCTGGGCCTTTCCACTACTATTGCTCCGTCCTGCCGATTGTGCCCATTCTGGCCGTGCTCAGCATCGTCTACGGAGCGCTGGTGTGCATGGCCCAGTGGGACCTGAAAAGGCTCATCGCTTACTCCTCGGTCAGCCACATGGGCTACGTGATGCTTGGCCTGGCAGCCGGAGCGGCCAGCCTGAACGTCGTCAAGGAAGGGATCGGCACCAGCGCCTCTATCGCGCTCAACGGGGCCGTCCTCCAGATGTTCAACCACGGGATCATCACCGGGGGGCTATTTTTCCTGGTAGGTATCATCTACGAACGGGCCCATACCCGTGACCTCAAAGCCTTTGGAGGTTTAGGGGTTAAACTTCCATACTACTATGGCATCATGGCGGTGACCGGGTTCGCCTCGCTGGGTCTGCCCGGCCTGGCTGGTTTCTGGGCCGAGTTCTTCGTCTTCCGCGGCGCTTTCCACATCATGCCCTATTTCGCGGTGGTGGGCACAGTGGGCATCGTGGTCACGGCGGCCTACATCCTGTGGCGGATCATCCAGAGCGTTTTCCTGGGACCTTTTAATGAAGAGCGATGGGGCAAGCTGCCCGACATGGAGTGGTGGGAAAAAGTGACCATGTGGCCGCTGGTGGCCTTTATGGTGGCTATCGGCATCTATCCTCCGCTCATCGTGGATACCATCAATCGAGCCACGACTGCACTACTGGGAACATTATAAACCAATTCGATAGGGGCCTGGCGCTTCCAAAGCCTTAGTTGGAAGAAACCAGGTTTTTTAGCAAAAACCTGGTTTCTAGAAGTGTGGGCCCCTGGGGAGGGTTTCGCCTTGGCACTTTCACGGATTATTGCACTGCTCTCACCTGAGCTTATCCTTTGCGCGATGGGACTGGTCGTCCTGGGCTGCGATCTGATCTGGCGTGACGAGGAAGATAAAAATTGGTTGCCTCGTCTGGCCGTGGCGGGGCTTATTTTGGCCCTGGGGGCCACCATCTTCCTGTGGGGCACCGACCAGCCGCTTTTGTCGGCGATGATGACCGTCGATGCTTTCGCTCTTTTCTTCAAGGTCATAGCCATCCTGGTCACGGCCCTGGTGGCGCTGGCCTCTATCGATTACCTGAAGGGGCGCACCCCGTACCGCTTCGAGTTTTACGCTTTGCTGCTCTTCGTCACTCTATCCATGACCCTGGCCTCCAGCGCCATCAATCTGATCACGATCTACCTGTCCATGGAGTTCCTGAGCATCACCTCGTACATTCTGGCCGGTTATATCCGCCAGGATACCAAATCCAACGAGGCGGCCATCAAGTATTTCCTTTATGGGGCCACCGCCTCGGCGGTGATGCTCTACGGGATGTCGCTTCTTTACGGGGCCACAGGCACGACTGACCTGGCGGGGATTGCAGCCTCCTTCGCCGGGGGGCAGATGCCTGCCTCCCTGCGCTGGCTGGGTGTACCGGCCATCGTGCTGCTTCTGACTGGTTTCGGCTTCAAGATCGCCCTGGTGCCCTTCCATCAATGGTCGCCCGACACCTACGAAGGAGCGCCCACCCCGGTCACCGCTTTCTTTTCGGTGGGGCCAAAGGCTGTGGGCTTCGCCATTTTGATGCGGGTTTTTCTCACCGCCCTGCCCACCTTTCGAGTGGACTGGATAGCCATTCTGGCCGGCCTGTCGATGGTCACCATGACCCTGGGCAACTTGGTGGCCCTCAGGCAAACCAACATCAAGCGTATGCTGGCCTATTCCAGCATCGCCCACGCCGGCTACATCCTCATCGGCGTGGTGTGCGTCTATTTCCAGGGCGATAGCTGGTTCAGCGGCATCAACGGGGTGCTGTTCTATCTACTGGCCTATCTCTTCACCAACGTGGGCGCTTTCGTGGCCGTCATCGCCTTCGAGGAGGCGACCGGCTCCAACGAGATCAGGGACTACGCCGGACTGATGGGCCGCTCTCCACGCCTGGCCGCCGCTCTGCTGATTCTGCTCTTATCCCTGACCGGCATCCCTGGCACGGGCGGTTTCTTTGGCAAGGTTTTCGTCTTTGGGGCCGCCATCCAGATACAATTCTACTTTTTGGCTCTGGTGGGCATCCTCAACAGCGTGGTCGGCGCCTTCTACTACCTTAACGTGGTGCGCCTCATGTTCTTCGACCCCACCCCGGAGGAAGCTTCGAGATTTGGCCTGTCTCCTGGCGTGGGCCTGGCCCTGGGCGTCGCCGTGTTCATGACCCTGCTCATCGGCCTGTACCCTCAACCGTTCATCAACCTGGCTACCCAATCGGTGCAGGTGTTGGCTTCTGCCTTGTAGATTATACCTCCGGGAACGAAAAAGCCCCTCAGCCGTATTTAGGGCGTGAGGGGCTTTACTGTTGATTGTTTTCCTGCCGCTATTATCAATAGTCGCGGGATAGCAAATGACGATTGCCGATCCGCACCCTGGTCAGGCCGGCTTCACGGGCGGCCTGTTCCGCTTCCTGGGCGTGGCGCATTGAGGTGCAGGGCAGGTCTGTCATGTAGAATTGGGGATGGAAACCGAGCAGGGAATAAGGAATGGTCGGATCGAAGGAAGCCACGAAGGAGGCAATCTGCCTGACCTCCTGGACGTCGACGTAGCCAGGCACCAGCAGGGTGCTGGCTACCACCAGGGGCGGGTCGGGGCGCTGAGAGATGTAGCCAGCGGCGCGGGCGAAGTTCTCCCGCGTCCTTTTGTTGGTCACGCTGGTCAGGGCCAGGTGCAGGTTTTCGTCAAAAGCTTTGAGGTCGAATTTGATACAACCGCCGCTTTCCAGGGCCAGCTCTACGGCCTGCTCCAGCAGTTTGGGATGCATCGAGCCGTTAGTTTCCCAGCAGATGCGCACCCCCCGCCGGGCCAGAATACGGGAGGCGGCTAAGGCGTGGAGCATCTGGGAAGAGGGATCGCCGCCAAAGTAGCAGACGCAGAAGGTGCGGGGATTGGCCGCCTCAGCCAATTCCTGGGCGCTCATCCCTTTGCCCTGGGGCGACATCTGGCGGTAGTGCCAGTTCTGGCAAAAGAGGCAGTTAAACGTGCAAGACCCGTAAAAGACCGCCAGGTTATTGCGTCCATATTTGTTATGGCCCTCGCAAACCCAGTCGGCCACGCAGTTGGTGGGCAGGGGATCGTGATACCAGTGGAGAACGCCCTTTTTGGGAGTGCCCGCCAGATGAACCAGTCTGCCCTCTCGATTGGTGCGCAGTCCGCAGAAGCCCCGTTCTCCTTCGGGGATTAAACACTCGTTGACGCACAAAGGGCAATGCGCGCCATCAGGAGCGCGGGGCGGCGCTTCGGGCAGGTTGAACTCCCGTCGCGTCTCGGCCTGGAGGGTCTGGATGGCAGGCAGAGCTTCCCCAGGATGTTCCCGGATGCAATCCACGCACACTCCGAGTTCAGCGGCGATCAATATGGACGTTTTGCCACACATCGAGCATCTGGATTCGACGGGAGACGTTCCAAACAAGAACATTTTGAACCAGCCTTTGTCGGCTACAGGATTCCAGGGCCAAAATTGAGGCCCCTCTATTATAGCTCAGGGTGAATTTGTGCGCAAGCCAACACGGATTTTGCCATCCATCATGCTCTTCTCCGTGAAATCCGTGACGGTAATCCGTGTCAGCTTTTCCGCAACCTCCGCGATTCCAAAGTTGTGGGCAAAGCGCTCTTTTCTTTTTATTGTAAATGGAGTATAATCACATAAAGTCATTCAGTGATGATTTTGCTCTCAGAGAGCTTCCGGGCTCCATCTCTCTGAGGGGAGCATCTGGCCTATCAGATTTCGTCCCGCTTGGTGGTCGTTAAGGCCGGGGTTGTGGATCGGGCGATACCCCCAAACTATAGGAGGTCAACTTTGCTGCAAACCATACTGGATGAGAGACAGGCCAAGCTATTGAAAGAGGAAAAACACCTCTTGGAAGAACTACGCCTGATCCTGACCAGGTTCGAGGCGGACTCGGAAGACATGGACACGGTGCGCCGCTCTCTCCTTCAACTGGACGAGCTTTTCCTGCTGGTGGTGGTCGGCGAGTTCAATTCTGGCAAGTCGGCTTTCATCAACGCCCTGTTGGGGCAGCGTTTCCTGCCCGAAGGAGTGACTCCCACCACCAGCCAGATCAACATTCTCAAGTATGGAGCACAACCGGGCCAGGAGTTGCAAGAGGAGTTCGTCCTGCTTCTGACCTGTCCGGTGGAGTTTTTGCGGGAGATAAACATCGTGGACACGCCCGGCACGAACGCCATCATCCGCCGCCACGAGGAGATCACCCACGATTTCGTGCCCCGCAGCGACCTGGTTCTGTTCGTCACTTCAGCCGACCGGCCTTTCACCGAGAGCGAACGGGAGTTTATGGAGCGCATCCGCCAGTGGGGCAAGAAAGTGGTGATCGTCCTCAACAAGATCGACATCGTGGACGAGGAGGATAACCAGGATGGGGTGGCTCAGGTAGTGACCTTCATCGCCGATAACGCCCGCGCCCTGCTGGGATTCGCCCCGGAGATATTTCCCATCTCGGCCAAGCTGGCCTTACGGGCCAAGAGCAGCGCAGAGGGAGAAACAAAGGACAGATTGTGGGCCGCCAGTCGCTTCGCTGATCTGGAACGCTATATCCTGGGAACTCTGGACCAGGCAAGCCGCATCCAGTTGAAGCTCATGAACCCGCTAGGGATAGCCGAACAGGTGATCGGCACATATCAGAGCGCGGTCGAAAATCGTCTCTCTCTCCTTAAGGATGACTTTGTGACCCTCGACAACATCGAAGCTCAGTTGGCAGTTTATAAAGAGGACATGCGACGTGAGTTCCGTTACCGTTTGAGCGACGTTGAAAACGTGCTCTACGAGATGGAATCACGGGGTCTGGAATTTTTCGACGATCACCTGCGTCTGGTGCGCGTCTTCGATTTGATCAACGTGGAGCGCATCCGCGGAGCCTACGAGCGCCAGGTAGTGGCCGATGTCCCCCGCCAGCTTGAGGCCACCGTGCAGGAGTTGATCGATTGGCTGGTAGAGAGCGATCTGCGCCAGTGGCAGGCGGTGATGACTTACCTGAACAGGCGGCAGGCCACGGAGCGCCACAAGGATAAGATCATCGGGGAGATTGGCGGGGCCTTCGAGTACAATCGAAAGGCTTTGCTGGCCTCCGTGGGGCGGGCGGCCCAGGAGGTGGTGAACAGCTACGATAAAACAGCCGAAGCCCAGGAGTTGGCCGAATCGGTGCGCATTGCGGTGGCCGAAACCGCCTTGCTCCAGGCCGGAGCGGTGGGGTTGGGCACGATATTGACCATCATCTTGACCTCCACGGCGGCCGACCTGACGGGCATTCTGGCCGCCGGGGCCATAGCCGCTTTGGGTCTGTTCGTCATCCCCTCCAAAAGACGCCAGGCCAAGAGGGAACTGCGAGATAAAATCGAGGATATGCGCCAAAGGTTGAGCGAGGCTTTGACCACCCAGTTTGAGCGGGAGCTAGACCTGTCTGTCAAACGCATCGAGCAGGCGGTGGCCCCCTATACCCGCTTTATCCGGGCCGAACGAGAGAAACTGGAGCGTAGCCAGGGCGAGTTGGCAGAGGTGGACGAGGCCATGTGCCTTTTGAAAGGACAGGTGGATAATCTCATAGAGTGACCCATCCACCCCTTTGGAAGCAGATATGACCGCCGACCCTTCGGGTTTTAGAAACCCAAAGGGTCGGCGGTCACTAGCGCCAGGTACCTGAAACTCGTCCCCAGATTGAAATGCATTCCCAAAAATTCAGGTTTAGCTTGATTTTAGACCTGAGATGTGGTAGAATCTGACCCGCAATAAACGTGGGAGGGAAAAATAAATGGATCTGGCAAGCATGATCCGCGACGTGCCTGATTTTCCTGTGGAGGGTATTCTTTTTAAGGATATTACTACTCTGATCAAGGATGCCGAGGCGTTTCAACAGGCTATTGAGGGCCTGCTCGACCGTTATCGAGGCCAGGACATTGACCTGGTAGTTTCCATCGAAGCGCGTGGATACATTTTTGGAGCCCCCGTGGCTTACGCCCTGGGAGCCGGTTTCGTGCCCATTCGCAAGCCGGGCAAGCTGCCAGCCGAGACGATCAGCGTGGAGTACACCCTGGAATACGGGTCCAACGTCCTGGAGATGCACCAGGACGCCATCGAAGCGGGGCAGAAAGTACTGGTGGTAGATGATCTGCTGGCTACGGGAGGGTCGGCCAAAGCAGCCATCGACCTGGTGGAGAGGTTGGGCGGTCAGGTGGTAGGCGTGCTTTTCCTGATCGACCTGACTTTCCTCAAGGGAGTGGAAAAACTGAAGGGCTACGAAGTTTTTTCCCTGATAGAGTTTTAAATAGCCTCTTCATTTGGAAGAAACCAGGTTTTTGCTAAAAACCTGGTTTCTAGGGGTGTCTAGGCCAGTTTCAGATTGGGTATCACGTCCAGGTCCCAAGCGGAGTGCTGGCCTGTGCGCCAGTGCCAGTAGGCTGCGCCGGCCACCATGGCGGCGTTATCACAGCACAGCTCTGGCAGGGGACTGATGACGGGGATGTTGGCCCGGCGCTGCATCTCTCGCCGCAAAAGGGTATTAGCCGCCACCCCCCCGGCCAGAAGGATGTGCACGGCTTTGTATTCCTCTGCGGCGCGGCGGGTTTTCTCCACCAACACGTCAACCACGGCGGCCTGGAAACTGGCGGCCAGGTTGGCTACAGGCAGCGCTTCCGGCGTCTGGCTCTGGGCCGCCGAGGGAGGCAACCCCTTATCTTCGTACCGCTGGACGAGGCGCAGCATGGCCGTTTTCAGGCCCGAAAAGCTGAAGTCGTAGCTATCTCCCAGCCAGGCGCGGGGCAGTTTGAAGGAGGTGGCTTTCCCCTCCCGTGCTGCTCGCTGGATGGCAGGGCCGCCGGGATAGTCCAGCCCTAGCAAGCGCCCCACTTTGTCGAAAGCTTCTCCCGCCGCATCGTCGAGCGTCCCGCCCAGTCGTTGGTACTGGCCGTGCCCGGTCATCAGGATCAACTCGGTGTGCCCTCCAGAGACGATCAAACAGACCAGGGGAAAGGTGGGAACTATCGGCGGGGCGGATACCGTTTTATTACTGCTCTCAATCTCCCCAGACCTGACAGGTCTATGTATCTTGTGCAGCCAGTTGGCGTACAGGTGTCCTTCCAGGTGGTTGATCCCTATCAGGGGCAATCCCCGGGCCAGAGACAGCCCTTTAGCCAGGTTCACCCCCACCAGCAGAGAACCGACCAGGCCAGGCCCGTAGGTGACGGCCACGGCGGCCAGGTCGTCCCACTCCACGCCAGCCTCGGTCAGAGCTTGCTCCACGATGGGCACGATGGTCAGGATATGCTGGCGAGAAGCCATTTCGGGGAAAACGCCCCCATACTGACGGTGGAGGTCCACCTGGGAAGAGACGACGTTGGAATAAATAAGCCGCCCATCCTCTACCACGGCGGCGGCGGTATCGTCGCAGGAAGTTTCGACGCCCAGGATGAAAGCCATTCTCACACTCCTCCAAAAATTTGCCAGCTCCCTCGCCCGTTCAGTACTTTCCAAAAGCCAGCCGGGACTCTGTTCAAGCCACAGAGGTCAGGGAGAACACAGAGAAAGAGGTCTACCCCTCTGCGCACTCTGTGTCCTCCGTGGCTGAAGGCTGTTAATCAACGGTGGCTTCCATGGAAGGGACAAAAGCCAGGTCCAGGTCAACCGCCCCTTCTTTCCTGGTGAAAGTCGGCCCTTCCTCGTCTACGTCCACCACCACGATATCCCCGGCCTGGAACTCGCCACGCAGCAGCTTCTTGGAGAGAGGGCTTTCTACCTCTCTCTGGAGGAGCCTTTTGAGAGGTCTGGCCCCAAAGTCTGGGTCGTAGCCCTTCGCGGCCAGCCATTGGCGGGCAAGCTCGGTCAGTTCGATGCTCAGACCCTGCTCCACCAGACGGGCGCTGATCTCTTTCAATTGAAGATCGACGATCTGCTCCACCTGCTTCTCAGTCAGAACGTGGAAGATAATAATTTCATCTATGCGGTTGATGAACTCTGGGCGGAAAGTTTTTTTCAGGCCGCGCTCGATCTCCCGGCGCAGCTCTCGCTCATCGCCCTGAAGATCGTCGTCCTTGCGAAAACCGATGCCGGCCCCTTTTATGGCGTATTTGGTGCCTACGTTAGAGGTCATAATGATCACTGTATTGCGGAAATCCACGGTGTGTCCCTGACCGTCAGTCAGGCGACCGTCTTCCAGGATTTGCAGCAGCGAGTTCCAGACTTCGGGATGGGCTTTTTCGATCTCGTCAAAGAGGATGACCTGGTAAGGTCGGCGGCGCACGGCCTCGGTCAGTTGGCCGCCCTCTTCGTAGCCCACGTAACCCGGCGGAGCGCCGGTCAGACGGGAAGCGGTGTGGCGCTCCTGGTACTCGCTCATATCGATCCGGATCAGAGCGTCCTCATCGTCGAAGAGGAACTCGGCCAGGGTTTTAGCCAATTCGGTTTTGCCCACCCCCGAGGGCCCCAGGAAAATGAAACTGCCGATGGGACGTCTGGGGTCCTTGAGACCGGACCTGGCCCGCCGGATGGCATCTGAGACGGCGGCCACCGCCTCATCCTGACCGACGATACGGTCGTGGAGACGTTCTTCCATGCACAGAAGCCTCCTGGCTTCGGTCTCCATCATGCTGCTGACCGGGATGCCTGTCCAACTGGCTACCACGGCGGCAATGTCTTCCTCATCAACTACCTCGTCCAGATCCTCAGTTTGTCTCCAGACCTCCCGCTTGGCGTTGAACTCCGTCTCCAGTTGGAGGCGCTCGCTCTTAAAGCGGGCCGCTAACTCATAATTCCGCGCCGTCCAGGCGGCCTCTTCATCGTCGATCAACTTCTGCAATCTGAGCCGCAAGGTCTTAAGATCAGGGGGCAGGCTGTAGATAGCGACCCGCAGCCTGGAGGCGGCCTCGTCGATGAGGTCGATGGCTTTGTCCGGCAGACGACGTTCGGTCACGTAGCGGTGGGAAAGACGGGCCGCTGATATCAGGGCCGCGTCTTCATACACAATGTGATGATGCTCCTCGTAGCGATCGCGCACTCCGCGCAGCATCTCTATGGTTTCATCGACGGTTGGTTCCTCCACGTAGATAGGGGCGAACCGTCGTTCCAGGGCGCTGTCCCGTTCTACGTATTGGCGATACTCGTCCGGAGTGGTGGCCCCGATACAGCGTAGCTCGCCTCTAGCCAGGGCCGGTTTCATCATATTGGAAGCATCGATCGCCCCTGAAGCCGCCCCGGCCCCGACTACGGTGTGCAGTTCGTCGATGAAAAGGATGATCTCCCCCTCAGCGCGTTGTATTTCTTCCAGAGCGGCCTTCAGGCGTTCCTCAAATTCGCCCCGGAATCGGGTGCCGGCCACCATGGCCCCCAGGTCGAGGGACACCACCCGTTTGCCCAGCAGCATCTCCGGCACGTCGTTCTCCACGATCCGCTGCGCCAGTCCCTCCACGATGGCGGTCTTGCCCACCCCGGCCTCCCCGATAAGCACCGGATTGTTCTTGGTGCGCCGGATAAGAACCTGGATGACACGCAATATTTCCGCCTCGCGGCCGATGACCGGGTCAAGCTTCCCCTCTTTAGCCATCTGGGTCAGATCGCGGCTGTACTTGTCCAGGGTGCGGTACCGACTCTCAGCCTGGGGATCGGTCACCCGTTGACCACCACGCACATCGCCCAGGGTGCTGTAGATACGATCCCTGGTCACTCTGTAATCGGCCAGGATGCGGGCCGAGGGTGTGCCCTTCTCGCTGGCGATAGCCAGGAAGATGTGCTCGGTGGATATATAATCGTCCTTGAGACGGTCGGCCTCCTCAGTAGCCGCGTCTATGATCCGTTTGACGCGAGGGGTGATGAACACCTGGCCCATCGCCCCCCCATAAAATGGGGTCCTGGGACTGGCTTTCAGCACATCCTCCACCCGTCTCTTGATGCCTTCCGCCTCAACCCCCAAGCGCTCCAATATCTGGAGAATGACCCCATCCGTCTGCTCCAGCAAAGCCAGCAGGATGTGCTCGGTGTCTACCTGGCTGTGCTTGTAACGTTGTAATATCTCATAAGCGCGCATGGCGGCGTCCTGGGCGCGCTCGGTGAATCGCTCAAATCGCATCATGGTATTTTAACCTCACTTGGTATTTTGAATTTTATAATGGCTGTTTATTGCCATCTGTAGGATAATGAGCGCCTACGGAGATAGATACCCCTTCTTTCAACAAAATATCCAGGCTTCTGTCTGCCATCTCCTCGCTTATTCGTATCTCCTCTTTCTCATCAGGTGTTTCAACCAGAATTAAATATCCTCCATCAGGCACAGGGGCGCTGCTGATGATCTTGGACTCAGGATATCTGGCCTGAACCTCCTGACAGAGTTCTTCGATCAGGCGCTTTACTTTGGCTCTCATTTAATTGCCTCCTTCACACGTTCTACGAAGCTCTCGGCCTTACGTAGTGCCCGTTGGGCGACTTTTGGGCCGACCATGTTCGCCGTATAGTCTGCTATACGGCGCTTGGTCATGACCTCAGACAGAGCACTTCGGAACTCCAACAAAGCGGCGATAGCAACCTGAAACATAGCGTAATAACAACGGTTGACACTGGCATTGTAGAAACCATTTTCCAGACACATCGTCGCCGCGCCGATATTTTCTTCTGCTTTCGCCAGCCAGTGCTCAGGCACACCGGCAACCCTCCGCAAAATCAATTAGAAAATCTGCTAAGCGTCTCAGTTCTCAGGCCCTCATGGTAATAAATGGTACCAAAATCACCTTGACAAAGACGACCTCTAAGACTATACTACCTTCAAAAGCCTCTGGAGGCGTATTATGGTTACCGAGTTAGACAGACCTTCTCTCCTGGTAAAGACTGAGGAGATCTTTCCCTGGCTGAAGCACCTGGACAGAGAAGATCGGGAGGCGTTCTATCTCGAACTGTTCGCCACTATCGGCCAGGCCCTTCAAACCGGCGACTGGCAGCCGGTGCAAGAACTTATTGAAGACTGGCAGGCTACGGCTACAATCCTGGCTGATACCGAACTGACCGCCATTCTCAGTGAGCCGCTTGAGCAAGGAGAATGGGAACCGTTTCGCCAGTTTTAGCCCTCCCCTAAATTATACCCCACTTCTCATTCCAAAGCAAGACTTTCCGACCTTCCAAATAACATCAACTACCCAGCATCTATTCTAGACTATATGTGTTAGAACAACATTTGAGGAAGGTTAGAGTTTTGTTAGAGATTCTCTAGAAAAAACTGGCTAGCATCCAATCAGCGATCTCCTGGCCGAAAAGCAGGACGGACAGGCCGCCTCCTACCAGATAGGGGCCATAAGGCACGTAGCTTTTGAGTCCCCTGAGCCTGGCTATCAGCAAGACGAGGGCTACACCCCCCCCGACAAAAATGCCAATAACCAGCGCGGAGATGACGTTGGGAAAGCCCGACACCAGACCAATGAAGGCCGCCAATTTCACGTCGCCGGCTCCCATCCCGCCGGGATAGGCCAGGGCCACCAGATAGAAGAAAACGAAGCCAATAGCCCCCCCGATGAGAGCGCTTTTAACCTCCACTACCTGGCCGCACAGACTGCCCACCAGGGCCAGGACTATGGCTGGATAGACCACCGCGTTGGGAATGAGGCGGTGTTCCAGGTCGGTAACGAGGATCAAAATGTAGACGCTGGTATAGGCGGCTACGAAGAAAAAGCGGAGGGAAAAATCGTAGCGTCTCCCCAGAAAGGCGAAGACCAGGGCCATGGCCAGTTCCAGGAGGGGGACACGCAGAGGATAGGGGCCGTGACAATGTGGGCAGCGGCCGCGCAAAAGTATATAGGAGACAATAGAGACCCACCCCAGAGGATCGCGCTCGCTCCCACAATAGGGACACAGGGGCCTGGCAAGTATGGACTGATGTTTCGGCAGACGGTCGGCGCACAAATTCAGAAAAGCGCCTGCCAGCAAGCCCACTAAGGCGTAAATGAGTAACATAGCAGAGCATAGTATACCAGATTTCGGTCGTCCTGGCAAAGTCAGTAGTTCACAAAATTATGTTTCTTACACAGAGGACACAGAGTGCACAGAGGGAAAAAAACCTCCTTCTCTGATCCTCCTGCTCTTTGTAGCTTGAACAGAATCCCCGGCTAGCTTCTGGAAGGTACTGAATTTGTTTCCTCATCCTCTTCTTCTTCCCTCTCTCGGCGGCGACGCCAGAATAAGAGGGGTACGGCCTGAAGGAAGAGCAGGGTCATCAGACAGGAGCCGCCCCATAAGCCCAGCCAGGGGCCGCTATTTTCCAGGAAGGTCAGCCATTTGTCGGGCAGGGGCAGGCTGGCCCGCCACTCGTCCTCCAGTTGGTTGAGGGTGACGCCTAGAGCCTGTTCGACGCCGCGCTGACAGGCGGCCCCCTCCCCATAGGCGGCGAGGAGACGGGATAGCCCCTCCCGACCGTAGCGCTCGCCGACAAAGCGCACCACGCTGGCGCTCTGGGCGTAAGCAAGGGTGGCCTGCTGAGAATCGAGGGGGAAGGGAGCGCACAGGGTTTCGAGGGGGAGCAGGCCATCCTGGGCGAGAGCGGCCTTCAGGGTGGCCTCTCGCTGAGGGTCAGTTAGCTCCTCGTTGAGCACGGCCAGCCCTTCGTCCAGCCAGGGCGGCGCGTAGTGCGGCGCCACCTGGTGCACGACCAGATGGCTGATCTCGTGCGGGACGAGGCGTTGCATCTCGGTGACGCTATCCTGGTCGGGGGAGATGGCTACCAGGAAGGTGGACAGCGCAGGGAACGCCTGCCCGGCCACCCATTCCCGTCCGCCCGGACTCAAAGCGCCGTGCAGGTCATCCAGGCTGGCGTAGAGGTAAATTTTGATGGGCGGCAACCTCTCCACGCCGATCTCGGCGCTGATGCGTTCCCTGGCCCGCCTGGCTACTTCCAGCACCTTGCGGGCAAAGGCTTCCGGGCCTCTGTACCAGGCCACGGTCAGGCCGCCCTCCGTCAGAGGGGAGCGCCAGGAGAAACGGTCGTCGTCGTAAGCGAAGGTTACGGCTTCGGTGATCAACTGCTGGCCGGTCGCCTCGGCGATGGTCCAGCGATAGGCAACGTCGGCGAAAGGTCTAATGTAATGACCCCGCAGGTCGTGGACGTACTGGACGGAGAGGTGAGGGCCAACCACGAACTCAGGCCGCACGGTGACAGGCTTATCCTGCCCCGCAACCTGGTAAGATAAAACAACGTCCGTTACGTCGCTGCTGGCGGTCGCTTCCAGGGAAAAGACGATCTCCTGGCCGAACTGATAACGATGCTCGTTGACCAGGACGACGATATCTCCCTGAGCCAAAACAGGTCGAACGGCAAGGAAAGAAAGGCAGAGCAAAAGGAAAAAGACCACGATTTCTTTCAAAGTGTTGCTTATCACCACATCTCCTCACGAAACGCGCACGTACAAAAACACTTCTACCTTGTACCTGTAAGGCTGCTTTTTCATAAGCCTCTCTTTGACCCGCCGGTAAGTTTCGTCCTGTTCAGCGTAACCGGTGTGTCCTTCCAGGATATAGCTTTCTGCCAGAACGGTCGCCAGGGCCTCCATCGGGTTACGCTCGGTGGTGCGTTCGCGTTCCATACTGACGATCCACAGGCGCGGAGGCCGCTTTTCTCGCAGATGGCGCTCTATCTCCTCTGACCTGACGCCGGAGTCGAACAGCTTTCTGCCTCCGCCGATGAAAAACAGCGTTTCCGCATAGCTTTCCCGACGGTGATAATAATCGAAGGGCACGGCCGGATCGCAAACGATTACATCTCCCGCCCGGTATTCGTCTTCGATAGAGCGCACCAGTTCTCTGGTGGGCACGACGTAAGTGGGGTTATGAAACTGCCGATCAGTGTAATAGTTCCACAGCGAAAAGACGCGGGCTACGGTGAGCAGGAGCAAAACAGCCACCATCCACCGCGCCCGGCCCAGGCGCAAAAGGCCAAAAGCCACCAGCAGTTGAAAAAAAGGCAAGGCGAAAAACGTGCGGCTGCCCAGGGTGATGAAAGAGAAGTATGGAAGCAGCCAGCCGCTCAGCACGAAGATGACAAAAGCCGCCGGGATGAGCAGCAGGAGAATGGTCCACAATCGTCCCGGAGAGCGGTCTTTAACCCCACTCACTCCACCTAAAAAGGCCAGCCCCACCAGCAAAGGCCCGCCCACGATGGCCGCCGGGTGCCAGGGAAAGATGGTTTCTCCCATAGAAAAAGAGAAGAAAAAGTAAGCTATCTTGAGCAAATAGCCGAGTCCGTGCGCCAGGTCAGCCGCGCCCCCGAACCTGCCGCCATGGAAGAAAACTATCGGCAACCAGGGAACAAAGGCCAGGCCGATTCCTGCCTGCGTCGCCACCCAGCGCCCCAGGATGGGCCGGTAGCGCCTCAGATTCAGCAGCAAAAAGAGATTCTGCGTCAGGAACAAGACTATGCTAGGGTAGTCGGCGTAAAGGAGCAGCACGCTGAAAACGAAGTAAGCCAACCAGTGAATGAGCCTGCCCTTGTGCCAGGCCCACCAAGCGAAAAGGCAAGAGAGCAACCCCAGCAGCAAAATCAGGGAATAATAGCGAACCATGCGGCCATACAACACGAAACAGGGCGAAACGGCCAGTAAATAAGCGGCCAGTAACCCCAACCACTCGCCGCCCAGCGCCCGGCCCAGAGTGAAAATGAGGGCCAGCGAAAGCAGGCCACAGGCCACCGACAGGAAACGCAAACTGAGGTCGCTTTCCCCGGCCAGGGCTATCCAGCCATGCACCAGCAGAAAATACAGGGGAGGGCGGCTTTCCGCCTCAATGACCTTCTGAACCACCGCGCTCACGCTTTCCTGGCTGCTTACGTAGGCTGTGCTTTCCTCGTCAATCCACAGGCTTTTGTTGTACTCCAGGCCCCACGTTTGCAGCAGGGCCCCCAGCAAAATGACGGCGGCGATCAGAACCGGTCTCTTCACTTGCCTTCTCCTTGCCCTTTTGCGTATCTGTACACCGTGATTTTGTAGCGGTAAACCGGGCGGCGCAACAGCTTTTCTTTGACCTTCTGGTAAGTTCGGTCTTGTTCGGCGTAACCCCGTTCCAGGTCCAGGCCATAATGCTCGTCCAGCCAGTCGAGGAGTCTGGTCGGCGTGCTGGCCCACGAGCCGTCACGACCCAAAGTCACCAGCCAGACCCGATCATTGCGGTGCCCTTCGAGGTAAGTGATGGCCTCCTCGGTGGAGGTGCTGAGCAACGGCGGCGTGCCGCAGCCCAGTTGGTGGCAATAGTAGTCTACCCCGCTGTCTTCATCGCAAAAGATAGCATCTCCCGGCTGGCTTTCCTCCGCCAGGAAAGCCGCGATCTCCCGCGAGGGCATGACGTAAACGGGATTGACGAAATGGCGGTTCCGGTAGTAGTTTGCCAGCGGGAAGAGCAAGGCCAGCGTGACTGCCAGAAGCAGCCCCCACCGCACCGTGGCCCGCTCGAAACCGGCCATGCCCCAGGCCACCACCAGAACGAAAAAGGGAAAAGCGAACATCGTGCGGCTGGGGATGCTGATGAAAGGCGTGCTGACCGAGATGAAAGTGACGATCACAGCCGTGCCCACCAGGGGCAGGAAGATGCAAAGCCCCAGGAAGAGCGCCCTTTCTGGCTCTTTTCGCACCAGCCGGTAGCCGCCCAACAGAAAAAGAGCCAGGGCCAACAGTGCTGCGGCCAGCCCGGCCAGTTCCCAGGGGAAAACAGTCTCCCCGGCGGCAAAGGCGTAGGCCGGGAAAGCGATCTTGAGGGCGTAGCCTTTCAGCCCACTCGCCAGTTCGGCCTGGCGTCCGGCTGAGATGCGCGCGGCCTGCTTCCAGACAATGCCCAGCCAGGGCAGAAAAGCCAGGGCGAGGAAAACCTGATTGGAAAGCCAACGTCCCCACACCGCACGGTATTTCCGCCAGCGCAAAACGAGGAAGAGAGTCTGGGCCACAAGCAATGAAACCGCCGGGTAGCTGGTGTAGATCAACGCCTCCGAAGCCAGAAAGTAAGCGTTCCAGTCCCACTTAGAGCCGCCGCGCAAAAGCCGCGCGAAAAAATAACAGGAAAGCAGCCCCAAAAGTAAAGCCAAAGGGTAATAGCGCGCCATGCGACCGTACAGCACGAAAAAGGGCGAGATAGCCATTAGATAAGCGGCCACCAGCCCCCAGTGGGCCATACCGAACGAGCGGCCCAGCCGATACACCAGCGCCAGACTCAGTACGCCGACCAGCACCGAAAAGGCTCGCAAACCGAACTCGCTGTATCCGACCAGCCTGCCCCAAAAGTGCAACAGCACAAAATAAAGCGGGGGGTGCAAATCGGCGGCTACCTCACTCACCAGAGAGGCCAGGTCTTCCTGAATCCAGTACAGGGTGAAAAACTCGTCCACCCAGAAGCTTTTGGCCCCCAGTTGCCAGAAAAGCAGCCAGGCAGCTATCAGAATAATGACCACAGCCCACCAGCGACTTTTCATGTTCCATTTCCTCTGCACTCTAAATTCAGTATATTCCAAAAGCCAGCCGGGCACTCTGTGGCTAAGAAACCATTGTTTTGTGAACTACTGAAATCGGGTGGCGACCATCTCGTACACCTCTTCCACCTGGCGGGCCATTCTATCCAGAGTAAAAAATTCCTCCACCCGTTCCCGGCCCTTAGCGCCCATCCGGCGGCGCTTCTCCTCGTCCCGCGCCAGGGTCAGGATCGCTTCGGCCAGGCGGGCCGGGTGGCGCGGCGGCACGAGCAAACCGCTCACGCCGTGTTGCAGGGCTTCGCCTGCGCCGCCTACGTCGCTGACCACCGCCGCCAGCCCCGAAGCCATGGCCTCCAGCACGGTCAGCGGCAACCCCTCCCAACGGGCGGAAGCCAGCACGAAAAGATCGCTGGCGGCCAGGATTTCGGGCACGTCGCGGCGGATGCCCGCCAGGGTCACGCTCTCGTCCAGCCCCAGGGCTTCGATGGCCTGCTCCACCTGGGGGCGATACGGGCCATCGCCTACGATCAAAAGGTGAGCCTGGGGCGCTTCCCGTCTGACGGAGGCGAAGGCCCTCAACAGGGTATCCGGGTCCCGGGGCTGGTACAGCCGACAGATGGTGGTCAGCAGGAAGGCCCCGACCGGCAGGCCCAGCTCCAGCCGTTTGGCCCTTTTTTCAAGGCGCCCGGCCCGGAAGCGGTGCAGGTCGATGCCATTCCAGACCACGCGCGCCTTATCGCCCGCCGCCAGCCCGGCGCGGGTGAAAGCCTCTTTCTCCGCCTCCGAGACGCAGATGACAGCGTCGGTCACAGGCCCCAAGACTCGCTCCAGGCAGAGCAGGGTCGTCCGTTTCAGAAAGCGATAATGCGGGATGGCAAAGCCGTGTACAGTGAACACCACCCTGGGACGTTTCCACAGGAGCGACAGCGCCGCCAGCCGTCCGAAAAGCGCCGCCCGCAGGCCATGACAGTGGATCAGGTCAAACCTGCCCTCCTGTATGAAACGGCGCAGCCTGAACACCTCTCGGAGCGAAAAGCCCGCCGCGATGTTCAGCGCCAGAAAAGCGGCCTCCTCAAAGTCGCCAGCCGCCACGTGGCCGCCGTCTTCGGGCATGGCTACGCCGGGCACGAAGCGGGTACGGTCCAGCCCCTTCACCAGACAGCGCACGTGCTCTGCTCCGCCGCCCCGCGAGGAGGAAACGACCTGCAAAACCGCCCACCTGTTCAAAGCAACCTGCCCCCCTGCTCACCAGGTATGTCGCAACAGCGTCCGCCTGAGCCAATTTCTGGCCCCAGGTAGCAGCCGTAAAGCCAGCCAGGGCTTGAAGACGTAGAACCAGTAGTAAGGGGGCAACCCTTGCTCACGGATGACCCGGCTGCGCAGCCGTATATCGCCCCGCAGTTTGTCGTCGTCGTATACGGCGGTGACGTTGGCCTGGTGAGACCGCCATTTCATCAGGGCCTCGCCCAGGTTGGCTAACTGGCTGTGCCGGGCCAGGCGGATCCAGAACTCGTAATCCTCGCAACACTTGTAACGTTCGTCCTCATCGTAATAGTCCAGCTTTTCAGCCAGGTCTTTCCTGACCACGATGGAGCTATGAAGAAAAGGGTTGTAGCGAGCCAGGGCCTTTCTCAGTTCGCCATCAGAAAGGGGCATCGTCACCTGGCGGACGGTGCGTCCCGTCTCGTCAATTTCGTAATAGGCGGCGCCCAAAAGGCCGACCTGGGGATGGGCCTCAAGATAAGCCACCTGGCGCTCCAACCTAGTGGGCAGGGCCACGTCGTCGGCGTCCATGCGGGCGATGTACTTCCCCACCGCCTGCCGAAACCCTGCGTTCAAAGCGCGGGTCACGCCCGCGTTGGCCTGCGACACCACCTCCAGCTCCGGGTAACTGCCCAGGATGTCGGGCGTGCGGTCGGTGGAGCCGTCGTCGACGACGATAAACTCGAAGTCCCGAAAGGTTTGGCCCAGGACGCTTTCGATTGCTTCTTTCAGGTACTTTTCTCCGTTGTAGACGGGCATCACCACGCTGACGGCAGGCACTTCAAATCCTCTCTCCAGAGAGCCTAAGCCTTCTTTTGCAAAACAGCCCAGTAGGCTAAAGCGAACAGGTTAGGTCTCCACCTGGCCCCCAGGGTGTACAAACGGCCAGGGAGGCCCTTCCCCTTGGATTGAGCCGCCAACTCCTGCTGTATGGCCCATTCGTCTCCCAGGCTTTTGTGGATGAACTCCCGCGCCTGGTTGAAATTTAGCAGCCATTTGTGCCTGTTGCGGGGAAAGAGGCCGTACTCTTTGGTAATGCCTCTGCCCAGCAGGAATTTCAGACGGAGCACTATTTCGTACATATTGGGCAGGCTGACGATGACGTAGCCGCGCGAGACCCGCCTCAGTTCCCCAAAAACGGTGGGCAGGTTGTCCAAATGTTCCAGCACGTCGATGCACACCACACAGTCGAACGCGCCGTCTTCGAAAGGCAGCCTCTCCTTTTCCAGATCGAGCACAATATCCGGCTGACCGCCGATATCCACCCCGGTGTAATCCGCCACGTATCGTTTGAGCCAGGCGTCGCCACAGCCCACGTCCAGCACCCGACCGCGCAGAAACCCGGCGAAATGCTCGGCCACAAAAGCGGCCCTCTCTTGTCGGTTCGTATAACTGCCCACAAGCGAAAACTGGGGTATCATGCCTTCTAGCCTCTTTCAACGAAAGCGGCTTTCGTAAAAACCGCTATATCCTTTTCTCGGCCAGCACGAAAAAGCCGGTGGTGAAGCTGGTCAACAACGCCGAGCGTTGGACAGCCTGGCTCCTTTCCAGAGAGATCAGCAGCCGGGCCAGGGGAAAGAAGAACAACCCCACTCCAACCCTCACCAGGCGGGATGGAATCTCCCCCAGAACCTGCTTGAGCATGTCGCACAGAACGGTGAAAAAGTAGCCCTGCCTTTTCAGTTCCATTATCTCGAACCCGGCCTCTTCCAGCAAAATGCGCAGGCCGTGATCGGTCAGCCGTTGGAAGTCGTGCGGGTCGCCGTGGATCCGGTACAGGAAGGGCGCGGTCAGGATGAGCTTCCCGCCCGGCCTCAACACGCGCCCCATCTCGGCCAGGGCCTGCTTCGGCCCGGCCAGGTGCTCCAGTACTTCGGTGCAGATCACGGCATCCATCGCGCCCTCGGCCAGGGGCAGGTATTCGGCCCGGGCCAGGATATCCGGGCTATCTTCCGGGCTGATGTTCAGATAAAGCCAGCGCTCCGTCTCGGGTGGTCGGAAGTAGCCGCGCTTTTTATCCTTTTTGCCGCCCACGTCTAACACCCGGCCAGTCAGGTGTTGCGCCGCCCGCCCCAGGTCCTGGTCAACCAGTTGGCGGCGGTAAGTGTAGGCGAAACGCCCCATACGCTGCTTCTGGGCCATGGCCTTATCACCGGCTGTCCAGAATAAAGTTGAAGCGTGTGCCCCAATGCTCCTGCTCCTGCGGGCTGAAACCAAAGCCCACGCTGGCGATATTTCCATAGCGTTCGTCGTAGATGCGGTCGCCGCTGGCCGTTTCCAGGGCGACGGGCTTCTGCCCCTCGTCGCCGGGAGCAAAAAGTTGCAGCCGCAAAATGCTATCGGAGTAAACGTCAGCCACGTTAGCCATACCCCGCAGGGCCAGGGCGTACTTTTGGCGGTTTTCGCTTTTCACGACGAATACTTTTTTCTCTGCTTTGGGCGGCCTGGCGATGCTGTACACCGCCCGGTCGGTGTAGTATTTGGCGATCAGGAAATAAAAATCCTCGTCGATTATCACCTGCACGTCGGGAGCGAAATTCTGGCGGATGAACAGCCCGGCCGTCTTCCAGCCGCTATTGAGCACCGGGCCGCGCCGGAAAGTATCCTGGAAACTGGCCGGAAAAGCGGCCCCCACAGTGAAGCCGAGAACCACGACGCTCATAAAAGCCACCGCCAGGGTTCTGCCTCTGCCACACCGCCCTCCAATCTCCACGATGAAAATGGAGGTAAGGATAGCCAGGATAGCCTCCAGGTGCACGACGTAGCCTCCAACCGAGGTCAGGCCCGGCGGCACGGCCACCAGCCAGGGCAAAGCGTAGGCCACCACCGCACAAAGCAGCGCGGCGGTTGGCTCCGGCTCTTTCAGATTGCGCCTCAGCAGGTAGACAAAGGCCGCCAGGGAAAAGAGAGAAACGACCGGCCCCAGCCCCTCTTCCAGCACGGAAAACAGGTACAGGTAAAGGCCGGGCCTGGTGAGAAGCGATTTGAGAGCGATGTGGCCGAAGTAACCCAGAGTCACGTCGCCGGACCGCACCGAGAAGTAAAGCGCAGCCGCCACCAGCGCCACCGTCGCCAGGGCCGGAAAGGCCAGAAGTTGCCAGCGCAAAACTTTTTTGAAGGCGTAGAACCATCGCAGGGCTTGCCCGCCGTTCAAGACGGCTCGGTAACGGTCAAAAAAGAAGCGCCACGAGACCGCCACGGCCAGAACGATCACGGCCACCGCCAGCAACCCGGCCTGCACTTTGATCAGCCCTCCACCCAGCCGGGCCAGGCTCAGGTCACGGTTTATGACCGGGCCGTCCCCCAGCAGAAGGCGGAAAAAGCCGGAAAGGGCAGGCTGTAGGTTAAAAGCTAAAAGGCCCAACAAAACAGCCAGCCCGGCCATCGCCACCGTACTTCTGGTGGTCAGAGGCCGCTTCGGAACCGGCTCCGGCGGCTCTTGAACGCTCAGGTAAGACATCAGCACCACGGCAGGCGCGATCAGGTAGAACTGATTTTCGACGCCCAGGTAAGCGGCCAGGCACAAAGAGGCCCAAAAGCTCCGTCCCGTCTCGAAGTAACCCCATAGCGCCCCCAGAGCGGCCAGGGTCAGAAAAGCGGCCACCCCGCCATTGATGCCGGTGACGCGGGAGGTGGTGATCTGCCAGGGCAGGACGGCCATCAGAAAGCCGGCCAGGATGCCCGCCGTCCTGGAGTGCACTTTCAGGGCCAGGAAATAAGCGGCCACGCACGACAGCGAACCGATCAAAGCAAAAGGAAAGAGCAGGCTGAACTCGTTGATAGTCAGGCCCAACAGGGCGCAAACGGCCAGCCCCCCCAGACTGACCAGCGGCACCGGAAAACCGTACTGAAAAGTGAGCAGCTTGGCCGTTTGAAAGAGCAACTCATCGACGCTGAAAGGCTCGAAAGCCGCCAGGAAAGAGAGAGCCGGGTATATAAAGGTCATCTCATCGGAGCTGTTGATCGTCTCTCCCACCCGCAGGCGGTACAGCCGCAGGGCTAAGGCCAGGGCGAAAATGGGCCACACAACCCAATGGTCTTTCACCCGGCTCAGGAAGCTTTTTGCCATGCTCAAGTACTTCTCATTCCCTATACCCAACGCGTCGTAACTTTTTCATCACCGGTATCTCGCTCTCGTAAACTCGCTTCACCCCATCTCCCATCGCCGATTCGATGGCGTGGATATCGCGCACCAGGCGAGCAAAGCCATGCGGCTCCACCGAAGCAGCCTGATCGCTGCCCCACATGGCACGGTCCAGCGTGATGTGGCGCTCGACCATGCACGCCCCCACCGCCGAGGCCGCCACCGAGGTAGCCAGGCCGACCTCGTGGCCCGAATAGCCCACCGGCAGGTCATAGCGTTCCTTGAGAGTGCGGATCGTTTTGAGATTCAATTCTTCCAGCTTCGACGGATACGTGCTGGTGCAATGCATCAGGATCAAGTCCGTGGCGCCCAGCACCTCCACCGCATGATCGATCTGCTCTATGGTGCTCATTCCAGTGGAGAGGACAATGGGACGTCCATAACGACGGTGATGGCGCAACAGATCGTCATCCGTGAGAGAGGCAGAAGCAATCTTGTAACAGGGTGGATTAAACTGCTCGATAAAATCCACTGCGGCCTCGTCCCAGCACGAGGCGTACCACAAAATGTTGTGCGCCCGGCAGTATTCGTCAATGGCCCGATACTGCTCATAGCCAAACTCCAGCCCGCGCTTGAGATCGCCGTTTGTCGCTCCAAACGGACTCTCGCGCGGCCGGGCCAGTTCCTCCGGGCTGTAAACCACCTCTATCGTGCGTTTCTGAAATTTGACCGCATCACAGCCAGCCGCCTCCGTGGCCAGGATCAATTTGCGGGCCAGTTCCAGGTCGCCATTGTGATTAATGCCGATCTCCGCCACCACAAAACACGGTTCGCCCTCGCCCACCCGGCGATTGCCAATTTTGACTTTTCTTGCCACTTTCTACTCTCCTGCTCGATCCGATTTGGTCAAAGGCGATGTCCCTGCCCCTACTTTCGGCTTTGGGCCTCCAGGATCCAGTCTACCACTTCACGCACCGCTCCCTGGCCTCCGGGCCGCCTCGTCACCAGCCGGGCGGCGGCCCGCACCTCCGGCCAGGCATCCGCCACAGCCATGGGCGCTCCGACCCAGCGCAGGCAGGCCAGATCGTTCACGTCGTTGCCCAGGTAAGCGATCTGTTCCCATTCCAGGGAGCGCTGGCGGGCTATGGCCTGCAAGGCTGAGAGTTTGTCATGGCACCCCTGGATACACTCCAGGCCCAGCTTACGGCAGCGAGCGGCCACCACCGGATTGGTCTCGGTGGAAAGCACCAGGGCCTCCAGGCCGGCCTCTTTCAGCCGCGCCACGCCCCATCCATCGCCCCGGTGACACCAGACCGCCTCGGTTCCCTCCTGATCCACCAGCACTCGGTTGTCGGTCATCACTCCATCGAAGTCGAGCACCAAAAGGCGGACGGCTTCCAAACCGCGTTGCTCTGAGCCAGAGGACTGCACCGCCAGCAATTGTTCCATAAATTGCAGCTCGGCCAGCTCGTCCACCTGAAAGGAGCGTAGCGCTGGCATTTCGTAGATGGCGATCTTGCCGCCCATGCGATTGCCTGTCTGCCTGAGCACCCAGGGCCGAAATACGTAGATGCTTCCGTTTTCCAGGTACTCTATCGGGTATTCCTGTCGCCTGGGTCGGCGCCCTGGCTCAAAGTTAAGCGGTAAAGCTGTCCCGTCCGGGTTGACCCGCCACCGGCCAGTGAAATGCTCGGCGCAGGCCGAAAAGACGCTATCCGCCTGACGCTCCAGCAAGGTTTGTACAGCGCCATCGATGTCCTGCGGCAGACGGCAGGGAGAGGTGGCCTGCAAAAAGACCACCAGATCCGGCTGGTATCCTTCATTTTCGTCCAGGTAATCCAGGACGTGCCGCAGGGCCGACTCCGAGGGGGCGGTATCAGTCGCCAGCTCCGCCGGTCGCCAGACCACTTCGGCGCCATACTGCTCAGAGACGGCGGCAATTTCGGGGTCGTCTGTGGAAACCACGACGCGGCTCACGCGACGGGCCTGCCGGGCGTGCTCGATGCTGTGAGCCACCAGCGGCTTGCCGGCCAGCAGGCGCAAGTTCTTGCGCGGAATGCCTTTAGAGCCGCCGCGAGCGGGAATGATAGCCAGGATACTGTCTGTTGCCATTCTGCTGCCTCCACGACTGGTCGTAAGCTAAATATACTACGAAAGCGGTAATTAGGCAACCTGTTTTAGAGGCGGGGCCGCCGGGGTAGCGTCTCCTCTTCGCCATCCTATCAGCGCTTTCTCCTCCTTTCACAATATATATCTCTCGTCACCTCATAAAGTCCAAAGATGATCAATACCCTTACTATGATCGACTTTAATGTATAAAAAGGGACGACCAGGAGTTTTCTTAGTATTTCCGCTTTATTCAGGTATCTCAACACAGCATCATAGTCATTAATGGTTTCTATCTCATAATTATTTGACTTGTTGAACACGGTTTTGATAGTCTCATCCCCCACTACCAGTTGAAAGCCGTTTGCTCTTAGCAAATTCTCCAGGGTGGTAAGAGTAAAATGATAAGTATGTGCATTTTGCAGTATTCTCAAGAAATCCATGCCGCCGCTGCGTATTATATTTTTGAGGCCAGGCAATTCAATATAAAGCATACCAGCATCGGACAGTTGGCGATAAACCTGGGCCAGCTCTTCGTTTGGCGTAAGGATGTGTTCGAGAACGTGGGAATAAATGATCAGGTCAGGTGGTTCATCGAGTTGAGCGTCTGCAATAGTCCCCACCGATAGCTCCAGACCGTATTTCGTTTGTCCAAACTCAAGGTATTCCTCACCCAAATCGACGCCTTTGACGCGGCATCCTCTTTCCCTGAAATACTGCAAGATGCCGCCAGCCCCACAGCCGACTTCAAAAACAAACAGGCCAGTTACTGGTTTTGGTAATACCTGAACATCTTGTAAGTAATTGAAAATCTCCTGACCCTTCCTATATTGTACTTGAAAAAATACATCGGTGGGAGTTTCCATGCCTGTGTATAATTTACGATACTCGTGATTGTAGAATTCGTTATAAGATTCTTGATTCATTCTAGGATTGGTCTGGATTAAACCACATCGCTCACAGATGACAACGGGCATGTACAACCCATATCGATCTTTGCCAGCCAGAGGCTTAAACTCTGCGCTACCACAGATACAACATGGTATGACTTCAAATTGGTAGATATTATTTTCTATTTTACGCTCGACCTGGCGTTTCATTTCTATTTGAAGGCTATTTAGATGTTTTATGGGTTTGCCGTCGTATTCGTATCGCTTTCCCAGCATTGTCTGTCTCTATCCTTCTGTGCTGGAGCCTGCCAGGCGACCGTTCAATCGCGCCTGCTCTTGAGGCTTGTTTTTGGCGGCTACCAGCTCGGTCATCAACTCGACGATGCGGGCCGTGGTGTGGCCGTCCGGGGGGCGCATGTATCGCCGGGCCAGTTCTTGCCCCCGTTCGATCTGCCGGCTCCTGGCGGCGGCGTCGTCCAGCAGGAGCCGAAAAACGGGCAAAGCCTCCTCTGCCCGGCGCACAAGGGCCACCGCGCCGCTCTCCCCGTAAGGAAAATAGGAGTTGTAATCGGCCTCTGCGCCCCACATGGCGACGACCGGCCTGCCCAGGGCCATAGCCTCCAATCCGGCCATAGAAGCTATCATAACCACCAGATCAGCGACCTGGATCAGCTCGTAGATACTGACGTGCTGGACCAGCGGCAGCCCGTCCATTCCCCAGGCCGCCATTTGCTCCTGTAGGACTGGCAGGTTCTCGTTAGGGTGCGCTTTCACCACTATTTGCACGTCGTCCAATTGTTGGGCGGCCTGAAAGGTCCAGGTGAAAAGGGCTTTTTTCTCCTGCACCGGCACTCTGAAAGTGGTGTAGCTGGAAACCAGCAGTATCAATCTGGTGGAGGGGTCGAGTTGCAGCCGGGCGCACAGGCGTTCTTTCCAGGATTCAGCCCCCGGCTCGAAAAGAAAGTCTATGGCCGGGTCGCCGACCACCGCTATACTGGCGGAGGGCAGGCCCTTGGCGATCAGGTCATCTCTGGTCTTAGGCCCTACGACGGTCACCCGATCGGTAAGGTCGTAGGCGTTGATCTCCTGACTGAGAGAGGTAGCGTGGGTGAGCAACAGGGTAGGGACGCCCCGCTGTCTAGCCATCAGGGCGCAGGCCCTTTCGTGGTAACGTCGGTCGCTGATGACGGTCACCAGCCGGGGCCGTTCGCGCTCGATGAGGCGGCAGGTCGCTTCGGTATAAAGCAGCGCCGCCAGCGAAGCCTGCGACATCATCATCCCCAGCCGCTCCTCGAACAGGTCGAAAAGGGGCACGCCTTCGTGGGTCAGGCTATCCCGCACCGTCGGGGAGCGTCGTATCTCCTGCCACACCTGTTTCAGCCGGGCCTGGTGTTCGACGCACAGTTGTTCAGCTTCCTGGCGGGGCAGGTATGCCGGGCTGTAGGTCCAGCTCACCCCCGCCTGGCTCAACTTTTCCAGCTCATCCCTCATGCCAAACATGGCTACCACCAGCGGCTCAAAAGCATCGCTCTCCTTCAGACGGCGAGCCACAGGGACGACCGGCCTCAACTGCTGCGGGGTGCAACAGGTCAACAGCACGCCCTTCCTGTCCGGCTTCGTGGCCGCTGGCAGGGGGGCGCTTTCCGCCTCCTGCAAAAAGGCCCGGATTTTGGCTTTCTCGGCCTGGGCGTAAAGGCGATTGAAAAAACGCCTGTGCCAGAAGGCAGGATAAAACCGGGAAGACATTTTCAGGGTCAGGTTTTGCTCTTGGGCCAGGTGCCGGGCGGCCTGCTCCGGCACAGACGCGCCGCTAACCACATAAACGGCTTCGGGGTTTTCGCCGTAAGCTACGATCTTGAGCGCCTCCACGTACACCATGAACTCCAGGCCCAGGATGATGGCCAGGTGGATATCCAGCACCTCCGGCAGGAAAAGGCCGCCGTAGGTCAGCCGTTCGGCAAAGCCTGCTTCCACCAGCGCCCGACGCCAGTTGCCCATCAACCGTTTGTTCTCCAGGGCCAGGTGTGGATAATCGACCTCATCGGCCACCGTGTTGTAAGGAACGTATTTCACCCCCCGGCAGGCCGGATCGTCTTCGGCGATGACGTTGCTGCCGACCAGGAGCGTCACCTGGTGTTCTTTTTTAAGACGGTTCAAGAGACGCCGCAGCCACGAACGATAGAGGAACAGGTAGGCCCTGTAGCCGAGCCTGGTCCAGCGGTGGCGGATTTCGCCCAGGCTGCTGCTATCCTCGGCCACCACCAAAATCTTGCTTTTCAAGGTTCACCCTCCGCTTCATCTCGTCGCACTTTTAACTCTGAAAAGACGTAGCTGGTCATTTTGGCCGGGTTGGCCAGGTCGAAGAAAAATCGAGCATCGGCCCCATTGAATTCGCCCAGGGCCACCAGACAGAGCAGGTAGACGAGCGCCCCCACTGGCCCCAGCAAAATGGCCTGTAGCACAGGGGACACAGGCACGAAAGAGACGGCCAGGGTCAAAAAGGCGTACATCGCCAGGCCGGCCCCCAAAAAACGCCACGCCCGCCAGAAAAAGCCGATCCCGGTGAATTTTTTGACCAGCCAGATCTGAAAAGCGCCCGCCGCCATGGTGCCGACGAGCAGCCCTAGCGCTGCTCCCACCCCGCCCAGGCCCAACATCCTGTGGCCGAAAAGCTGCTCAGGAATAAACACTAGGTCAGCCACGACCAGCACCAGCAGATTAAGAATGGTACCTATCATCAGATAACGATGTTTCTCGATAGCGTATATAATATTGCCATAAGGTCGGGAGATGGCAAGCGCCAGAGTGAAGAGGGCAAAAACGGCCAGGGTCGGGGCGGCGGGCAAAAATTGGGCCCCCAGAATTATCCGAATGACCAGTTCCCGGAAGGCGATCACTCCGACCACCACCGCCACCACTACGGTGAGCAGGTACTTTTCGGCCAGGAACAAACGGGCTTTGATAGTTTCTATATTGCCCTGGGCGGCGTCTTCCGAGGTTTTGGGGAAGAACAGTTTCATGCCTGCCGAAGAGATTTTGTTCATAATGTCCACCATGCCCTGGATGCCGAAATAATAGCCCACCTCGGTCGCGCCCCAGAAGGTGTTTATCAGCACGCGGTCCACATTGGACAGGAAGCTGGTGGTAACTATAATGCCCATCAACGGCAGAGCATAGACCAGGTAGCGGCGCAATAGCTCTCCGCCCGGTCGCCGGGGCCTGTACCCCCGGAAAAGCAGCAGGGCCACCACAATGGTGGTCGCCGCTTCCAGCATGTAGGCCCCGGACAGAGCCACCACCCCCAGGGCCAACACCGCCACGGCGATTTTAGCCAGAGCGGTGACCAGACTGCTGACCAGCGAAACCAGGCTGACCTTAGCCGTTTCACGGGTGGCTTCGAAGGTCAGCACCGGCACCAGGGCGAAGTTGTTCAGGATGTACATTAAAGAAATGAAATAGAAAGCGCCCCGCTGCATTTCGTTCTCAAAAAGTGTAGTGCCCCATCGCTGGCTGACAGGCGAAGCCAGCAGGGCAAAGAAAACGATGGGCGCCACCAGGATGGCCTCGACCAGCAGAAAAGCGCCCACACACTGGCCGACGTCTTCTCCTTCGGACACGCGCTTGACGTGCGCCATTCTGAAGCCCAGGTCGGAGAACATGGCGAACATGCCCAAAAGCCCCATCACGTAGCCGATGGTGCCTAGCGCCTCCGGCCCCATCAGCCGGGCCACGAACCAGATCGAAGCCAGGCCCAAAAGGGCGTTGGCAACGTGGGTGACGAATAACAGAAGCGATTTTCGGGCTAACATGGCTCACTTCTCCACCACGCCCACCATGTTGGCGAACCGTCGCCCCCAGTGGAGCAGAAAGGGGTTGTAGACGCAGATGGACAGAGCGTTGATCAGGTAGCGCCACAGGGGACGATTGCCACACCACCTGAACTCCCTCAGGTAGGCCCGACGCAAAAACAGGGGATGGCTTTGCAGGATGCGCACTCTATCGAAATAGCCTCTTAAGAGAGCTTCAAATTCCGCCGGATCGTACTCTTTGACGTGCATTTTGTCGGGAGGGTCGCTAGGCTTTATCGGGGTGGCGATGATCCCCCGTCCACCGGGACGCAACACCCGTTTCATCTCCTGCAATAACATTTCAGATTGTTGAAGGTGTTCTATCACGTCGGCGGCGATGACGACGTCGCACCATCCGTCGGCAAAGGGCAGACAATACGCAGAAGCCACCTGGAAGAGGACAACGTTCCCTTTCTCTTGAATAAGCCGCCTGGCAGCTTTCAGAGCCAGGTCTGACAGGTCGATGCCCACCACGCGTCCTCCCTTCTCAGCCGCCATGTAACTCAATACGCCATCGCCACAACCTATGTCCAGCACCCATTTATTCTCTACATCGTTCAGAAGATTGGCTACAACCTGATACCTGGCCCTGGTGAAGGCGTTGTGTCTTCTGAGCGAGGACGAAACCTCTTCCCAATGGTAGGCTCCCCCTTTAGATTCGTACTTGTTAAAGTGAATCTCTTCCATCAGGCAAAACTACCTCTTTCCCGACCCACTTCCTGTAACAAATCGATCTCTGTTCTCAAAAGTGGGTCTATATCGTAATTATCGACCACGTATTGCCTGGCTCTCCTCCCCAACTGGTAAGCCCAGGTCTCGTCAAGCATGACCCGCTTTATCTGGCGGGCCATTTCCTCGACATTATAAGGGTCGAACAACAGGCCGGTCTGGCCCTCCTCGATCAAGGTTCGATTGCCGTCGCAATCGGAGACCACGCAGGGAAGCCCGCAACTCATGGCTTCGATCAGAGCTTTGGGATGGCCCTCTATGAGGGAGGGCAACACGAAAGCATGGGCCTGATGGAAATGGGCGGGCAACTCTTCGTGGGGTATCGTGCCCTTAAACTCCACCGCCACCCCTTTCTGGTGGGCGCACTCCGCCAGCCTGTGGCCCAGAGAGCCTGTGCCGATCACTGCCAGGCTGAGGGTCAGGTCATCTTTCAAAAAACTCAGCGCTTCTATCAGGCGGAAAAGATTCTTTTGCTCTTCCAGGCGCCCCAGGAAAAGCAACTTCTTCGCCCCCCCGGCTGAAGGAGGGTGGCGGGCCGGACGGAAAAGAGCAGTATCGACCCCGTTGGGGATGTAGTGTATTCTCGCGCCCTTCACGAAGTTTTCCACGTAGCGCTGTAGCTCCTGAGTGGTGACGATCACGCCGGCCGCGGCCTGTAAAAAGAGTTTTTCCATGGGGGCCAGCCACAGGGCCTTTAGCCTGGCCCCCTCGACGCGGGCGAATTCGGCGTATCGGTAGCCATAAGTCACCACGTAAGGCACTCCATACACCCCCCTGGCGATGACGGCCGGCAGAGCGCCGGTGGTCTGGAACACGCGCACTACGGCGCATTGTCTGAAGCGGGAACGGTAGAGAAAAGGTAACGCCAGGGCGTAAATACGGCGAGGGGCGTTGACCTTTCTGGGCAGGAGGACGACCTTGTCCAGAATCTCCTGGTCGGCGGTATACTCCCCCAGGGTCTCCTCAAAATAGCTGAAGTAATAGATTTTGTCAAAGCTGCGCACGTAGCGCTTGAAATACACGTCTATCAGAAAAGAATGCTGGCCCGTGCGCTGCAAGTCTTGCAGGCCCCCACCTATGGCCGGCAACAATCCCAGGATCATCGCTCATCTTCGCCCTTCTCGATAAAAATCGAGCAAGCTCTGCACGCTTCTCTCTCTATTGAATTTTTCCACCACCAACTTCTGTCCCTGGCACCCCATCTCCTCCCTCAATTTTTCGTCCTTCAGGAGCGTGATCAACGCTTCCGCCAACCGGGAAGGGGCGCTTCTTTCCACCAGAAAACCGTTCACCCCGTCGAGGACGACCTCCGGGGTGCCTCCGGTTCTGGTGCCCACCACAGGCCGACCGGCGGTCATGGCTTCCAGCAATACCCGGCTCAGCGGTTCGGGCCACACTGAGGGCATGGCTACCACATCGGCCAGATGATAAAGTTTAAGCACCTCTCCGTGGGGAAGGCTGCCCAGAACCCTGATCCAGTCTCGCCTGGCCTTCAAGTCGCCCTTCCCGACGAAGAGAAAGACGACCTCAGCCATCTCCCTGACCACTTCGTCGGAGGCTTCCACCAAGTGGCGCGTCCCTTTGCCCGGCGAGAATTTACCCACGTACAGAACGACCTGTTTGTCTGCCAGACCTAGCTTCCGCCGCCAGTCCGCCTTTGCCTGTTCCGAGACCAGGCTTTTCTCTGGCGGCAGGTTGTAAACACACCGCGTTCTTTCCTCTGAGATGACCTTCGATTGGATGTAAAGGTTCAGGATGCCCTGGCTGACGCCCACAATGCCATCCACCCGCCGCAGAAAGAAACGACGCAGGCCAGTGTCCAGCCAGAGCCAGAAGAGCGCCACCTTATTTTTAACCTTCCGCCAGCGAGAGGGGTAGCCCAGGTAGAGATCGTAAAACTCGTCGGCGCACTGTCCCAGACATTTCCTGAAACCGCAATCCGGGGGGACCCGATCGTGGCGCAGCAGACATAAAGCGGCGTGGCAGATAGCCACCGTGTCTCTCAGGGTAAAGAAAACAGGCAGACCGCTCAGACGGGCGGCCAGGTACGTTCCGACCAGAGAATAATGGTTTTGAGCGTGCAGAATGTCCAGCTTCTCTCTTCTGACCACCCTTAAGATGTGGAAGGCAGAATAGAGGTAGAAGAGAGGATTGGCGTGATAGCGAATAGGCACCGACTTTTGCCCTTGGGCGATCTTTGCCGGAAACGGAAAGCGATAGACCCTCACTCCTTCCTCTTCTTCCTGGTAGCCCTCTCCGTCGTAGTCAGGGGTGATGACCACCACCCGATGTCCCTGGCGCGCCAGTTCCTTGGCCAGATAATAGACGCTCCACTCCGCCCCGCCCGGCGCAAAGGGCGGAAAGTATTCGTTCACCAGCCCGATGTTCACCCCACCACTTCCCTGCTTTCTTTGCTGCACACCATTCTAAAGCCGCTGCTCTCCTGGGGGTTAGCCAGAGCGCCCTTTATCCGCCGCTGCGTCAGCCAGCGATAAGCGCCCAGCCACAGCCCACCTGCCAGGTCGATGAAGCCTATCCAGGGCGTATCGTAGACGATGGGGCTGATTTCCCTGATTGTGAAGCCGTTGCGGTGCAGTTCTGCGCTTAGCTCCGGCTCGGTGTATTCCACGCGGTGGTCCGGATCGGAGTAGTAAAACAGCCCGGCGTTTTTTTGCTTTTTTTTCCACGAAGTCCCCTTGTTGGGCACGGATAGTATCAATTGCCCGTCGTCTTTCAGCACCCGCCCGATCTCGGTCAGGGCCTCATCTCTATGGTCGAGGTGTTCCAGCACGTCCAGGAGCAGCACCTTGTCGAAGCTGGCCGCCCGGAAGGGAAAAGGCTGTTCGGCGCTGCTCAGGCAAAAATCTGCGTTGTCTGCTCCTTCCCTGTGGGCCAGCCGTCTGGCGAGGGCCAGGTGTCGGCGGTCAAGATCGAAGCCCACCACCCGCCGACACCGCCCGGCTGTTTTCAAGGTGTGGAGGCCGTTGCCGCAGCCCACGTCCAGCGCGCCGTCGCCGGCCTCAAGGTGGGCCAGGTACCAGTGGTAGCCCGGCATGTTCAGCAGATGCTTAGGGTGAATGTATTCTGTGCTCTTGCCCGTCCACCTGACCAGCCGCATGGAAAGCCTGGTCAGTCGGGTGTTGACGAATTTCCAGCCTTTAATCCACAGCCCGCTGCTCAACTTTTTCCCTTTCCGGCCCATACTTCCTGGTAGATGCGCAACAACTCGGTGGCTGATCGTTCCCAGCGAAAACGTTGTTCTACTCGCTCTCGTGCCGCCCGGCCCAGTTCTGCCCGCCGGGCCTCGTTTTCCAGCAGGTAGACGATCTGGCGCACGAAGTCGGCTTCGTCGGTGGGGTCGGCCAGCAACCCGCTCTGTCCGTCGGCCACCAGTTCCGGCAGCGAACCGGCCCTGGAAACCACCACCGCTCTGGCGCAGGACATGGCCTCGCCCACCGCCAGCCCGAAACCTTCCAGCCGCGAAGGGAAGACGAACACGTCGGCCAGGTTGTAATATTGCACCTTGTCCTCTTCCGGCACGTACCCGGTGAAAACCACCGGCAGCCCCAGGCGCTCCGCCTTCCGTTTCAGGTCGTTTTCCAGCGGGCCGGAGCCAACCACCACGAAGGCTACCGCTGCGCCCTTCTCCACCTTGAGGCGCTGAAAAACGTCCAGCAGAAAACTCAGCCCCTTCCTTTCCATCAACCCGCCCAGGTAGAGCGCCACCTGTTTGCCCCGCAGACCCCATTTTTCGACCACAGCCTCGTCTTTGGGCTGAGGCGCGAAGCGGCGATCTATCCCGGCCCGCACTACGGCTATTTTGACCGGGTCGATGCCCAGTTCGTCCACCAGTTGCTTTTTGGAAAAGTCGCTGTCCGTGACCAGACAGTCGGCCCCCTCGATCACCCGCTTTTCTATCAGGGAGTTCAGCCAGTTGGCGTCCAGGTGGTGGTGGTGGGCGACGACGGGCACTGGCAGCCTGTACAATCGCCTGGCCCACAACGCAGCCGGGCCGACAAAGCGCAAAGAGTGCACCCGCAAAAGGTCAAAGCCTGCCCGCTCGTAAACCCGCTTGATGTAGGGCGGGAAAACCAGGTTAGAGACGTACCAGCGGTAGCCCTTGCCGAAAAAAGTATAATGTACGCGCCAGTGGGGGACATTTTTCTGGTAAGGCTTTCCCCTGGGCAGGACGATCTCCAACTGCGCCCCTTGCAGAGCCAGGTGTTTCAGGATTTCCCTTTCGTATACCTCGCCGCCCAGATTCGATTCGGGCGAGAGGCCCACGTGAGGAGAGCAGATCCTCATGTCAATTTAAACGGCTGTTCCCCCTTCTCTCCCACCCTTAACCTGCTGATCTCTGGCCGCCCCAGTTGGCCCAGCGCACTTCTGATCATCAAGCGCAGATAGCCGATCATGGTGCGCACTACCTTCATCTTGCTGTTGCCCTTCCGCAAATCGCATTGCAGGATCATGGGCACTTCGACGATCTTAATGGGCAGGTAGCTCATTTTGACCAGCACTTCCACCATGCACACAAAACCACGTTCCTCGATCAACTGCCCGCCGTAAGCCTGGTGAGCCATTCTCAGGGCGCTGGCCTGGTAGGCGCGATAGAAGGAGCTATAAGTATGCACCCCCTTGAGAGGGAAGAACAGGGTCAGCAGGGCATTGGCTGTTTTGCTCAGCACGATGCGATACAGATTGGTGCCGACCACTCCTCCCTCCTCAGCGTAACACGAAGCCAGAACCAGATCGTAGCCCTCCTCAAGGCGGCGGAGCATCTCCACCATGATGGACAGATCGCTGGTATTATCGGCCTCCATGGTGACGATGACATCTCCATCACAGGCTACGTCCAGGGCGGCCTCAAAGCCCGTTCTAAATACCTGATCGACCCCTTTGTTGACTTCGTGGTCTATCAACCTGACCGGCATTCGATCCTGAAGGGCCAGCACCACCTCTCGCGTATTATCCACGCTGCCGTCGTTGATTACCAGGACGGTGTAATCCGTCAAAGGATGGCCCAGGGCCGCGATCCTTTTCAGGAGGGAACCTATGTTCTCTTCTTCATTATAAGCCGGGATGATAATGACAATCAAATTCTTCTCTTCTCTCTTTGTGTGTCTGGCGAAGCCGTCGGCGACCTCAACTCCCGTTGCCAGGCGATAGTCCAGCGCAAGCCCTGTTCCAGATCGACCTGTGGCTCAAAACCTAGCATCCGGCGGGCCTTGCCGATGTCAGGCACGCGACGCTTCACGTCCTCGTATTTTCCTCCAGAGAAACTGGAATAGGGCACAAAGCGCAATCTGATCTTGCCCGGCGTGCCCGACAGCCTCTTTATCAGGTGGGCCAGGTCGAGGATGCTGATCTCGTGGGTGCTGCCCAGGTTAAATATCTCTCCTGCGGCCTTTTCGTTTTCCAGGGCGGCCACCGTGCCGCTCACGGTGTCACTGATGTAAGTGAAGCTGCGGGTTTGGGAGCCATCGCCGTGTATCTCGATCTCCTCGTCGTTCAGCGCGGCGCTGATGAACACCGATTGCGGCCCTCCCCACCAGGAAAGGTGGTGTCGGGGGCCGTAGGATCCGAAAAAGCGCAGGATGACCGCCGGAAAGCCGTAGGTCTCGCTATAGGCCAGACAAAGGTGTTCGTCGAACAGCTTGGAAACGGCGTAACTCCAGCGCTTGACCGTGCTGGGCCCCATCACCAGATCGCTTTCCTCGTGGAAAGGCAAACGTGCATTCTTGCCATAAACGTCGGAGGTAGAGGCCAAAACGACTTTACAGCCCCCCTCCCTGGCAACGTCGAGGACGTTTTTCGTCCCCAGGTTGTTGATCAGCAGAGTGTCCAGAGCATGGCCGTATCTGGGTATCTTGTAGGCGGCCAGATGGACGATGATCTCGGCCCCCAGACAGGCTTCCTTCAAGGACTCAAAATGTCTCACGTCGAGCTGGCTGAAGGTGAAGCGCCGGTTTGGGAAATTGTGCTCGACGTTTTCGATCCTTCCCATCGACAGATTGTCCACCCCCACCACCCGGTAGTCTCGGGCCAGCAAGG
>DAOULT010000082.1:0-29777 GCA_034417895.1 Anaerolineae bacterium | reverse complement strand
CATCCGCAAAGACCCGCTCCCGCACGGCTGCCGACGAGTAGCCGGAGTCCACAGCCAGGGCATTGATGAGACGATGTGCCAGGGTGTGCCACCAGACGAATACTGGATGAAGCTGATCCCGGTCGTCAGGATGGATACGCTGCCCAAAACCATCCGGGTCAATCCAGGCATCAAACCAGGCATTGGCTGCGGCACCGCTTAACCGGAAGTGGTGCGCCGGGGCGTCAGGCCGGAGACCGGGATCCAGATCGAGAAAAACGCCTTCACCGAAAAGTTCCACGCCGGGGTACCAGAGGCGTTGCCCGTCATCGTAAACGCGATCCACCGGAGGGTTGAGTGGGTCCAGCCGCCGATAGCCGGTCTGAACCATCACCACCCGCAACCGGTTGACTGGCGTGACTCGCAATCGATGCCCACGCGGGCCAACCAGGGTGCGTACCTGCCCTTGTATCACCTCGAACTGAGGCGGCGCGCCCGGAGTGGGAGATGGCTGCGGGGGAGCTCCGTGGGTGGCTGCGTGGCGCAGGGCCTCGAACTCCTGCAGGCGCAGGTTGCGCACCGTGGCCGGCAGATCATCAGCGACGGTATCACTTATGGCAGCCAGGATGGTTTCTTCAGGATAATTCTGGATTTCGACCACGGCAGCCCGGCGGAGCAGGCCACGCTGCACCAGTGGTTGCAATGCATCAAGCAATTCCTGTTTACTATGGATGGATTGCGTGAGAAGCACAGTCTGGATATTGCTCATTTCCAGCAGGCGATGCAGACGGGTGGAGCGTGGGGGGATGGTCAGCGCCGTTTGCAGCTCCGAAATACGCAGATTGGCAGCGCCTCGCTGGATGATTTTCGAAGGCTCGTCACAACCCGGCCTGTTTTTGCTCTGTTCAGGGAAACGGCCGGAGCAGCGCCACTCCCTGGAGTAGGCTATACCCAGGTTGATACTGGCGTTGCAGTTGGGGCAGACAATGTCTATGTGACGTAGCGCACCGCCACCACCCCGCCAGTACAGATAGGCTGGACTGCAATCATCGCGTGTGTGAGGAATGATCCTGCCCCAATCCACATCGTCCAGATGGCCGGCGGCACAGGCGCGCACGAAGCGGATGGCCTGCCGTCGTACCTGACGCCAGGCCTCGTATCTATCTGGCAGGGGATCGCAACGTGGGCAGGCGCGATTATCACCACGAGTTTTGCGATAGAGCAGTCCATGTCGCACACACAGTGCCCAGGAGGGAAAAGGATTTGTGTCATAAATAGCCTGAGAATCTGGTTCCCCCAGTTCGGCGTTAGATGGCAGGCGCAGGATACCAGCGCCATTGAGCAATGCCTGTGACAGGCGCAGGTCAGTGATCTCAAAGTCGGCCGGACGGCGCTGATCAAACAGGCCAGAGCGATCCAGGGTGGGGATAATGCGAGGGCCATCGGGGCCTTCCAGAATAGCCCCTGGCCCGTAGGTGGTGATAAACTGTGAGCGTCGTAAGGATTGTGCGGCCATCATTCAACTCTTGAAGGTGGTGGTTTCTTCCACGTCCCTCAGGGATTGGGGAGCATTTTCATAGGCTTCGGACAGACCATGAGACCGGTGTTGGGCGTCTCCCAGAACCACGTGACGTTCCGGCGGACGCAGAACTGCGGGCTCGTTGTAGACAAGACGGTCAGGGTCCGGATTCAGGTGCGCCAGGGCTGCCCAACGGTCCAGCTCGGAGGAGGCTTCCTGAGCCGTCACACCATCCGGAGGCCGGCGTCCGGCGGGCTGCTGGCCGGCCCGCGACTCAAGCAGGGTGGGAATGACATTCACTTCCGGATCATGGTGATGTGGGCCCATCCGATGAGCTTCAGCAAAATACGCGCCGCTGAGCCGTTGCTGTACCTTCCAGTCGGGATCCACTGGCTGACCCTCCAGTTCAGTGGCTTGACGCAATAAGATAACGGCCAGCGGTCCCAGACCCCGTTCACGGGCACGGGGAGAGAATGGAGCCACCGTGATAGGTTCCACATGGCGGTAGAGGGCGCGATGGTAGCCGGTAAAGAACTCGTAGTGGTCCAGGTCGCGCGGTCGGCTGGCCCGGAAAAAGGTGACAATCAGCCCTCCGCCCTGTCGCCCCACCCGTCCAGTGGCCTGGATATAAGAGGCGGTGGTCTTGGGCTGTCCGTGGACATACATAAGCCCCAACCGGTCCACATCCACACCTGTGCCGAACATTGAGGTGGCAAACACAGCATCCTGACCATCGGGAGCCGGAATGGTCAGGCGTTCCAGCAACGCGGGCAGATCCAGCGAACTGGCCCGGCTGGAGAGCTCCAGCCAGCGATCAAGCAGACGGGCGCCGGTGCCAGCCCGGAAGGTCATACGCTCCGGAATGTCCTGACGATAGAGAGAGAGTGAACCGGCCAGCTCACGGATGGCGTTGAAGTAGCCAACCAGTGTGTAAAAGCGATCCACTTCTGGCGTCTGGTTGACCCGCCATCGTTCGTGGACGCTTTGCAGGAGCGCCGACCAGATACGCACGATGGGGGTCTGCGCCCCTTTCCCCGGTGCACAGATGGCAACGTAGAGACGACCAGGACGGCTACTTTCCAACGGGTGGATCTCCCGGTCATGGGCGAAGAAACGGTCATCTGCAGAGACGGCCCAGGGAGGAAACTGAGCCAGTCGCCGGTCAAAGAGCGCCTGCACCTGTGGTTCTGCCTGACGCACTGTGGCTGTCGAGGCGATGTATTTGGGAACAATGGTCTGACCGTTCTGCTGACGCTGACAGAGCAGGTCAATGGCCGTCTCATAGAGTCCGACCATACTGCCCAGAGGGCCTTCGATCAGGTGAAGTTCATCCTGCAGGATCAGGTCGGGTGGCAGGAAGGGCGAAACTGCCACATGCAGCGGGTTGCCACGAGTGCGGCCTGGGGGATGAGGGGTATAACCCCTCGACAGACTGCCCCATGAGGGAGGTACGCCTTCTCGATAATATCCCCAGCGGCTGTGGTAGTGTGTCACGTTGCCGAATAGAGAGGCGGCCTTCGGTTCGAAGGCCAGTCGTGCGAACTTGTCCACTGTGGCGATCACCAGTGATGGGCAACGATGATAGATCTGATCGTCTACAGTGTTGGCCGGAATCGGAATACGATTGGATATCCACCGCGTCTCGCCCCGGCGGAACCATTTGGGAATCTCTTCCCACTGCATGCCAGGTGTGACCGGGAGTTCAGCGGTCTGCCCGGTCGCCATCACACCCCGTGACAACTGGCCTCCACCTGACGAGGCTGCTGATTCAGTTGTTCGACTCAGAGGTACCCTTTCTGCCCAGGCGTGCTGATTGAGTTCACAGTCCGGGTTGGGGCAGTAGATATCGAAATCGCACTGGCGAGCATTGTTCTGGCTGTTATCGTAGGTGTGAATGAAGTAACCCGGGCGGGCTGGCCGGGCAGACAACAACCTTACACGTTTTCCCAGAGCCGGGGCAATAGTCTGATACCACCACTCGTCCACCTGACAGGCTTCCAGATTCCTGCCCTCTGGAATGGTGAAGGTGAAGGAGAGCGTTCGGTAGCCTGCTGCTGTGTGAGAGATGAGAGTTGCTGTATCCAGGGTGGGCCAGGAGCCTGCCATCTGGAACTGAGTCAGAGGTGGCGCGGTGGCACGCCCTCCCCGGAAAACGAAATGGAGCGTGTGCTGCCCTGGGCCGAAGCCTTCATCGGGCACAGCCAGAGTTGCCCGACAGCAGGGGCAGGTTAACACCTGAGCAGGTTCACCTTGAATCTCGGGTTGAACGCCCCGAAGGTTGCGGCGCAGTGCTTCATTTGGCCCATCATAGTTGCGTTCCGCGCCTTGCAGAATCTCCAGCGCACCAACGTAGCGTATGAACCGCCCACTGATGTCACGGACAGTGGCGCTGAGCAGGTAATTGGGCGCCACACCGCCACCCACCCACAAACCAGCCGAGAAACGAATGCCGCCCCACAGAAAGGTCTCCTGATCAGAGCACTCCCGTGGCCGCCAGCCAACGGGCCCTTCGGACGAATCAAGGCCCCATACCCGCAGCATCTCACAGGCGGTGATGACGCCCAGCGCCCTGCGAAACTGCTGGATGGTAAGCAATCTTAACGTATAGCGAGACAATACTCCCACGCCAGCACCGGTGGAGTCACCATCCCGGTTGTGCCGGGCGCGACGCCGGCGCAGAGCCAGGGTGAAGGCCGTCAGGCCCAGATAGGCTTCGGTCTTACCACCTCCTGTGGGGAACCAGAGCAGATCGCAGGTACGACGGTCGGGATGAAGGGGGTCAGTCAGGGCGGGGATATTAAGCAGGATGAAGGCGATCTGGAAGGGACGCCAGGTGAGCACCTGCCCTCTGGCCCACTGTGATTGCAGAGCAATGGCCCTGTTGGCAAAGCAGAAGGCCAGTCTGACGTCTTCATCGGTGGCCAGGATTTCGATGGCCTGCTGGATGCGGTCAACAACCTGCCAGCACTGCTGAAGATGGGCCTCGGCCACGGTTTGCTGTGCCGCTGACAGGCTGACTACCAGCGATTCCTGCCCCTCGATCCATCTCTGGTAACCATCCACCAGCGGTTGTAGCCGTGCCCTTACCTGTTCAGGCTGCCAGGTTTCGGCCAGCACTTCGGGGTTGAGGGCCGGTGATGGGCCGAACCGTCCGTCCCAATCCATTCGCGGGGCTTCTATCGGGTAGCAGGGCACCAGTTCGGTGCGTACATCGGCTGGAGAAAAGTTCACTCGCTCTGTTTCAGGCACCACGATAGCGTCCGTCCAGGCAAAGGGTGCTTCGTCGGGAGATGGAAGGGTTGGGTGGGGCCGTTCCGGGTCAATTGCCTTCCAGGTGGCACCGCACAGGTGGCCCCGGGCCAGCGCCGTGCGTTCGCGATAGAGCAGAGCCAGCGAGGCATCTTCAGCGACCAGAGAGCCAGGGCTTGCGTCGGTCGGATTGCTGGCGCCAGCCGTCCACACCGGCACGAGAAAAGTACCAGAACAGCAATGCGCTCGAATCTGGGGCTGGAAGAGGTAATCACCGGTATCAGGGTATCTGTCCTTTGCAACTTCAGTGATGTTGACCAGAAAGAGCGAGACACGCCAGGTCTCGCCAGAAAGTGTTCGCGAACGTAATTGGAGCAAGACGCCGTCGGCAGCCTCCCAGATCTGATCCTGGTCTGCACGCACCGGGCCGGTCAGGAAAGTTGCCGGCTGACGTTGCCAGCTCTGTTGAAGTGGCTGATAGCGCGCCCAGGTGGTACAGACTTCGATTTGTGGCGGTTCGTCAGTGGCTTCTATGGTGAAGGACAGGCCGATGGAGCGGGGTGGAGATTTAGGAACAAGGGCGGGGGAAAAGACGCCCGGCACCACTACATAACTCTGGATATCCTGATCTTCTTCGCTGGACGTTTCCTCTATGACTTCATCAATGTCAGCGTCAATGTCGTCAGGTGGACGAGGAGCACGGGCCGGGGCCAGAGCGCCGGAGATATATTCAGCTCGCGGATCCTGGTTTTCAGGCAGGATTTCGTAGGGGCCTCCCCGAGGGCCCAGGACTTCTTTCACCAGAGCGATAAGAATATGGTCACGTTCAGACATGAGGATTCCTCACAATTGTGCGAATAGCAGGCTAACCCGGTCCAGCCAGCGCAGGTGGATTGGCTGCCAATTGTGGTACAGCCATCGGTTGCCGACGGCTATCAGCAGGTCGTCGGCAGCGTGGGTGAGAAGGAAGGTATGCCAGGATAAGCTCTGTTGCCTCTTTTGAGTACTGATCATCTTAGGGCTGCATATCTCAGGAGCAGTCGTAACTCACCATGAACGGTGTCGGAATAATATGCCTGCTCCACCGAAGCTATTAAGACGGAAGAAGTGACGACGTTATGATTCAGCGCGGACAAGCGGTACGGGTTTAGGCTTCGAGAAATGTGTGGACTGGCGATGGGAGAAACTGATATTCCTCTGCCTGCCTCGTGGCACTGTGACTATCTACGCTAATCTTTCTGGATAAGAGGTTTCCCTGCCGCCGGGTGGGCTGCTGCTCTCCTCTCTGCGGTTCCAGCGAAATGGGGTCTACCTGGCATCAGGGACAATTGCCCGAATTGCCTGTTCCGCGGCCTCCACATTACCTTGTGTGGGTCCCCATACGCTAACCTCTACCCTATCCTCATCCTCCGAGAGCAGTTTCTTCACAATCTTTGCAGTATCGACAGATATGTCGGTGTTAGTGTCTGCCTTGATCCGGTTGATAGTCCTGCCACCTTTCCCGATTAACAGACCGACTTTGGATTCAGGAAGGGTCATGATCGCCCCATAGGGACGGACAACCTCCCTGATCGTCTGCAGGGCGGCATCCACCTTCTCTTGTGTGGAGCCCTCAATCGTAACCACTCCAGTCTCTTTGTCCACCACTATGTGAGTACCAGTCTCCTTCTTAATCCGGTTTATCGTTTTCCCGCCCTTTCCAATTAACAAACCAACCCTGAAATTGGGGATGGTAATAGTCGCTGTAGGGGGATTAGTAACTTCCTGGATCATCTGTAGGGCAGCATTCACTTTCTCTTGTGTGGGCCCCCAGATCGTAACGTTCCCGTCATTATCAACCTCTATGCCGGTATCCGTGTCATCCTTGATGCCCTTAATCGTCCTGCCACCTTTTCCCACCAAGGTGCCTACCTTATCTGCAGGAATGGCTATGGTAACTACATAGGGACGTGAGATGCTAAGACCGATCTTCCTCGCATCCTTCTCTATTCTGATGACAGCAACTGCGACCTTTTGGCCTTCCGCCACTGCCTCGGCCATTTCGCTCTTGTGAACCAGACCTTCTAACCCAGGCTCAAGCTCGACGAAAGCGCCGAAATCTGCCAGCCGAAGGACCCTGGCTTCTGGTATTTGCGTACCAATCTTATACTTATCTATAACACTGTCGGGCCACATAGTGTCGGCCATGAGCTGATTAGAAAAACGGTACAGGTCATCTATGGCGCGGCGATAGTTCCTGTCTCTGGTCGGTGACTGTAGCTCGTTGCGCAGGCTGTAGGTCATCCGTCCGCTTAAGTACAGTGTGCCATCCTCCCAGGACAGACGCTTGAATCCTCGCTGTACCCCTATGAGGGACCTGATCTCCTCGGGAAGTTCTGCCAATGACCTGTGAAATGGCCCATCTCGGAACTGAACCCGTACTTTGCACACCTCGCCAATTTGATACGCTTCTGCCGATTTGTAGAGTCCCCCGCCTGCAACACCTACAATGTGGACAAGGCCTCGGGTGGGTCCACTCCACCCCAGTGTTAGGAAAACCCTCTCCTGGGTGTGGTAGACCTCGCCGACGACAGCGTCGGCTTCGTAAGAACCTTCTTTGCTTCTCTGTTTCGCGATGATCGTGTTCAGGTGATCTTCTACGAACGGCAAACACGAGAGGTATACTCTGCCGCGATCCTTGTCTATGCCTTCCACCATGGCCTGTAATTCTGTGCCGAGCGGAATCTCCTTCACCGCAAATCCACGCGTGGTGAAACTCAGGTTTTCCGGTTCCAGCAAGACCTCAAGCCCCGATACTGGCTCCCGGACTACCAGCGAGATCAGCCAGTCACCCGGCCGCTCATCGTAGTCAACCGCCACAACAGTGACGGTATCACCGGGGTGATAATGTTCGGCAAACACATCGAAAGGTTCTCGTTCGGGCACAGGTTGCAATATGACCACTGGTAGCACAAGGTCATCAAAGTTGTAGTCAACGACCTCTGCAACCAGAGTTTCGCCAGCCTGATAGCTCCGGCCTTTTGCCTGCAGATGGCATAAGGGTCTGTCAGGCCAGGCTCCAGCACCGAGACTCTGAGAGATTGTGGGCTCGATTGGCTTGTCGAGCGAGGCACCACACTTGACACAGAACCGCGTGCCGGGCCTGGCACTATGCCCGCACCGGGAACAGATACGCTCTATTGGAACATCTACAAAAACACGCTTCTCACCAGCGGGAGATGGCGCAGGCAGCGCAGTCTCCGCCTCCCCGATGGTCCCGGTGAGATCGACCTGGGATGACTCGGGCTCCACTTCCCACGTGTCGTCGGCCAGATCAACCCAGGGCGGTATCACATCCTCTTCGGGGTCGGGAACGGGCTCTTCAATCAAAACAGTATCCACCAGTTCCCCGATTCCGGCCCTGGCTTCGACATCAACCTCATCAACTTCATCCTCTTCCTCAGCCGCTTCGGGTTCTTCACCACGGAAGTCTTCCTGGATCTCAGGCGGGTCGGACAGTCGGCGAACGAGCTCTATCTCCACCGCCCCATCTGGAGCCGCGTTCATAATCCGACACTCGTAGCGGCTTCCGAGAGGGAATTTCTGGTCAAGGAAGAGCCGTGAGTAAGCATGCATTGAATGCAGTTCGCCAGTCTCGGGATCGCGCGTTTGAGCAGCGATGAACCGACCTAACGCGATCTGTGAATATCCTGACTGTTCCAGCCACTCCAGCCATTCAGACTCGATAAGTGAGAGATAGGACACATGCAAGATCGGGGCTGGAGGCAATTCAGGAGAAAGACTCCGTGTGATAACCTGCTGTTTTCCGCATACGAACGCATCTACATTTTTTCCGTGACATACGGAATCTCGATCAATATAGACGACCGCCCCTGCCTGTGGTTCTGCGTCCCCACCGCTTTGTCCGCGTCTGCGCAGTCGGTAGATGTAAGTGTCCCCGTCCACTGACTCGCTGGCGCTCTCGCGATCATCGTCTGAGGGTAACTCTTTGCCACCGACTGAAAGGCTCCCTTCATTACCGTCTGAAGGGAACCCCTCATACCTTCGCTCCGGCAGGCAGTACGCGAAGATGATGCGGAGCCGGTCGAGCAGGTCGAAATCAATCGGACGCCTTTCCTCTTCTTTTTTGTGACCGGAAAGAGCATCGAGAAGGACTTCCCGTTCTGGTTCGATCTTGTTTTTAAATATACTGTGATTTACGAAGAACGCCTTTGCCCAGGCTTCTCGCTCAGCCCGAAGTATCGCAGCATCAGCCTCCGCCAGCCACCCATCTGCCAGCCCTTCAAGCCCGAACTCGCTCACGAGATCGCGCAGGTCGTCGTATACCACGGTAGCTTCGGCTGCCTCTCTGAACTTTACGGCAGCGTCTGGGCCCAGCGCTTCCTCCATCTCCGGTGAGAGTTGCGGCACATAGCGAAGCCATACCTGGCGGAATGCCCATTCCGGGGCAATGGCCTGATCGTCGCATTGTGCCTCGGACCAGGCTGTGTACAGTTTGAGACAGAATTCTATATCGTCTCGACAACCCTTCATCAAAGCATTATGGACACGACTGACTGCTCGCTTGGTGGTGGCATCCCAATTTCGATCCCGGCGTAACAGATGGCGTTGCCCTCCGATTTTAACCATGGACAGAAGCGTTGCCATTTCTACTGCGCAGGCGAAGCGATCTGCGATGATCATCAGATTGGCGAGCGTCGGCTCCTCAGCAAAGGTTTGTAGTTCAAGACCATGCTCTGTCAGATCCCCTTCCTCATCGAGCGCTCCTTTCTCCTGAAGAACCTGTGGCGCACGCTCCAACTCCTCTGATGGTGGTTTCTGTATCCAGTCGAAGCTGGCGATATCATCAATGCCGGCCGCCTTCGAGTTCAGGACGATCTGCTCCAGCGGGGATCTCTGAATCTGTGGTACCGTATACTCAGGGAAGAGTGTGTTAAACTGTTTCTCCGTATACAGGCAATACGCTTCGCCGTCTCTGATGCGTCCGGCCCGCCCCCAACGTTGTTTGCAGCCGGCCCGGCTATGCAGAACCGGAACCACCTGCTTGGTCTGGCTTTTCGGATCCCACTGTGCCTGGTTGATCAGGCCACTGTCCACGACGCAGGCAATGTCCTCTACCGTAAGAGAGGTTTCCGCCACATTCGTTGTGACAACCACCCGCCTCCTGGTTGGATCCGGCTTCTTCAGTAATGCTTTGTTCTGCTCCTCCTGTGGCAGCGTGGTGTACAGCGGGTACACATCCACCGTCCCGGCCAGCTTCTCGTGTTTCTCGACTGCCTGACGGATGTGTGCCACCGCCTGCTGAATCGGGCGTTCACCTCGAAGAAAGGCCAGGATATCGCCCGACTCCTTCTCGCCATTTGCCATCCTTTCCAGCAGCCAGACGACTTTACTGGCTACTGCATCGGGCATGATTCTTCGCAGTTTTGACATATCGTCATAGGGAAGACGCGGACGCTCATCTTCGGGATAGAAAAAGGTTTCCACATTGAACTTTCGCTTCCCCTTGAATTCGATGAGACGGGCGCGCTCACGACCGAAGTAGTCCACAAACAGACCTGAATCAATAGTCGCGCTGGCAATGATGAGCTTCATATGCGGATAGCGAGGCAACAATTTCTTGAGCAGACCCAGGATCAGATCGATGTTCAGGCTGCGCTCATGTGCCTCATCGATCATGATGACGCTCAGATTGGCAATCTGCCCGTTGACAATCCAGTTGATCAACGTACCATCTGTAACGTATACCAGCCTGTTCCGCCAGTCTGAATACGGAGCATTGCTGTGCCGAAAGCCAATGTCGTAGCCTGATCCCAGGCTCGAGCCAAATAAGTCCCTGGCAACATAGGCAGGTATGTTCCGTGTAGCCTGAATACGTGGTTGAGTGATGACGATCTGCCCGTGCCGCGTGAATTGATCTTCGGGCACGCCCTCTGGCGGCGCGATCAACCGGTATGGCAACACGGTGGACTTCCCCGAACCAGTGGGGCCCACCACAACAGCGACCTGATGTTCGGGATCGCGCAACCATTCAAATAGCTCTCTGATCTCGGTGTCCGTGACGCCGTACTTATCAGGATCGAAATTAGACTGTCGTTCAACAGCTTCGTGCTCCCGCGGGGGATGGGAGAGCGCCCCCAACTCACCGGCATGAACGTTGGATGTGTCAGCCGATACGCGTGGCTTGAGGTCGAAGTAGGCCAGCCCCATCATTGCGGTCTGGTGGTTGTGAACCTTTCGGCAATCGGCACAGCGTTCGGGGCGTGAATGGCCGCGTGTTGCTCCTGCCTGATAGGACCAATCGGAGTAGCCGAACTCTTTGCCACAGTCCTTGCATATAACCGTCCACTCTTTAGCCATCGCGATCTGCTCCTGTCAACTCAATGCCACGGCTGCCCTGGCCGGTAGCCTGTCTTCCGCCGGAAGTAGTGAGGAATCATCTCAAGAGAAGGTGGCGAGCCTGCCCGATGTAGAAGCTCTTCAACGAGCGCGCGGTAGAAACCGATCACCGCCGGCTGAAGGCCGGTCTGATAAAGATGCATCCGGAGATCGCCTTCGGAGCGCGTTTCTCGCAATTGGTTGCGGGTCTGCAGATAGCAGAATGTGTCCGTCTCCGCAAATGTCCGCGATTTCGACACTTCACGGTTTCGGAACCAGGCCATATCCACATCATGATCCATTTCCAGATGCCGCATACTCATCAGTGCCACGCGGAGCGGTTGCGAACGACGCAGACCGACCAGATCTGAGTCGGCACGCTGAGGCAGACAATGCAATGGGAATGGCTCTCCCTGGGAACCATCAGTGTAGATGACCTGAATGTACACCGGCCCATCTGTGTCTCCGGAATCTTTATCTTTATAGACAAATTCGCGCAGAACCTCTGTGATGACATTATGAGGCTGGTTACTGAAGTTGATTGCACCTGTCCGGCCCTCGCGCACGGCATGGATAGCACCCTGAACCTGCCCCCTCAAGATGTCACGCAGGTTGCGACCTTCATTATCGACAGCTTCCTCTTCCTCAATATCGGCAGGGAGTTGAGTTTGAGATGCATCGCTGTCGTCCCGCACAGGCACCGATCGGGCTGGCTCACCCACTGCCACGGATTGGAAAGCGTTTTGCAGTTCAACCACACCGCAACCGGATTGATGGGCAAGCTGGAAAAATGCGACCCGCCTCCGCACGTCAACGTGGTCAGCAACACCGAGTTGCCTGGCGAGATTATAGAATGCAGAGTTGTGAGCCTCAACCGTTTCTGGTGGGAAGAAAGTGGCTCCCAGGCGAATCTCAGACGCCTTGAGTGGTGCCTTCTGGGTGATAAGGGCCAGCACATCCAGATAACCTGCCTCGAGTGCAATGGCGGGCAGGCGGCGGGCTTCAAGGGCGGCCTTGAATTGTCTGGCGTTTGCGGCGGATGCCATCGGCCAGGAATATATTGCAGCTTCGATGCGCGCACAGCACAGATTGTAGCGTGTGCGCTCGTTGTCCTGGTTCACGCCTTTCCTGATCCTTCGCTCGATGCCCAGGGCATCTTCCGCGAAGGAATGGATGGCGATGGAATGATCATTCCAGGAGACTTCCTGTTTCCACATTATCCCTGGCAGAGCACATAAATAGAAACGTGTTGTAATCATTGTCTTAAGATCCTGCTGCTTGTCAGTCGCCTGGACGCATCTGCGTCCAGAGAGGCGACGGTTTCGGGACAGACCATGACGCCCAGGCCCCTGGCCCGGGCTGTTGCCAGCAGACGGTCTTGCACATCCCGAGGAAGTTCCTCGAAGTCGCGGGGAGTGAGGATAAAAACCAGACCGGGAACTGACTGTTGTTTGCATAAATCCGCCAATTTGCTGGCGGTATTTAGATCCTGCTGAAAGTGCAGGTTGAGGCCACCTGCATCGCGCGCTCGAACCAGGGCGATCAAATGGTGACCCTCCGGAACGATCTCTTGACCCTGGCTTTGATCCTCGAGCCAGGGCACGGGCAGATCTTCATCGCACTGATAGATTTTGGCATAGAAGGCGGGATCAAACGTGATATCCAGTCGTCTGATATCGTCTTCCAGATCAATGGCAATGTCCCCTTCCACGCGCTCACGTCTTGCCAGCTTGCGATCCAGAAAGCCGCCCAGGATGGCTGCCCGTGCATGCAAGATGTCCTGCATGTACAGATGCCGCTGCTCAGGCAGAGTATCACCGCTGAAGATGCTATCCGGATGCTGACTGCCAAAGACAATGGACTCGACTTCCGAACGGGTCCAGACACCGTGATGCACGACGTAGCAGGCGCGTTCCTGGGACAGTCTTCCCTGCCTGGACAAGGCAACGATCCGATTATGAAGGGCGTCAGAGAACCCGGTCAGCACCATATAGAATTGCCGGGCTTCAGATGGGGTAATGCGGCCCTCTGCCACATGGCTCAGATCCACATCCAGATCCCGGGCCAGCCTGCAAAGCGCTGCCGGCACCCTGCCGCCCTCCACATATTCAGAGAACCTGATCTCCATTGTGCCGCCGCATTTGTAGGCCTCCGACAAGAGAAACGCGCTGGTCATTCTGGCGCCACTGCCTGGCTCGTATTCAGGAACATCTGATGTGAGACACACATCCACTTCCAGACAGTTGTTCTCCAGCGAGTGGCGAACTACTACCAGGCCAATCACCACATCCTGCACGCAGAAGCGGTAGGGCCGCCACACGTGGTTACGGGGTAGCTTGCCGACCTTGAGATACTCCTCATCGAATCTCCGTACGTGCGCTTTCATCCTTTGGAAACCAGTCTCTCTATACTCGCGCTCCGCGCTATCATCCTGTGGCACTGGGACTGCAGATTCTGAGTAGTCGAGAGACATAAGCAAATTGAACAAGCTTCCTAGAGTGCCGGGATCGACCTCTCCGACACGTGCCAGGGGGCTGGGACTCGCGACCAAGAGCATGCCTCCCCTGAGTAGCCGTTCCGTTTTGAAGCACGACACGACCTGCGCTATGTGCTCCGGACCTCCTAAAAGGTCCACATGCCTTCCGCTGAGCAGGTTGGCCCAGAAGACCCCTGGAACCACATCATGGATGTCCCCCCAGGTGCTCAAGTCCTGGAAACCTACTGGTGATAGCGCGAGCGGAGGATCCAGCTTACTCACCTCGCCATCAAGATTGCTCAACGTGCCCATGTTCGCATACCCATATATTGCCCCTAGACGGTTGAATGCTTCTCGGCTGAAGGATAGAAACTCTTGCAGAACTTGCTGGGTGTGCGTTGCTACATATTCCGCTGATAGCAAGAGCAGAAGATAGTTGGGTATACTGGGATCGGTACCTGTTGCGTTAAGCACAGCACGCAGCAGAATCGTTGCCTCACGTATCTCTTGATGATTCTGTGCCTGAAACCGTGCGATTGAACCTGTCTCAAGCCCGGCACTTAAAGTACTCCAGTCCATGTGCTTGAAGCTACTGGCATCCAGTCCCGGTGACTCATAGAAGATCGCTCGGAATACCATGAGGGGCAAATCGGGAAAACATTTGCCGAGCATCTTCATGAGGTTGATGAGGCTTCCTCCCCTGTCAAGCAAGTTCTCAAACGTATAGATAACCAGCCCTAACATATAGTTCGATAGATGATCTGTCACAGATTCTGCTCCTGGCGGTCACCAGATAATCTGGCGACGATGGTGCGGCATCCGTGGTCAATTAACTCGGACGCTGCAAGAATGAGGAATTAATCTCTTGGCCATTCAGCACCCTCTCCCTTACGAGTCTCGCTCCTTCCTGTAACCAAGTTGAACCGATCAACGGCGCCAGTTCTGGCATTGCAGGTGGTGAGGGTGATTCCATCTTTGTGGTAATGAATGTGAGTGCTCCTGCCGGGCTCGTTGTCATCTTTCATGACTATGCCAAAGCCCGTTGAGGTTTCATACAATCCGCTGTGGAACCCAGGAATGGTGCCTGCATCAGGGTTGGGGTTGAAGTCAGGCACTCTATCCTTCTGTATCCTACCTGTCTTGGTTTCGAACTTGGATTGCAGCCTTTCATATTGGCGAACCTCTTCTGCTTTTTCCCTGGCGAATTGGTCAATCTTACTTTTTATAGCTGCGACCTCGCCTGTTGAGAGTGATTTTCCCGAATGTTGAGCGAGCTGAACCTGCAGCCTGGCATACTCCTCAACCTCTTTGGCACACTGTTCTGCAACCCGCCGGACAGATGCCTGGATGGTGCGGACCTCCTGACGTACATCCTCGGCCCGACGATTCGCCTCTTGCTCGATCTCCTCAATATCCTTCTCACTGGGGTGGTTACTGCATGCCATTATGGCGACTCCTTTCTACACTCTTTCCAATCACACACCACTTCACCACCGGACATCGCCTGCACACCGGCGGTCGCTTCTTCATACACAGCTGATCTGCCAGGTCCAGCAGAGCATAGTTGTATTCCCGTGGTTCATCCGGGTTCACCAGGGCCGTGATCAACTCCCGAAAGCGGCGGTTACGACGCGATGAATCTTTGATTTCCAGCCCAAACAGCCTTCCCACCACCCACACCGTGTTGGTGTCTATCAACGGTTCCGGCAGGTTCCAGGCGAAACAACGCACTGCGCCGGCGATGTATTCACTCACACCAGGCAAAGAGATCAGGTCGGCTTTCTCTCGCGGCACCTGTCCATTAAAACTAGCCATCAGTTCGGCTGCCATCTCGTGAATCAGATCAATCCGCCAGCGCAGGCCCAGCGAGTAGAGCGCATTGTGCAGTTCCTCCTTTGTGGCCTGAGCCAGTGATGGTACGTCCGGGTAACACCCAATGAAACGCTCATATACCGGTACCACCTGTGACGCCTGAGTGCGGTGCAGCATCACCTCGGCCATCAAGATGCGGTATGGGTCTTCGGTCAGACGCCAGGGGAAGGAGCGGAAGTGTTCCTGACCCCAGGCAATCAGCGCTTCACGAAAGACCACGGCGTCTATCGTATGACCATCTGCTTCGACGATCTCAGCCACCCCGTCGTTCCACCTGAACCGATTCTCGTGTCTGGACCAGCCCTGTACCGTCGCCACCTGGCGCCATTGTTCCGGCATCTGCTGACTCTACCAGCCCCATCAGTATGCCTGGCAGGATGGCCTCAGCCACAGCCTTTGCCAGCAGTGGCGGTACGGCATTCCCCACATGATAGAACTGCCGGGTGAACGCTCCCAGGAAACGAAACCGGTCAGGGAAGCTCTGCAACCGGGCTGCCTCGCGCACTGAGATTGTGCGAGGTGGCTCTGGCTCCTCTTCTCGACTGGGATAGATGTGACGATAAGTGTCTTTGCCAATATGAGCCTCAATGGTCCATGACGGCTTATCCCGGATGAGCTTGCGATAGCGATCTCTGAACCACTCGTTGCGCTTTTCGGGATGGCTCTTGCTGTCATAGCGACGAAGCTCATCGGGCAGGTTGATGTAACGTTCGCCTTCCTGTAAAAGACGGAAGGCCCGGATGTCATCCGGGTTATGCCAGCGGGTCTGATGGTTGTGCAGCAAACCATCGCATTCCTCCCGCATGAGGCGTTGATAATCGTTCAGTTCGCAGCGTGGAATATAGGGGATTTCATCGCGACGGTGCTTGATGTTCACAATGGGCAGGTCGCTGACAGCCCGCCAGACAGTCACGTAGTTGTCCGGCAGGTGCGTTGGCTCCGGCCAGACAATGGGCATTCCCAGACGATTGCCGACAATGAACAGCCGCTGTCGGGTCTGAGGCACGCCATAATCGGCAGCCAGTAACACCCGCCAGTCAACTGTGTAACCCAACCGCTTAAGTTCCCCTTTTGCTTTATCAATCAATAATTCCTGACCATCCCGGTAATATTGCATATCCGGGACATTCTCCATCACGAAGTAAAGAGGATGCAAGGTTTCGATAAAGTGAATAAACTCGCGGTACAACTGGTTGCGTGGATCGTGGATGTAGTTGGGATTATCATGCACTTTGCGCAGTTTGCCCCGTCCTACCCGGCTAAACCCCTGGCAGGGTGGCCCACCGATGATCACATCCACCCGTCTCACCCCATGTTCCTGGACAAAGGCAAGAGGATCTTCAACAGTCGTCAGGTCAGCACATATCGTACAACCATCAAAGTTATGGGCATGGGTCTGGCAGGCCAGAGGGTCGTTATCCACCCCCAGGCCAATGATGTATCTGGCCATCTCAAAGCCCAGGCTCATACCCCCTGCACCACAGAAAAGGTCGAGGACAACGGGCTGGTAGCTCTCACGTTTGTGCAGTGGAGCCAGCGCAGTATCATTCAATCTCTCAGATCGGACTTGCATAATCGCGTTTTCCCCCGCAAAAATAACTACCGCTGTGACGTCCGCCTTACACCCCTGGCCATGTTCCAATGGTCTAGAAATCAGAAACAAAATACCCCCCAGGGACTTTGAATTGCCTCCGGCGGGCTTTTATGCTATACTCCTTTATTGCCGGGGTGCTGGTTTCGCCCTGGTCGCTGCCTCGGGCTTCGGTAAAGCCGCGAGGCATCTGTTTTTAAGCCGTGATAAATTGGTCTTTTATTTCTATGCTTATTTTACCATAACCTATCTTTTCCTGCAACTCTTCGTCGTTGACTGAGCAATCACAACGGTTTGCCCGTAATGTCCCCTCAAGCGGGCATCCGGTCTTATCCATTGTACCACACAACGGTCACTATCAGGTAAAGATCAGGTTAAGGTTTGGTTAAAAATTTGAGAACGTGGGTTCTGGTAGGCCGCTGGCCGCCAGTTCCCAAAAACAAAGCAGACCGCCCACCATACCCCAGGTGGGTAGCCTGCTCAAGAGGATCGCCTGCCCAAGTGGAGTGTACTTCACCTGGCCTGGAAAGGCAAAGACCGCCTCTGTTGGCGGCCCTTGCTTGGGGATACGATGTTAATGCAACAAGCTATCAGGTAAATTATACCCCAGCTGCCCAAAAAGCGCAAATGTCACAATTGTAGTCAAAAACACCGACGATCTCCTGCCGTACAGGGCCATTTCTGCCACAACTGTAGCTACCTCACATCTCACGTCGGCCTTTCTACCACCACCAGCGTCTTGGCCCCGGCCCCGGTCTCCACAGCCCCCGCCTTCGCCCCGGCCCCCACAGCCGCCAGCCCGGACGCCAGGCAAGCCCTCTGGCGAAGACGATAAACGCTATGATCAGGAGCACTGACAAAACAAGTATCATTTGACCCTCACCTCCAGTTTTTCACTCCACCTATAGCTTACCAAGCAATTGTGTAGTGAATGTGAGGAAAGTGCAAACAATGTGTTAAATTCTCTCCCAAAAAAGTGCCCGTTGTTAGAGGTTGCCACGTAAGACGAGAGATGATATAATAGGTATATAAAAAGCAAGCCTCGCATGGCCTGGAAACCAGTCGAGGCTTAAACCAATTATCTGACCGGGATGCAATGGACAGCCCGGCTTTCTAGAGACATTATACCACAGGAGCCTGCCCATCGCAAATTTGGCGCAGGCTCTTCGTCGTTTTGGCGCTTCGTGAATAGTCCGGGAGGGAGCTATGTCGAACAGAGAGCAGGAGATAGAGCACCTGGAGAGGCTGCGGGCTATTCACCAGGCGAACATCCGTGACCTGGAAGAGAAGCTGGCCTTACATGGCCCGCTGGCAAAGCCCACTCACCTGCTCAGGGAGTTGGAGATCGAGCAGGAAGGGCTACAGCAGGTAGAAGCGAGGCTGGCCGCCCTTTTGGGAGAAGGGTCAGAGAAGGTTGCCGTAGAGCAAGCCGCTCCTGTCTCGTCTGACAGGCCACAGGTTGTCGCTTCCGGCGATAGGGCTGCGGCTGTGGGCGGCGACGTGCACGGCGACGTGGTGACTGGCGAGAAAGTAGAGGTAGAGGAGCCCGCCGAAACACAGGAGAAGCCAGCCGAAGCTGAGGCAACTGAGCCGCCAGTCGTTACATTGCAGAGGGAACAACCTGCTTCACCCCAGGAGGAGCCTGCCGGGCGCGGGATAAACTGGGAGCAGGTAGGGGCCATAGCTGGCGTGATAGGCTTGTTGATCGCTCTGGGAGCGTGGCTGATACCGGGCGCAGGTTCTCACCTGTTCAGGCCCCCCGCTGGAGAGCCTGTTGAACTTGACTTCTGGTTCGAGGTCAAGGAAGGCGACGCCGATGAATTCGTCCAGGGCGCCGAGGGAGGGAAGTACAGGTCTGGTGACACGCTCCGCTTTCACTTCACTCCCGCAGCCGACGGCCACGCTTACCTGTTCAGCCTGGACACCGCCGGGAAGTTCACCCCGCTCTGGCCGGACTACGCCAGCCGAGAGGCCAGGCAGGTCAAGGCCGGCGAAGACTACCAGACTATCGAGTTTCGGCTTGACCAGAGCGAAGGCCAGGAGCAGTTTTTCGCTGTAGCCTCGACTCGACCATTCTCTTACGAGGAGGACGTAGAGCCTCATCTGCAACCGAAGCCCTTGCCAGGCGGCAAAGGCGTTGACCCGGTGCTGAAGCTGCTGGAGTTGAAGGAAGACCGCTTCTTTCACGAGAAGATCACCTTTGCTCACGTGAAGTGAGTTTCGTGGATAGCCTTCTGAGGGAGGAGAATGGATGAAACGCAAAGCCTTGCTGGTCGTAGTGTGCGTTATCCTGCTGGTGCTGATGACGAGTCTTTACGTCGCCGCCCAGGGGCCGACGATCACTATCTACGAGCCGATAGATGGGGCAGAGGTTCAAGCGCCGACGATCACTCTGTGGGCTGAAGTCGAGTCGCCGGAAGGGCATCCCCTGGAGCATCTGGAGGTGCTGGTCAATGGGTTTCCGGTATTGTGGAAGGACAAGGGTGTAGATCCCGTTCTGCCGGGCGAAATTCACATTGATATCCAGTTGGAAGAAGGGGAAAACCCAATAGCCGTTATCGCGGCCAACGACCTGGGGAGCACGGAGCAGGTTATCACTGTGACTTATACCCCTTCACGCGTGCAGAGGTCCAATCTTTACATCCTGGCTGTCGGCATCGCCGACTACGAGTGGGATAGAGTCGCCGGTCTCCAAGATCTCCGGTACGCGGATGTAGACGCTCAGGATATCGTGGATGCTTTCTCCACGCAAGAAGGCCCCTTTTTCGGTAAGGTCGAGGCGCATCTGCTGTTGAACAAGGAAGCGACCCGGGCTAACATTTTAAACGGCATGGAATGGATACGGCGCGAGACCACGCAGAATGACTTAGCCATCATCTTTGTCTCTGGGCACGGCATCCGCCACGAGTCAGGAGATTATTACTTCCTGCCCCACGATGGTGACCTGGAGAGAATACCCAGTACGGCTATCCTCTGGGTCGAGTTTGAGCATAGGTTGAAAATCCTGCCAGGGAAGACGGCGCTCTTCGTGGACACCTGCCACGCCGGAGGAGTTACGGGCGTGGGGATAAAAGGTGGCGCTGCGCCTAATTTGGAAGCCATTCGCGATTTTGCTATAGCGGGCAGAGGAGCGATGGTTATGACTTCGAGCATGGAGCCAGAGCTTTCGTGGGAGGAAGAGACCTGGGGACACGGCGCTTTCACCAAAGCTATTCTGGATGGCTTGGCGGGTGGAGCCGACAACGACGGGAACGGCATCATCTACACGACCGAACTGAGCGACTACGTGACGAATCGGGTCAAGGAACTGACCGGCGGCGCTCAACACCCCACGACTGCAACCTCGACTGAATATACCTCGTTCCCGCTGTTTGTTCTCTTCACCCCGAGACCGACATTGAGCGGCAAGCCGACGATAACCGCAACTCCCAAAGCAGTGGCAATGGATACGCTCACGCCGGATGCCGCCGCCACGGAAATAGCCATCGCCCAGAGTGTCATTGCCACCCTGACCGCGCAGGCTTCCATGCCGACCGATACACCCGTTCCGCCGACTAATACTCCTACCTGCATCCCCGATTCCGCTTTCGTGACGGATGTGACTGTCCCCGACAATACCGTCTTCGAGCCGGGCGAGCAGTTTGACAAGGTGTGGCGCTTGCGGAACAGCGGTTCATGCCCCTGGGACGAGGGCTATAAGCTGGCCTTTGTCTACGGTGATCAGATGGGTGCTCCGGCCTCTCAGCCTGTATCGGCCGCTGCACCAGGCGACACAGCCGACATCGGCGTCACGATGCAAGCGCCGCAGGTGGATGGAACCTACGCAGGCTACTGGCAGATGCAGGACTCTTCCGGCCAACCCCTCGGCCAGAAGGTCACGGTGGTGATTGTGGTCCAGACAGCCTTGCCCATGCCGACCGATACCCCTGCCCTGCCTACATTCACATCAACACCCACCAATACGCCGCCAGTTTATTACAATGCTCCTAAACTACTTAATCCTCATGACTGGGCAGAATTCAATAGCAATGATGAAATTAAGTTAGAATGGGAGTCCGTCGGAGAATTGGGGCCTAATGAGTATTATAAGCTGGTTTTCTATGTACCCTGGTCATCGGGAAGGGAGAAGTATGGTAGTGTTTGGGGACAGGCGTCTGTTTTTAGCCTCCTTACAAAGGATACTTACTCTGTGAAGCCACCTAGCGCTGACAGATGGCCAGAAAGTTCCTGGTCTATGGAAAATGCTTGGTACATTTGGGACGTAAGAGTTGTACAGGTATATGCTGATGGAGATATAAAAAACATGAGCAAGGCATCTGAGAGAAGGCATTTTTACTGGGGTTTACCTTTACAATAAAGAGGATAAGAAGAGATGGGGTATAAAGACTGGCTGGGCATACTGTGTATTGCCCTGCTGATGCTGGTGATGAGTGTCTATGTGATCGCTCAAGACACCACCGGTCTGTCCATAGACATCCATGAGCCTGCCGATGGGATAACAGTTTATGAGCAAACGGTCAGCCTGCGCGCCACGGCGACCAGCCCAGACGAACACCCCGTCGAGCGATACGAGGTGCTCGTCAACGGCTGGCTGGTGGAGCAGAAAGGCGTGGACCCGGTTTTGCCGGGCCAGATAAGCACCGAGATCAATTTGCAGGCTGGAGAAAACGAAATAGTCTTGAAAACCTACAACGACCTGGGCGTTGCACAGAAGATCATCAGGGTATATTACGAGGCAACCACGCCGAAGCCGAACCTTTACATCCTGTCTATCGGGGTCTCGAAATACGCAAACCTGCCGGATGAACTGCAATTGCACTATGCCCACCTTGATGCCCAGGATATCGCCGCCGCTTTCGCCACCCAGGAAGGGCGCTTGTTCGACAAGGTAGAAGCTGTACCGCTACTGAACGAAGGAGCAAGCCGAGGCGACATCCTGGATAGCCTGGATTGGATACTGCGCCAGACGACGCAGTACGATGTGGCTATCATCTTCGTCTCCGGCCACGGTATGCTGCACGAGGTGGGAGAAGACTACTACTTCCTGCCCCACGACGGCGACCCCGAACGGCTGCGCAGCACGGCCATTCTCTGGTCGCAGTTCGACAACGTGTTGGAGCGGCTACCGGGCCTGAGCGTGCTCTTTGTGGATACCTGTCATGCCGGTGGAGTGGCAGGGGAGGGCAAGGGCTGGAAAGCGGCCTCGCTAGACCTGGCGATCCGGGATCTGACCACGGCGGGAAAGGGCGCGTTCATCATGGCTTCGAGCACGGGGCCAGAGATTTCGCTGGAGAGAGCAGAGTGGGGGCACGGCGCCTTCACAAAGGCCATTCTGGAAGGGCTGGAGGGTGGGGCCGACTACGATGGGAACGGCGTCATTTACACCACTGAACTTGACAACTATGTCACAGACCGGGTCAAGGAACTGACCGGTGGCGCTCAACACCCAACGACCAGGAAATCGACCGACATCACTGCTTTCCCGCTGTTTGCCCTGGCCTGGGGCGAGGCAGGGCCGACCAGCGAGCCGATAACTGCAACTCCCAAAGAAGTGGCGATAGACACAGCCACGCCTACGGATACCCCAACAGCGACCGATACGCCAGTTCCGCCGACTGACACTCCCGCCCCTCCCACCTCTACGCCCACCGAAGCCGCCACCCCAACACCCACCTGCGTCCCCGATGCCGCTTTCGTGGCCGACGTGACCGTCCCCGATAACGCTGTCTTCGAGCCAGGCGGGGAGTTCGAGAAGGTATGGCGCTTGCGGAACAGCGGCTCCTGCGCCTGGGACGAGGGCTATAAGCTGGTCTTCGTCTCCGGCGAGCAGATGGGCGCTCCGGCCTCTCAGCCTGTGCCGGCTACCGCTCCAGAGGGGACAGCCGACGTGGGCATCACGATGCAGTCGCCGCAGACGGATGGCGCCTACAAAGGCGTGTGGCAGATGCAGGCCCCCTCTGGCCAGCTTTTCGGCCAGGAGGTCACAGTGGTGATCGCGGTGCAGAGCGCCCCCGGCGTTGGCTCAACCAAAATCAACCCGAAAGACGGGGCGGAGGTAGTCTACGTCCCGCCTGGAGAGTTCACGATGGGCAGCGGCGACGACGACTCGATGGCTTATGACCGCGAGAAGCCGCAGCACAAGGTCTACCTGGATGCTTTCTGGATATACAAAAACGAGGTGACCAATGCCCAGTACAAGAAGTGCGTCGAGGCCGGGGCCTGCACCTCGCCGCAGGATACGAAGTACTACGACGACCCCGCCTACGCCGACCATCCGGTGGTCTACGTGGATTGGTATCAGGCCAAAGCCTACAGCGAGTGGGCCGAGGGACGGCTGCCAACCGAGGCCGAATGGGAAAAGGCGGCGCGGGGCACGGGCAGCAGGATATACCCCTGGGGGAACGAGTGGGGTGCAAGCAAGCTAAACTCAGCGGAGGGCGGGCCAGGCCATACAACCGAAGTGAGCAGCTACCTGGATGGAGCCAGCTCTTACGGCTGCCTGGACATGGCCGGCAACGTGTGGGAGTGGACGGGCAGCTTGTGGGGCAAGGATTGGGACAGTCCTGATTACAAGTATCCTTACGCTGCTGATGATGGTCGGGAGAACTTAGAGGCTGGCGACGACGTGCTCCGGGTGTTGCGCGGCGGGTCGTGGTACGACGATCGAAAGCGCGTCCGCTGCGCCTTCCGCGCCAGGAACTACCCGAACAGCTACTACGACTACAACGGGTTTCGAGTAGTTCTTGCCCCATGACCTCTGTACGTGCGCCCGTAAGGGCATCCATCACAGCGGGGTAACCAACCCTACTTCCTGCGGATAGGGAAGTTGCTCAGCGTCTAACCTGGAAACTGAAAGGCAAAGAAGATAAGTCCAATTAAGGCAAGAACATGGTCGAACAGGTCACCAAACTCAAAATATTCGTCGCCTCGCCAGGTGACGTGCAAGAAGAACGAGACCGATTGGAAGATATAATTGACGAACTCAACCTCGGCATCACCAGGGAAAAGGGCCTCGTCCTGGAACTGGTACGTTGGGAGACTCATGCCTGGCCTGCTATGGGCGAGGATGCCCAAGAAGTAGTTAACCGTGAGATCGGCCCCTACGACGTTTTCGTCGGCATCATGTGGAAGCGCTTCGGAACGCCGACGAAGCGGGCCGAATCCGGCACGAAAGAGGAGTTCGACCTCGCTTACGAGTTGTGGAATAAGTACGGACGGCCCCATATCATGTTCTACTTCAACCGCGCTCCCTTCTCGCCGTCTTCGCAGGACGAACTGGAACAGATGAGCAAAGTACTGGCCTTCAAGGAGGAGCTTGCCCAGAAAGGCGGCCTGTACTGGGAGTATGACGGCCCTGATGAGTTTGAGAAGTGCGTCCGCAGACATTTGACTCAGGTAATTATTTGTCCGTCGCCCGAGGAAGCCCAACGCGCCGAGTGGGAGTACGTGGACAAAGTCTACCACGAGTGCCGCTACCTGGAGACCGAAGGCGGGCCGGAGATGCTTCTTACCGAGGTGTACGTTATGCTCCAGGCTCAGCCCACGCCCCGCCGCGAGCAGCAAACGGACCTGCCTCCTGGTCAGCTGCCTCCCCAGGAGATGGAGAAGGAGATAGAGGCCGCTCTCGTCCGCAAAGAGCCGCCCGCTCCTCTGCCGGAAGTGTTGCGCCAGCATCAACGCCTGCTTATTCTGGGTGAGCCTGGGGCAGGCAAGACCACGCTGTTGCAGTACGTCGCTCTGTGCTTTGCCAATGATCTCCGAGCTGAAGAGGACGGCGATCACCAGCCCAACCTGGACGACCTGGGCCTGCCCGATGAGCCGCGCCTGCCGGTGCGCATCGAACTGCGTAACTACCAGGGCGAGCAGCGGCTGGACGACTTCATCGTCGCCGGCCTGTACGATAAATTCGTCTCCGAGACGCTGGCCCGTGCCTGGCTGGAGGGCGAGCGGCTGGCTATCCTTTTGGATGGCCTGGATGAAGTGCCCGCCGAACAGCGTCGGCAAGTGATGGGCGCCATTCAGACCTTCGCTCGCGACCGGTGGGGGCGCAACCAGCGCATCGTCGTCACCTCGCGCATTGCCGCTTATCGTAGCGAGAAGTCAGGCTTGGACGAGGAAGACTTCAAGCCCTACACCCTGCGTCCCCTCGACGACGAAGAAATGGCCCGTCACTACGTCGCCGGATGGTTGCGGGCGCTCGACCCACAGAAAGAAGGACAGGCCGACAAATTGTGGGAGGAGTTCAAAAAGCAACGCAGCCTGAAAGACGCGCTCACCAACCCCCTGCTCCTGCGGCTGGCCGTCTCCATCTACGCCAGGACTGGTGAGGTCGCCCGCAGCCGCGCCGCGCTCTACCGCCTGTACATCGAAGATGTGCTCATTCCCCGCGCCAGGGATTATCGCGGCCTGGAGCTACCGCCCAGACGTACCCAGGAGGCGCTGGAGGCCGTGGCCTGGGCCATGCAGGTCGATGGTGTCCACGACGAAGGAGGGCTGGCCGAATGGCTGGAGCACGAAGTGGATGGGGTGGAGGATGGGTGCGCCCTGCTCATGGACCTGCGGGCTAAGGTGGGCCTGCTTATCGCCTACGGGCGCGAGGCCAGGGAGCTACGCCATCTGCTGGCCTTCCGCCACCAGGCTTTCCGGGAGTATTTCGTGGCCCGGCGGCTGCGGAAACGTTGGGAGGAGGACTCCGAGGCAACATGGGCTTGGCTGTGGCTTTACCTCGACGACTGGTGGGAGACCATCCTGCTATTGAGCAGCCTGCTGAAGGAGAAGGAAGCCACCGATCTCCTGGGGCGCATCATGCAGAGGCCCAAGGATTCCAGAGAGTGGTGGGAACTTCCCGTCCATCTGGAGTTTATCATCCAAGCCCTGACCCAGGGAGCATGTCCCACGGATGCCTTTCAGAAGCAGATATGCAACATTTTACTGGCCCTGGCTCGTGACGAACAGGTGGGCGTCCTGGTGCGTGTCTTAGCAGCAGGTGCGCTGAGTTACCTGGGCCAGACTGAGGTCGTCACTGAAATCCTGCTGGCTCTAGCCCGCGATGAACAGTTGGACTTATGGTCGCTCTTGGGGGCGGTGAGAGTGCTAGGTTACTCGGATCAGACCGAGGCATTACTGGCCCTGGCCCATGACGAACAGGCGAACGACTTGATACGCTATCTGGTGGCAGAAGAGTTAGGCAACTTGGGCCAGACTGAGGTTGCCATCGAAATTCTGCTGGCTTTGGCCCACGATAAACAGTTGGACGCCGATATGCGCCGTCTGGCAGCGGAGGGTATGTGCGAGTTTGGCCAGACCGAGGCGGCTGCTGATATCCTGCTGGCCTTGGTCCGCAACGGACAGGTGGACATCTGGGTGCGTATCGACGCAGCAGAGGCGTTGGGTCGCCTGGGCCAGGCAACCGAAGCCGTGCTTTCTGGGCTGAGCGAAGTGGCGGAGCATGACCCGGACGAAGTTGTGCGCCAGGCGGCCAGAGAGGCCCTCCAGCAATTTCAGAAAAAGCAGAGCAATTCTCAACCCGAAGAAGATACGACGTGAATGCTTGAGGAGTACTGACTTGTCAGCATTGTGGAATTACCGTGGCATCTCACTTGAGATAGAGGCCACTCTTATTCATGAGGGGCATCGCTGCATCGTTCCGACATACGTGGGCGAGAGTTGGGATCACGCCTTTCTGAAGATACTGGTTGCTGCCCATCTCCTGTCATGGGGCTATCCCTGGGAAAAGATTCACTGGGAGCAAGTTCCACCCGACGGGCCTGGAAATTTTCGCCCTGATATTTACACCGAGGGACAAGGCGATTTGCCTCCATTCTGGTTTGAGTGTGGATGGACAGAGGATGAGAAGCTGCGAAGTGTGGTTGCCACGCTCCCAGACTTCCGCGTTGTCCATGTTATGAATGCTGAAAGGTTCCGTAGCTGGTGGAATGGCGAAAGGCCAGTTCTCATCAACGGAGAATTTATAGACACCTCTCAAGTCAAGGACAAACGCGAGCTTAAGCGGCTGGTTCTTCAGCATCGTCAGGAGGCTACCGTCCCTGGCGTTGAATACTGGGGAGTTAGAGAGACATCGAGGTTTGTACGGATTGTCTTCGCGGTTCGGAGAGAATTGGATGGGACATTCACCTACATGGACACCGAGGAAAGTTGGTCTATTTCCCACATCAAATATTTTTCAAAGCACAAGGACCGACTTCAACCGCTGATCCCAAGAGTCGTTGGAAGCGACCAGTGGGAAGGTGAATCTGCGTCTTGACGACCCAAGTTTGACATCTGGGGACTGAAGTTCGGTTTTTTCAACTGTGAGCGTCAAAAAGCGAGAGGTCAACCTATCAAAATGTCTCCAAAATGACCCTTCGATGTCAATTTTCAGGGTATGACGCCCCACTCTTAGCCAACTTTTGGGGTCGGTGTCAAACCTGGGTTGACGAGAGATAGGTTGAAAACAAGGCTTTTCCCGCGACGGATGCGCTCTTTGTCGTAGCAATTGCCTGCTACCACTGGTAACATGTCTGTTACCACTGCCTAATAACCGCTGGCTGTCAACCGCCCTTTGTGGTAGCAACCACGATCCGCCAGGCGGCCAGCCACAGCGAACCCGGCCCATCGAGGCCGGGGCTGACTCAAAGTTGCAGGTTTTACAGTTTCAACCTGGCGATCAAATCGTTGGGATATCCCAACGGTTTTGCAGATGTTGAGGGCCAAAACTGTCAAGCTGACTTGACGGTTTTGATCTCTCTGCCACATCAAAACCCGCAGGTTGACTTGCAGGTTTTGCCTGTCTGATCAGGCGGTCAGCCCTGGCGTGACTGGCCTGACCTGGAGTGGGCGTGGATGTACCACAGATGCCAACAGGCACGAAATGACAGCCCGGAGCCGCTAATGGCTCCGGGCTTTTTGTTTCCAGGCTAATAGGTTTTATGGCCGGGGATGCTGGCAGATAATATGGTTATGTTAAGATAGTGGTTTACTGTAAGCTTTGAGGGTGAATTTTTCGGCCAGAATGTACATGCATATCATTTTTATTACTATATCTATGCACTAAGTTGCATTATTATTACATTGACGGGGGCTTAAAGTTTAAAGTTTTGGTGAGAAGGCGAATTGGGGCTTGACAAGAGGGCAAAAAGGGTGTATAATAGGAGTGTGAGTCTCCACAGATTCACAAAAGGAGATAGGTAATGGGCAAAGAGAAACGCTTATCTGTTGACCTGGATACCGAAACCCACCACCGACTGAAAATGAAAGCGACCGAACTCAACAAGACGATGAGCGAGGTCGTCCGAGAGTTTATCATTAAGTTTTTGGAGGACTGTAACGAAGAGGATACCGAAACTGGGGAAATGCGTCGGGCCGCGTAGGTGCTGAAGACACCTAACACGGCCCTAACCCGCCCACTGACATACCCAGCAGACGGGCTAACGAGATTATAGCACATCGCGTTTATTTAGACAACGATGTGGCCTACCTGCTGGACATGGCGGGTAGGCCACATGTTTTATTTTAGAAAGGAGGGATGCCATAACACCAAAACCGATAAACTAAATGGGAGGCAGTGCTCGCACCACCGCCTCCCCACCAGCGGCGAGAACGCACAAAAAACCGCTGGCAAGAATAATATACCACAAGAAAGGAGAACGCACAAAATGTTCGGCACAATGACCAAAGAAGACGTAGGCTTTTTGATCGGAGACCTGGTGCTGTGCAACGCTGAAGACCCCACCATCACGGAGAAGATCGGCGCAGTGCTGGACCGGGTAGAGGAGCTGGTAGAGGACAAAGAGGAGGCGTTCGCCCTCGTCCACGACGTCGAGGACGCTTTCCTGAGCCTGGCCAACGACTACGTGGTGGCCGCCTTCTTCTGCGGCGTGGCCCTGGCCAAAGACCCGCTGAGTCTCTTCGAGCCTGTGGAGCTGGCCCGCCTGCGGCAGAGGCTGCTGAAGCGGAGAGAAGAGCGAGCCGAGGCCAACCAGGAGCGAGAAGCCCACGAAGAGGCCGCCTGAGCGACCAACCCTGGGAGTGGTGGCGACCGATGCCGCCACTCCCTTCTTTGCCATTGGTTGGCGCACCGTGAAAGGAGTTGAACGTGGAAAGATACACAATTTTTTGCGACGGCGGCGTCTCAGGCAGCCAGGAATGGGGCTACGGCTCCTACGTCATCGTCGGGCCAGATGGCAGGGTCTTGAACGGCCACGAAGCCCTGCGCTTCGGCCCCCACTTCGACAACACCAGGGCCGAGTTCCTGACCCTGCTGAAGGGCGTGGAGGCCCTGCGCAGGCATCTCCAGCGCCGCAAGATAGACGCTCAGGACTGCGCCCTCCTCATCTACGGCGACAACCAGGCTGTCCTCGACGTGGCCGGCGGCGAGGGCTGCGCCCAAAGCCTGCGCATCACCGACGTGGCCCGCAAAGTGGCCCGCAAGCTGTCCCGCTTCGGAGAGGTGCAGTTGGAGAGGCTGGAACGAGCGCAAATCAAGACCATGTTGGGACACTGACGAGGAGGATGGCTGTGATAGACTTAAGCGAGTTAGAGAAGACAGCGAAGACTCTGGCCGAACAGATCGAAGCCCTGGCCGAGTTGGAAGAGGTCGTGGTGGGCAGGGAGGCGGCGGCCCTCACAGGCGCCCTGGACGTTTTGAGGCCGCTCCTGCCGCGCCTGGCCCGCAGCCTGGACGGCGGCCAGGCTTCAGGTATCGCCCTCATCGA
>DAOULT010000081.1:0-8816 GCA_034417895.1 Anaerolineae bacterium | reverse complement strand
ACTGGCCGATTATTACCACCGCGACGGGCAAGAGGGCGATGAAATTACGAGGGAAGAATTTCAAGACCGCAGGAATTTCGGCCAGATGCGCCGTCTGCTGGAGGTCAGGCTGCGCCGTGAGAAACAGAGCAAGACCGCCGTGCCCTTTCACGAAGCCCTTCCCTTCGCCTCCCGCTGTAGCTCCTGCCAGATACGTCCGGTCACTCGCATCGTCGAGTTGCACGGCGAATCCCGGCAGTTCTGCCAGGTATGCGCCCTCAAGCAGGAAGACCGCCGGGGACGGAAGAGCCGGTGGCTCGAAGACCCCGAGGAAGGGTTTGAAAAATTCCTGGAAGAGAACGAAGACCTGCACGCACGGTATTACAAAGGGGCCAGCCCCGACCAGATAGATCGTGCAGATATACGTGTGCCCAATGATCTGGAAGAGATCGGCCAGAAACCTCTGACCAGAAAGGACGAGCGCGAGCAGCCTCCCTCGCTCAAGCTAGATCACCTCGACCGGACCCCGCTCTCTAAGCCGGGCTACGTGGGCTTCATCTACGCCGACGGGGATGGGGTAGGCTCTTTCATCGGGGGGCAGTCCTCTGTGTCGGCCCTCAAAAAAGAGAGTGAGAGGATACCGGCGATCATCCGCCAAGCCGTGTACCGCGCCCTGGCCGAAAGCCTGCACCCTAAATGGGTGGAGCGCAAGAACGAAAAAGGCCGGGTCATCGATAAGCCGCTTATACATCCCTTCGAGATTATCACCATCGGCGGCGACGACGTGCTGCTCATCGTGCCCGCGCACGTGGCCGTCCCTGTGGCCGTCCGCATCTGCCAGCTTTTCCAGGGGGGAGCCGGCCTCACCATGTCAGCCGGGGTGGTCATCGCCGACGACCACAACCCGGTCCGCTTCCTGCGCGATCTGGCCCACCAGCTTCTCAAAAGCGCCAAAAAACGCGCCCGGCAAGAGAAGGAGAGGCAGGAGAAGGAGAATGGGAACGCCACCGGCGCCCTGGATTTCCTGGTGCTCAGGTCGCAGAGCATGGTCAGGAGCGACCTGGAACAACTGCGCCGCTCGGCACCCTACTATTATCGTGTGGACGACGAGGAAGACGAGGAAGGCGAGGAACTACAACTCACCGCCGGCCCCTACACCCTGGACGAAGCCCTAAAGATGTTGCGGCTGTTGGTCGGATTCCGGCGGGTCGATTTTCCCAAGAGCCAGCTTCACGCTCTGACCACCGTTCTGCGGGAGGGGCGGAGCGTATCTTCTCTGTTCTACCTTTACCAGCAGATACGGCTAGGGGAGAAAGGGTATGTCCTGGGCCGCCTGGCAGAGCTATGGAGCGAAGCCAGGGGGCCAAACCCGCGCCTCGATATCGTTCCCTGGCGAAAGTTTGAGGTTGAGTGCAAGGGCGCTCCTCGGACGATTTTTAGAACTCCCCTGCCGGACCTGGCCGAGCTTTACGATTTCGTGTCTTCCCTTTCGGCAGGTGAACTGGGGGAGATGTGGAGCGCGATACTGGAGGAGTAGATGCGCATCAGGCTGGAACTACAGGTAGAATTTGATACCCCTTTCAACGTCGGTTCCGGGGCGATGGGGGGCAGCGTGGCCGACAAACCGCTGCTCCGGGATTTTCAGGGTTTGCCCATGATCCCGGCCTCCTCGCTCAAGGGGCGGTTGCGCCACGAATGTGAGCGGCTGGCAAAAGCTCTGGGCGAAAAATGCTGTCACCCCCCGGCTGCCGACAAAATGTGTCAGGGGCAATGGCCGGACGAGTTCTGTCCCGTCTGCCGTCTTTTTGGCTCGCCCTGGCACATCAGCCCTCTTTTCTTCTCCGATCTGAAGCCGAGCGAACCGGCCCTTTTGAAGCGGGGCAAACGTTCGCCCCGCAGCGGATTGCGTTACGGGGTGGCCCTCTCCCGCCGTCGCCGCGTGGCGGAGGAAAACCTGCTTTACACCGTCGAGACCTTCGGGCCGCTGACCCTGAGCGGCGCGATCGAGGGCAACGCCTCCGAGGAGGGGCTGGCCCTGCTCCTGGCCGGCCTGGATTCGCTCTTTGCCCTGGGGGGCGGCAGGAGCGGAGGGTTGGGGTGGTGTCGCCTGGAGACCAGAGCCTACCGCATACACGACGACCGGTCCGAAGAGGAGATCGATTTAGACGAGGCAAAAAAGAGTCTGCCGGGCGAGAGGCGCGAGGAGGTGGAGAGATGATCAGGCTCGAAGTGGAAGTCACTCCCCGCTCTCCTCTGTTGATCGGGAGCGACCGCACCTACGGCCTCTACAACGAGACGCGCCGCTATCTGCCCGGCTCGGCCTTGAGGGGCGCGCTGGCCGGCCTTCTGCTGGAAAGTTGTACCCGGCAAGAATACCGAGACGATCACGAAAGCTGCCCGGATAAAGATAACTGCCACTTTTACGCCCTCTTCTGTCGGCAGCCCTCCCTCGTCTTCGAGAACTGCTATCCGGCCCCGGAGGATGGCCCCACCTATCCGCTGCCCCTCACGGCCCGCACCTGCAAATATCACGGCGGCTTCTCGGAGCACGGCGTCTATGATATCCTGGTTCGTCAGTTCGTCTTCGAGCGCGCCCTGGAGGCGGGGGTGGCTTTGCCCTTTTTCTACGAAACCCGCTGCCCAAAATGCAGGCAGAACGTAAGCCCCTGTGAAGGCTTTTACGGGCGGGACGAGGATGACTATTATCAAGTTAAGGTCCCCCTGGGTCGTACTTCCCGCACGGCCATCAACCGCCAGCGGGCCGTAGCCCAGGATCAGATGCTCTACACCCTGGAGGTTATCCAGCCCCCTGCGCCCGAGGCCGACACCTGCCGCGCACATGACCCCTACACTGCTCTGCGGGGGAGCGTCCTGATCGACCAGGGGCGTAAGGAGTTATTGGAGCAGTTTCTACCCCTGGTGAAGCGGGTGGGGTCGGGGCGGTCGCGGGGTCTGGGGCAGGTGAGCGTGGCGGTCGGGAAAAACGAGGCTTCTTCCCTTAAGTCCCTGCAAGATCGCCTGGCCGCCTTGAACGACAAGATAAACGAAGAATGGGCCTTCTACCGTAAGCTGAACCCCGCCCTGCCGCCGCTGGAGGGCTGGTTTTTCACCGTCGATCTGCTGGCCCCGGCCCTTTTGACCAGGCGCGGCCTGCCAGCTACTCTGCTGGCAGCGGACGAGTTGGAGCTGGCAGTTAAGGGGATCGAATTGGCACGCTCTTTTGCCCGCCACGAAGCCCGCGGCGGCTGGCTGATGGGAGCCGGAGTGCCTCGCGACATGGAGTTGAGCACGGCCATGGGCAGCGTCTTTCTGTACCAGGTGCGAGGCATCGACCGCAAGGAGTTGCTGGATCCTCAAAGCAATGGCCCCCTGGCTAACCTGGAACAACGCGGGGTAGGACGGGAGCGCGAACGAGGTTTTGGACAGGTGCAGGTTTGCTCGCCATTTCATCTGGAGGTGATGTAGATGACTCAAGTAGAGGAGAAGCAAGAGGAGAGAAAGGAATCGCGCCGTCTGATGCTGATCAGAAACCGCATCGAGGCGGCCATGAACGGCCTGGTGCGACGGGTCCGCAGGCTGGTGGACGATACGAACATCAGCGCCACCCAGATGGAGAAACATCAGATCAGCAACCTGTTGGGCGTGGCCCTGGATACCGACAGCGCCGAGGTGGTGATCAATTTCATCCAATATCAGGTGGGACGTGACGCACGGGGCACAAACTGGCGGGCGAAAGGTTTCGGCAAAAAGCTGGTCAAGGAGCTAAATGACCTGCAAAATACGGCCAGGGCCATCGCCGGTAAAGTCCAGAGCGAATTGAACGACGAACAGGGACGAAGCAGATCTCTCAGAAAAGAGGAGATCGACCTTATCTGGATGGAGTTGGTGCGTCAATACCTGGGCCAGATGAACCGCTATTTCTACTACCGCAAGGAAGAGGGCAAGGAGGTAAGACCATGAGCCAGGAGAAAGAGGCAAGGGTCGATTTCAGCGCCTTCCACAGCCGTCTGCGCCTCCCTGGGGTGTTGCGCCTGGAGACCGCCCTGCGCATCGGAGCGGGGACCACGGGCGGGGCAGCCGGGGTAGACCTGCCGGTGGTCAAGGATGTGGCCGGTCGCCCATACATCCCTGGCTCGTCTTTCAAAGGGGCCTACCGCGCCCATCTGGAGGCTATTTTGCGGGCCTTTGATTTTGATCCCGAACTGGCCTGCATCTCCGTCCCCAGACCGGAGAAGAAGGGTGAATCACCCGGCTGCCTGACGCAAGGCGACGTGAACGAGTTGAAGATCGAATACAGAGACGATGCGGAGAGTCTAAGCCGGGCCATTATCGGGAAATCCTGCTGGACCTGTCGGCTGTGCGGCGCGCCCTGGCTGGCCTCCAAAGTGCTGTTCAAAGACCTGACGGTGCGGGACAAGACCTTCGGACGCTACGTGGAGCGGGACGGGGTAGCCATCGACCGCGATACCGGCACGGCAGGCGAAGGTCTCCTGTATAATTTCGAGGCCGTGCCGCCCGGCACCGAGTTCTCCTTCGAGATGGTGGTGGAGAACGCCACCAGGCTCGAACAGGGTTTGGCCCTCTTAGGAGTGCAGGAGTTTGAAAAAGGTCGCGTGGCCCTGGGCGGCGGCAGCTCGCGGGGCCTGGGGCGGGTGAAGCTGAGCGTGGATTGGGAGAAGTCCGAGGTGGTGGATCGGGACTCCCTGCGCGAGTACCTGCTTACCGGCCAGGGGCAGCGATTGGATGATGAAAAGCGTAAAGATTTGTTAGACACCTTTCTGGCGGAAATTTGGAAGGTTGGAAGAGTAGAAGGATAAAGGAGGCATCCCATGAATCGCTGGTTTAGACTTTTGATCGCTATCTTTCTCATCTCGACGGCGTTGTCGCCGTTTCCGGCCTCGCTTTCGGCACAGGTCGCATCTTTAGCCTATGACCCCAACGTGTTGAGCTACGGCCTCTATTGGTTTGGGCTGGATAACGCCTCGCAAAAATTCGTCTCCGGCCAGTCCAATGCCTATTTTGACCCCGCCAAACCGACGGTGATCTTTGTACATGGGTGGCAGCCGGGCATCTCGGCCACCTATCCTCCCAACTTCACCTACGCCGAGGGAGGTAATGTCAACACGGCCAACGCCTGGGTCAACGCCGGGTGGAACATTGGCATCTTCTATTGGAACCAGTTTTCAGACGAGGCCGAGGTCAAAGACGCCGAGGCCAAAATCTGGGTCAACGATGGGCCGCAGCGTATGCGCTGGCGTAAGGGAGACGGCAGTTACGAAGAGGCTCCCACAGGCACGCCGAGCGCCGGTGAGCTGTTCTACCAGACTTACGTGGCAGCCATGACGGAGCAAAATTACACCGGCGGCCACATCCGCATTGCCGGGCACTCGCTGGGCAACCAGATGGCAGTGCGCCTGACCAAACTGGTCAGCGATGGGATTAAGGCCGGAAATGTGCCGGGCCATTTACTGCCCAGCCGGGTAGCCCTCTTAGACCCATATTGGTCCAATGGCGCCAAGTCCTACCTGAGCAATAAGGAAAACGGGGCAGTGGTCAGGGGATACGTGGCCGAATTGCTGCCGAAGGGGGTGCTTTTTGAGTGGTATCGTTCCTCCGTCCTGACGGTCGATCCAAACGGCGATACAAACCAGGAACTCCAGCCCATGACGCTGTATGCGGACATGACGCCTGATTTTGTGGGTTATGATCCTACAAACATGAAAAAACACTGTGCGGCCTGGAATCTCTATTTTTGGTCTTACGCCTTTGCGGGGCCGCCGGAATGCTCCGGGGATGAGTGCCTGACCAGTCCTGCCAGGATGTTGTCCAAGATGAGCGACGCACGACTGGCTGCCCTGATGCGTTCGGACTATACCTGGGCGCAGAATGCAGGGGCCTTGACCTCAACCCCAGATGACGATACCTATCAATCTAACATCCAGTCTAATGCCCCTTACTCGGTTACGCAGTTGATAGCCAGCCCTGCCACCCAGATCGTTGGTAAAGTTATCACCGTGACGGCCACGGTTAAGGACAATAACAATGCCCAGGTGGGTGACGGCCTCCTGGTGGCGTTTGGCACCGATCTGGGTACGATCTCCGCCCGGTCAGCGACCAGCGGCGGCCTGGCTATCGCCCACCTCACTTCCAACATATCAGGCACCGCGCACATCACGGCCACCAGCGGGGGCACCGGCGGGACGATACAAAACACGGCGTCCGCCACTTTTTCGGAGCAGGGGGGCACTTACCTGCCGCTGGTGCTGCGTGACCACAATTAGAATCACATGCTAATGTTGTAGAGTTGTAGAATGGAGTGATATCATGCACAAACGCATCGTCAACGAATGGCGTCTGGCCCTGGCCCTGCGGCCAGATGGGCCACTGCTGATCAAATCTGGCCGGGAGGCGGGAGCCGATCCCACCCTGCCGAACATGAACTTTGTGCGCACCAGCCACGCCCACCTGCCGGGCGAGACGGTCTATCTGCCGGGCAGCAGCTTGCGGGGCGCTATACGTAGCTACTGTGAGCGGATCGCCCGCACGGTGGAGGTGAAGTGCTGCGACCCCCTGGGAGAAACGGCCTGCGATCAGCAGCCGGAATTAAAGAAGAAAGGGCTATCCGGGGCCGAGAAACACAAAGCCCTGTGTTCCATCTGCCGCCTTTTTGGGCACACCGTGGTCGCCAGCCGCCTGGAGATAGCCGACGCCTACCCCCTGGACCCCGACGATCCCGCTAACAAAGAACTCTTCAAACAGGCCAACCGCACCGAAACACGGGACGGGGTAGCCATCGACCGCGTTTCGGGGGCGGTGGCTGTCGGCCCCTTCCAACTGGAGGTCGTTACCCAGGGCGCATTTTACACCGAGCTGCACCTCAAAAATTTCCAGCTCTGGCAGGTGGGCCTGTTGGCCGTAGCTTTGCGGGACATGGGGCAGGGATTTGTGCCTGTGGGCTTCGGCAAGTCGAAGGGCATGGGCCGCCTCCAGGTCGAGTACCGCCGGCTGGAGGTCTCCTATCCGGGCCAGTTTGGCGGGGAGGGCGAGCTGGACTTCGGACGCCACCTGTACGGCGTCACCGCCTTCCTGTCCGCAGAGGAGAGCGAAAAGTACGGTTTCGAGCCTGAAGGAGAGGCCCCTTTGCCCGCTCCTAAAGAGGTAGTGCCGGAGTGGGGACGGGTCACTTTGACCTATGAGAACGCCGTCCAGATCGAAGACGTGCTCAAAGGCACGGTGCCATCCTGGGCCAGCTTCGTGCAGAGCCGCAGGGAGAGGGGTGATTAGATGGCCCCCCACGTTTATCACCGTCGAGTGGAGAAGGTCGAAGATTTCCCCGATGCGGTTGACGGCCTGGCCGCCGGGCTGAAATTCGTGCTCTTCGAGAGCATCAGCCAGGCCGAGCTAGAGACTTATCGTAAACCTGATCTGGGCTGGCTGCGGGGCCGGGCCTTCGGCGAGGATAAAGAGATACGCTGGCAGCAGCAGGGCCAAAGCTGCGACCTGCACCTGTTGGCCGAGCGCCAGGTGGAATTAGAGGGTTGGGATGAGTTAAACCTGGGCCTGGACGAAGAGAGCGAGCCGACCGATATCCTGCTGTGGGGCGTCTGGAACAAGGAAAAGGATGAGGACAAGAAAGCCTGGATCGAGACCCGCATCCCCCGCCCCCTGAAATACCCCATCGAAGGCGAACCGGAGCACGTGAAGATATCGGCCCTCAATTACAAGCGAGGGGGAATGACGGTCCTGACCCGGCTGCGAAAGGTGGAACCTTACGATGCCTAGAAGGCGATTCACCCCGGACGAAGAGGAGCGAGGCTTTGAAGAACTGGCTCCCAAACCCTACGAATACGTGCCCTTGCCTACGGGCGAATTGCCCAAGGACTCGCCCCTGCAACAACACGAAGGGCATAGCCTGGAAGACCGGGGCCGGTTGAGCGGCCAATTGCAGGGCCTCATCGTGGCCCTGACGCCCATCCACGTGGCTTCGGGCGGGATCGAGATGATGGCCGAGATCGATGCGGCCCAGGCCAGAGAAACGCCTCTGGTCAGGGATTTCTTCCGCTCCGGGGGGCAAAGGGTCATTCCGGCCTCTTCCCTGAAAGGGGCCATGCGGGCCATCGTGGAAGCCATCACCTACTCCTGTGTAAACAAGATAGGGCGGGGGACTATTGTACCCAAACAGCTCGTAGAATGTCGCTTCGATCAGGCTCGTGAATACAAGTTGTGCACGGCCTGCCGTCTGTTCGGAGCGATGGGCTACATGGGCCAGGTCAGCTTCAGCGATGCCGTTCAGATCGAGGGCGGAAGCCAGGTGATACGCATCCCTCCCATGTACAGCCCGCAGAGACAGATACGGGGCCGCCGCTTCTACCTGCACGGCCAGCCGGCGACGGGAGGCAATGTGCCGGTGGAGGTCTGCCCGGTCGGGTCGCGTTTTCGCTTCGAGGTGCGTTTCGAGAATCTGACCAGGGGCGAGTTGGGGGTGTTGCTCATCGCCCTGGGGCAGGGAGAGCCGCCCCTCAATCCCAAACTGGGCGGGGGCAAGCCGGCCTGCCTGGGTTCGGCGCGCATCGAGATCGAGAGCCTGGCCGTGCGCCAGCCCAGACGAGATTTTCTGCACTACGACCTCTCGCCACCCAAAGAATCCGTGGAGATGAGCAGGTGTATAAACACGGCTTACAGGGCCAGAAAGCTGCTTTTCAGAGAAGGATTAGAGGAACTGGCGAAGATTTTGCACTACGACGAGGACGAAGAAAGAGAGTGCCCGGCAGGGGCTTATTAGTGTTTTGGCTCGGAGGGCTGACTTATGGAAGAAAGTGCCGAGAAGCTGAGCCAAT